>JBEKPL010000001.1:0-84414 GCA_049520815.1 Candidatus Limnocylindrales bacterium
GCAGCGTCTGTTCCCGCGAGATCCTCGGTGGCCTCGGCCAGCTGGGCGAGGGGCCGCGACACGCTGAACACGTAGATCACCCATGTCACACCCCAGCCGATCGCCATGCCGAAGCCGAGGATGACCACACCCGCTGCCGGAGCCGACCCCATAACGAAGGCGAGGCCGCCCAGGGCGACGCACAGAAGGGCGAGCCCCAGCCCCACGTAGATCCCCCAGCGAACGAGCAGAGGACGCCAGGCGATGAGTCGTGACACCACGCTGTCGCTTTGCATGCCAGATCCTTGGTCTCGGGTCATCCAGACCGCCAGATACCTCGAGCCGGCGACGCTGCGAGCGCCGCTCGACCGTCCTCCCCCGAAAAGGGGCCGGCAGAGTGGGTATCGGCCGCAAACCGCCTACCTTCAGCCCCTAACCCGAGTCGGCATGTCACCCCGGCAGACGATCCCCCGGCCGTGACGTTGCCCCTCGTCCGTTCTCGAGCGGCGGCGGATCGTCAGTATTCGCCCGTGCTCGCGCCGGCCAGCTCCAGGAAGCGGCACAGGGCATTGGCCAGGTGCATCTGGCGGGGCGTTCGGGCCCTGACCCGGACGAGGCCCGGGCTCGCCACCAGGGCCGCCAGACAGCGCGCCCGTGAGGTGGCCACGTTGAGCCGGTTGAGGCTGTAGAGAAACTCCATGCCGCGCGGCGCCTCTTCGGGGGAGGAGGTTGCCATCGAGTAGATCGATACGGGCGCCTCCTGGCCCTGGAACTTGTCGACGGTTCCGACGCGGGCCTGCGGTAGGGCGCGCGCGATCTCGGCGACCTGGGCGTTGTACGGCGCGACGACGAGCACGTCGTCCCAACCGAGGCGACTGATGGCGCCTTCGGCATCCGTCCATGACGCGCCGCCCTCGACCAGCTCCCGAACCAGCTGGGCCACGACCGCCGCTTCCTCGGCCGACTCGTTGCTGTTGCCCTCGTGGGCGACCGGCACGAACCGCACGCCCGTGCCCGAGAGCGCGCCGCTTCCGGCCAGCTGCTGACGCGCCAGCCACTCCTCGGACGCGAGACGGCTCTCGTAGAACGCCTCCGAGGTGAACCGGCACAGGTCCGGGTGGAGTCGGCGGGTGCGAGCCAGGAACAGACCGCGATCCGGCGCCATGGTCGATTCGCCCGCCAGGACGTGACCCAGGGCCGAGGCCTCGGCGCCAGGCGGATGCGTACCCTGGAGCGGCTGGTCCAGTTGCTGCGGGTCGCCCAGGAGGACCAGGCTCCGAGCGGCCGAAGAGACGGCCACGGCGTTGGCCAGCGAGACCTGACCCGCCTCGTCCATCACGAGGACATCCACCGTTCCGGCGAAGTCCGGCCGCGACCACAGCCAGGCTGTGCCGCCAACCACGTTCACGTCTCCGCGTTCGAGCGCCGCCAGCAACTTGCCGTAGTTGTCGAACGGTTCGGCGGCGTCCGAGGCGCAGTCGCCCGATCTGTCGGTCTTCTGGCCGATCCGGACGGCGACGCCGCGGTCGGCGCCGCGTCTGGCAACCCAGTCGAGGAGGTGGCCGATGACGCGATGGCTGTTCGCAGTGACTCCGACCCGCAGGCCCTTGTGGACCATCTCGACGACGACTTCCGCGCCGAGGTAGGTCTTACCGGAGCCAGGCGGCCCCTGGACGGCGAGGTAGCTGGCATCGAGTCCGGGCGCGACTCGAGTGGCGGCCTGGATCGGCGTTTCGCCGGGACGGCAGAGCGGCTCGCCGCCGCCGATACGCGGTGGGCGCCTGAGCAGCAGCTCAGCGGCAGCGGCGTACGGCCCGGGGCCGTCGATCCCGTGCTCGGCCGTCCACTCGCCGATGCGCAGCAGGCTCTCGCGCAGCGGCGCCGGGTCGACGTACGCGAACGGGACGAGCGACGTCGGATGCGGGCCGTCCGTCTTTGGACCGCGCTTGAGATCCAGAGTGCCTGCGGCATCGTCAACGGCCACGACACTCCCCGGCGACCGGCCCGTGGCCGGATCGCGCACGTCCGTCCCGACCTCGATGGCGTGCTCCTGCTCCGGGAAGCCGTAGCGGTAGACGACCGAGCGGTCCACCTCGCCGACCCGCTGCACGAACCGGAGCCTGCCGATCGGCTCCCGCTCGGGTATCCGCTCTTCGTCCGTCAGGTCGTTCATGAGGTAGTAGTAGCGCCACCAGAACGACTTCTCCTCGCGCCGATGCCAGCTCAACAACTGGGCTAGGAGCCAGCGGCCGTGCTGCTCTCCAGATCGCTGCGCCGGATCTTCGGGAACGCCCGCCGTCAGTCGCTCCGCGACGTCGGCAACGTGCGCCAGACGTTCCGACAACTCCTCGGCGGCCTCGGGCTCCCCCGGGCCCGGCCGCGGCAGCTTCTCGCCGATCCGTGCAGCCAGCTCGATCCGCCGCTCCTCGAGCCAGTCGCGCAGGCGCCAGTTCGAGATGCAATCGTCGCGGTTGTAGGCTTCGATCCCCAGCAGGACCGGATCCGTCCGAGGCGTCCTGGACGGCGCCGGACCGGACTCCGACTCGGCCAGCCACCGCTCGAACTCGACGATGCTCGAGCCGGCGTCCCGCAGCTCCACCTCGCGGGTCAGTCCGTAGAGTGGCTCGAGCTTCTTGATGGAGTAGCTCTCGACTGAGGCGCGGAGCCCCTGCCGAACCGCGCGGAACAGGTCTACGAAGACGTCGCCGCGCAGCAGCCGGTCCACCTCCTCCTCGCGCGTGGCGTGGCGGCCCATCAGCCGGCCCGCCGCCGCCGGCTCGTAGGACGCGTAGTGGTAGACGTGGATTTCCGGATCCCTTGCCAGCCGGTCCGTCATCAGATCGATCGCCTGCTCGAAGGCGCGCTTCTCGGCCTCCGGGGTGACGTGGCCGGCCTCGTCAACGCCCCAGAAGGCGTGGAACGTGGGCTCGCCGTCCGGGCCGGCCAGCCCCGGCTCCAGGACCCCGAACAGGTATTCCACGCCGTCGTCGAGGGCATAGGGGTCGCCTTCGATGTCGAAGAAGAGGTCGCCCGGCCGCGGCTGTGGAAGGCTGGTCAGGCCGCGGTTCGGCTCGAGCGTTCCGTCCGGAAGCCGGCTCGGCGGCAGCAATTCGTACAGCATCCGGCTCTCGTCCTGGCCGCGGACCTGGATCGCGGACTGGTCGCGGGCCGTGGCGAGCGCCACGCTCCCGACGCCCTCGAGTGGCTGCGGCAGTGGCAGCTCCATGGCCGCCAGTCCGCGCCGGGTGGCCACTCCCCGAGCCTTCAGGGCGTGGCGTAGCCGGGTCGGCGCACCGGCCACCAAGGAGAGATCGTCGTCCGCCCGGCGCCGGGCCTGGCACACCAGGTTCCAGCGGCACACGTCGCAGTGTTCCACCGGCTCGGGGTACGTGGCCGCGGGAGGATAGACCGCCGCCGCTCCCCCATCCGCCCGCACGCGGGCCTCGAACGCGGCCTTGACCGTCCTGTAGTAGGCCATGTAGTCGGCGACCCGGTGCCGCTCCACCACCCGCGCGCTCCCACCCAATGCGACGTGCATCGACTCCGGCTCGACACCCTGGATGCGGGTCAGCCCCTCCACGTACGAGCAGATCTGGAGCAGCGCCGAGGCCTTGACGTGGCGGGCCAGCTTGGTGTCCACGACCTCGTAGCTCCACTCCCCGAGAGCGCTGGGCCGCGGCACTCGGAGCAGGAAGTCCGCCAGCCCAAGCCACCGGCCGTCGAAGAACGTGGCCTGGTAGATAGCGTCGTCACCGCGCCGGATCGCAATCTCCGTCGCCGCCGCGGCCGCCGACAGCCTGGCCAGGCGCCCCGAGACGGGCCCATCGTGATCGCCCGGGTCGATCCGCGTGACGGCTCGCCCGCCGGCCTCGAGGCCGGCCAGGTATCGAGCTTCGTGCTCGAGGCCGCGCTTCGCTATCAGATCGATCTCGGGATCGAGCCTTGTCGGCCGGTCCACCAGGCCGGCCATGGCCGCCAGCTCCAGACCCACGAGATGCTCGCAGGCCAGGAAACCGACGAGGTCGGTCGCCGCGAAGACAGACCGACCGCCGATGAGCTGCATCGCCATCCACCTTAGCAAGAGGCCGTGCCATCACGCGTGTCACTTTGGGCCGCCGATCCGTTCGCGGGCGGGCATCACGCGCGCCTCCATTGCGCGCACCTCGATGATCTGTGGCACGCTCCGGGCATCAGCCCAGCACCAGGTTCCGTGCCATGACCGAGCCCATCACAACTCGTCCCTCATACCGCGCGCTCCTCGGCGTGCCCTCCCTGGGCCGGGTGTTGCTCGGGATGCAGATCGCCCGGATCGCCCAATCGATGGTCAGCATCGTGGTGATCCTGCTCGCTCTGCAGCGCTACGGATCGGCCCCTCTGGCCGGCGGCGTGGCCTTCGCCAGCATCGCGCCCGGCATGCTGGTCAGCCCGATCGCGGGGGCACTGCTCGACCGCCACGGCCGCGTCCGGCTGATCATCCTGGACTACTCGGTCGCGGCCACCTCGCTGACCCTGATCGCCGTTCTGGCGCTTGCCCAGCAGCTGCCGGCCTGGCTCCTCCTGGCCATCGCGGCCGTCTCGTCTCTGACCGGCCCCTTGAGCAGCAGCGGCCTGCGGAGCCTCTTCCCGCTCCTCGTCCCCGAGACGCTGTGGGAGCGTGTCAACGCGGTCGACTCCAACGGCTGGGTGCTGGCCACCTTGGTGGGCGCACCATTGGGCGCCGTGGCTGCCCAGCTGCTCGGCTTCGAGGCGGCTCTGCTGCTGATCGCCGCCGGCTACTTGGTGGCCGCGGCGGTCATGGTCGGCGCCCCCGACCCCCGCACGGACGTGATCTCGACCGGCAGCCTGCTGCGCGACGCCTGGCTCGGCCTGGTCTACACCTGGAACAACCGCACCCTTCGAGCCCTGGCCGTCTCCCTCTCGACCATGAACCTGTCCGGCGGCATGATCGAGATCGTCGTCCCGCTGATCGTCCTGCGGCGTCTTGGCATGGGGCAGGACGTGGTGGGCTACATGTTCGGGCTGATGGGCGCGTTCGGCGTCGTCTCGGCCTTCCTTTCGGGCCGGCTCCGGACCCAGGGCCGGGAGAAGCGATTGATCGTCCTGCCGGCGCTGGGCTTCTCTGCCGCGGCCGCGATCCTGCTGTGGCCGGCCGGGCTGCTGCCGGTGGCCCTGGCCATGGCGCTCGGGGGCGCGGTGAACGGCCCTATGGACATCGCCATGTTCACCCTTCGCCAGCGCCGCACTGACCCGGCTTGGATGGGCCGCGCCTTCACCGTGTCGATGAATCTCAACTTCTCGGGCTTCCCGATCGGGGCCGCTCTGGCGGGCATCCTGGTGGGCGTCTCCATCGAGACCGCGATCGTCTTCGGCCTGGTAGCGAACCTGGCGGGCGCCCTGCTGGCGCAGATGCTGATCCCGGGCAGCGAGGAAGTCCAGGAGTAGGCCGAGGCCGGGCACATTCCCGGCCTGGCGCGCGTACGGTCGAACTGGTTGCCGGTCGGGCCGGCTCGAGACTACGCCTCGGCAGTCTCCGGGGCCAGACCCGCCATCCGCCGCGTTCGTACCTTGGCGTCCTCGACGAGCGAATACACGACCGGGATGACGATGAGCGTCAGGAAGGTCGAAGTGAAGAGACCGCCGATCACGACCGTGGCCAGCTCCGAGGCGATGATCTCGCCCTCGGAAAGACCCAGTCCGAGAGGTATCAGGGCCAGGATCGTGGCGATGGCCGTCATCAAGATCGGCCGGACTCTCGTCCGCCCGCCCTGCATCAGAGCGTCGTACATCGGCATGCCGCGATGCCTGTGCTGCTCGACCAGGTCCAGCAAGACGATGGCGTTGGTGACCACGATGCCGATCAGCATCAGGAAGCCGATCAGGGCGGAGACGCCGATGGGGCGTTGGGTCAGGAACAGCGCGGGGAAAGCGCCGATCGTGGCCAGCGGCAAGCTGAACATGATGACCAGCGGATCCACGAGCGAGTTGAAGACGAGAACCATGACGATGTAGACGAGCAGCACGGCGACCGCCATCGAGAAGAACAGACCGCCGAAGGCCTCGTTCATCTGCTCGGTGACGCCGCCGAGCTTGACCGTCACGCCGGTCAGCTTGCCATCGGCCTTCAGGCCGTCGATCACGTTCTGGATCTCCGTCGAGACGCCACCGGTGTCCTGGCTGGTGGTGTCTGCCGAGATAGTCGAGGCGGGCGACAGATCCACGCGGCTCACGCGCGCCTGGTGTTCGGCCGGCGCGACCGTCGCGATGGAGCCGAGGGGCATCTTGCCGGCACCGACCGGCATCAAGGCCAGGGTTTCGATGGAGGTCAGCTTGGCGTCGATCTGGAGGTACACATCGGTCGGGGATCCGCCGAGAGCGACGGTGCCGGCCTTGGTCCCGACGAGGGCGTTGTAGACCTCCCCCTGAACCTGGGCCGTGCTGGTGCCATCGAGGATCGCCTTGTTCGGATCGACGTTGATGTCGTATTGGGTGGTCTGGGTGGCGAGGTCGCTCTTGACGTTGAGCAGATCCGGCTGCTTCTTGAGCTCGGCCATCACGAGGGTCGTGGCTTTCTCGACGTCGGCGATCTTCGGTCCGCTCACGACAACGCTGATCGAGCTGCTGCCGGTCAGACTGTTCTGAGCGACCTGGATCTGCCAGCCGTCCTGCTGGAGCTTGACCAGCTCATCGGACAGCTTCTTCTGCTCGGTATCGAGGTTCGTGCCCTTGTCCAGGCCGACCACGATCGTAGCGGCGTTGGCCGATCCGCCGGTGAAGGCGGCGGCAAGCGCCGAGAGGCCGGTGTCGGCTTCGCTGGGAACGGTGGTTTCGATGAGCTTGACTTCGGCGTAGCTCTTGAGCTTGTCCTGAACGGCCCTCGCCTGGTCGAGCACGACCGAAGATGGCGTGCCCGAGGGCGGGGCTACCGTGATCGTGAGCTGCTTCTCCGACCCGGCGTTGAGGAACTGGGTGGGGATGTACGGAAGGAGCAAGCCGGCACCGACGACCAGGGCCGCGGCGATGCCGATCACGCCCCAGCGGCTGCGGCGGTTGTGGAGGGCGGCCTTCAGGAGCGGGGTGTAGATCCTCTGGACGAGCGTTTCGTGATGCTGCGGTCCCTCGTCGGGATTGAGCTTGATGCGATCGATGAACAGGCTGGCCAGGACCGGGACGACGGTCAACGCGCAGATGAGCGAGGCCAGCAGGGCGAAGGTCACGGTCAGGGCAAAGGGCAGGAAGAACTGGCTGACGATGCCGCCGACGAAGCCGAGCGGCAGGAAGACGGCAACCGTGGTCAGCGTGGAGCTGGTGATGGCGCTGGCGACCTCACGCGTGCCTGATATGCAGGCCTCACGCATCGGATCGCCCTTGCCACGGTGTCTGTAGATGTTCTCCAGGACGACGATGGCGTCGTCGACAACCCGGCCGACGGCTATCGCCAATCCGCCCAGGGTCATGATGTTGATCGTGACGCCGAACCCGAGCATCAGCGTCAAGGCGGTCATGATCGAGACGGGGATGCTCACGGCGGCGACCAACGTCGAACGCAGGCTGAGCAGAAAGAAGAAGATCGTCAGCACCGCGAAGATGGCGCCTAGCCCGCCTTCACGAACCAGGCTGTCGCGCGACTCGATGATGAACGACGACGAATCCGAGACGATGTCGATCTCGAAGCTGTCGTGGTTCTGGGTCTTGAGTTCCTCCAGCTTCGCCAGGGCCGCCTGGACAACACTGACCGTGTTGGCGTCGGTGGTCTTTGTAACGCTGATGACCAGCGAGGGCGAGGCGCCGCCGTGCTGCGGGTCCTTGTTTAGCTCCGCGTAGCCGGTCGGATTGACGGCGACTCGCTCGACCGTGCCGAGGTCGCCGAGGGTGATTGGCGTGGGGACGGTGGCAGTCGATCCCGCAGCCGGCATCTTCGCACCCACTGCCAGAGACAGAAGCTCGTCCTTGCTGCCGAGAACGAGCTGGTGCTGGGCCGAGACGGGGATGGAGATCGTTGTGCCATCGGCCTTGGTGATCGGCAGTGATCCGGCGGGCAGGATCAGGTTGTTGGCCGCAAGCACGCCCTGGATCTGGCTGATCGAGACGCCGTTGGCCGCCAGCTTGGCCGGGTCGAGCTTGACGACGAGGCGGTACTGCGTGGCGCCGGTGAGATCGACCTTGCTCACGCCGTCCAGACCCTGGAGCGCCGGCACGATGCCTGAAGAAGCCAGCGCGTTCAGCTGATCGGGCGTCGTGGACCCGGTGCCCTTGATGGCCACCATCAGCGAGGGGAAGGCGTTGATGTCGAACGATTGGATGCTCGATGTGGACGTCAACCCGAGCGCCTTTACGTTCGTGTCGATGGCGGCCGTCGTCTCCTTGATGTTCGTGCCGTAGGAGAAGGTCGCGACCACGATCGAAAGGCTGTTGACGGAGCTCGAGTTGATGTGCTTCAACCGGGAGATGCTGCCGAGTGAGCGCTCGACCGGCTGGGTTACCTGCGTCGAGACATCCTGGGCGCTGGCGCCCGGACTCGGCGTGATGACGACGACCAGCGGGAACTGGATGTCCGGCAGCAGCTCCTGCTTGAGCTGGAACCACGAGAAGAGACCGCCGATCAAGAGGCCGAGCGTGATCAGCACGGTAACGCTGCGCTTGGCGATGGCTAGCTGGGTAAGTCGGATCACCAGTGGCTCCTTGGCACGGTCAGGTTGGGCAGCTCGATGGAACGTTTGACAGGGCGGGGCGCGCTGAGTTGGATCCGCCGCACGTTCGCGGGGACCGGCTCCCGATTTCTACGACTCGCGCCGAAACCCCAATGTTCACGTCATCCTCGATTTCGTGCGCTCGAGGACGATCGATATCAGGCGAGCGAGCTCCCTCAGCTCGTCCTCGCTCAGCACGCCGAGGGTCCGGCGCAGCACGTCGCGGTGCATTCCGGCGATCTCCTCCAGGAGCTCGCGGCCGGCCGCGGTCAGCTGGCACTCGACGACGCGACGGTCGTCGACGCGATGCCGCCGTTCCACCAGGCCGTGGCGTTCGACCCGTTCAACCGTCCCGCTGGCCGTCGGCAGGCCGACGCCGAGCCACTCGGCGATGCGGCTCATCGGCGATGCCCCGTGCTTGCTCAGCAGGAACAGGAGCCGCATCTGCCCGAACGTGAGCTCCTGCGCGGCCCACTCGGGCACCTCGGGATCCTGCTCCTCCCACAAGCAGCCCAGGGCCTCGACGACGGCATCGACACTCGTGTTGCCGCCCGATGGTTCGCTCACAGGCGAACTGTATCACGTCCGGCGAATAGCTCCGCATCATGCGAATGAAGTAGCCCGGGCGGTAGCGGAAGCGGAGGCCGCGGCGTGGCGACAATCCCCGTCGCAGGGTTGGACCTTCTGCTTGCGAAGGCCCGTCCCCTTGCCGCAGACTCCGGCGATGGGCGAAGGCGGCGAAGTCGGTAAGCAGCGCGCCCTCGGAGCCGGCGCGTACGGCCGCATCGGCCTGCACTTCTACGACGCCGGGGTGCTTGGTGCATCGAATCTGCTGCTGTGGCGCTGCCCCAGCGCCCGCATCCTGGCGCAGTACCAGGCAAGCGTCTCCGCGAATCATCTCGACGTGGGCGTTGGAACCGGCTACTTCCTGGATAAGGTCCGGTTCCCGTCACCGGCTCCGCGCCTTGGCCTGATGGACCTCAACGGCAACAGCCTGGTGCACACCGCCCGGCGGCTGATCCGCTACGCCCCGGAGCTCTACCGGGCCGACGTGCTGAAGCCGATCGCGACGCAGATCGAACCTTTCGATTCGATCGGCCTCAACTACCTGCTGCACTGCCTGCCCGGGCCGATGGACTCGAAGGCGGCGGCCTTCGACAACCTCCGGCCGTTGCTTCGGCCGGGCGGCACGTTCTTCGGCGGGACGGTGCTGCGGCACGGCATCTCCCTGCCGCCGCAGGCCCGAGTCTTCATGGCCGCGTACAACGCCATGGGGATCTTCGGCAACGGCCGCGACAGCCTCGACGGCCTGCGGGCCTCGCTCGAGGCCCGCTTCGTGGATGTGGAGATAGCTACTCACGGATGCGTGGCGCTGTTCCGGGCCACGGCCGCCGGCTGATCTCGCCCTTCAGGCCTCGCGTCGGTAGGGCGAGTCCAGGACCACGAATTCCTTGCGCCCCACCAGCGCCGCGCGGATGCGATGCACGTTCTGGTTGTACAGCATGCGGTCCCACCAGTGGCGCGGCAGGTGCTCGGGCAGCAGCACGACGGTGACACGGCCCGGGTCCTCGGCCTGCGAAACCTCCAGGTACCGCACGAACGGCCGGACGAGGGCTCGGTAGGGCGACTCCACGAGCACCACCCGGACGCCCGGCAGCTGGCGCTCTAGGCGCTCGCGGAACCGCTCGCCTTCGATCGGGTCGATCGTGACGTGAACAACCTGGACTTCTTCGCCCATCGTCTCACCGACCTTGACGGCCTGGACCACGGCCCGGCTCATGGCCTGAGCCGCGACCACGACCCGCTGGCGGCGGTGCGGCGGTCCGAACACCAGGTCCGGCTGGACCTCTAGGCCGATCTCCTCCTGGTCGTACTCGTGCTTGATGAAAAGCATCAGCAGAACCAGGATCGGGACGACGATGATGATGATCCACGCACCCTCTGTGAATTTGGTGGTGATCTGGACGACGACTACGACTGCAGTAACGCAGGCACCGACCCCGTTGATGAGAGCGCTGCGACGCCAGCCCGGTCCCCGCTCCTTGAACCAGTGGCGGACCATGCCGGACTGCGACAGGGTGAACGAGGAGAACACGCCGATCGCGTAGAGCGGGATCAGGCTGTTGACGTTGCCCTGGAAGGCGACTACGAGGGCGATCGAAACGCCCGCCAGGACGATAATCCCGGAGTTGAAGGCGAGTCGCTCCCCCCGTAAGGCGAACTGACGTGGGAAGAAGCCATCGCGAGAGAGGATTGAGGAGAGGCGAGGGAAGTCGGCGAATGACGTCTGCGCCGCCAGCACCAGGATCCCCATCGTTGAGAAGATGAGAACGTAGTAAAGCGGGCTGCGGCCCCAGAAGACCGCCGCGCCGATCTGGCTGAGGATCGAGTCGCCGGTCGCGGAGGGATGCGCTCCGGTCACCCCAACCAGGAAGCTCATGCCCAGGAACATCGTGCCGAGCAGTGCCGCCATGGCGAGCATGGTCTTCTGAGCGTTCTTCCACTCGGGGGGCTTGAAGGCCGGCACGCCGTTGGCGACCGCCTCGGTTCCGGTCATGGCCGAGCAGCCGTCCGCAAAGGCGCGGCATAGGAGGAAGACCGTCAGGCTCTGGCCCATCCCGGGCAACATCGCCTCCAACGGCGCTCGCGGCGTGTCGCCCAAGAGAATGCGGACGATCCCCAACCCGATCATCAGAAGCATGCTGCCCAGGAAGATGTAGGTGGGGCTGGCGAAGACCGTCCCGCTTTCGCGCAGGCCGCGTAGGTTGACCGCCATCACCAGCATGATGAAGGCGACGATGATCTGGACCTTGTAAGGGTCGAGAACGGTGAGAGCCGAGGCCAGGTTGTAGACGCCAGACGAGACGCTCACCGCGACAGTCAGGACGTAGTCGACCAGGAGCGACGACGCGGCGATGAGCCCGGGCAGCACGCCCAGGTTGGTGTGAGCAACGATGTAGCTGCCTCCGCCGTTGGGATAGGCGCGGATTGTCTGACGGTAGCTGAATGTGACCAGGAGCAGCAGACCAACGATGAGGAATGAGATCGGCATCAGGTAGCCATACGCGCTCGCACCGACAACCGCGAGCGTAAACAGGCTCGCCTCGGCGGCGTAGGCAACCGACGACATCACGTCCGAGGAGAAGACCGGCAGGGCCTTCCACTTCGGCAGCCGCTCCGTCAGGTCCGCAGCAGAGGACAGCGGGCTGCCGAAAAGGAGAGCGCTGATCCTGGCCCGGCGCCTGCCCCACTCGGTCCGCGGGGCCTGGGCCTCCAGCTTGGCTTCGAGGACCCCGGGGGCGATGTATCGGAAGTAGCGGGCGTGGGGACGGTCGACTACGACGCGGCGGTCGCCAAGCTTGCGGCCCCGAAGGGACCGTTGTTCAGCCATCGGCGGTGGATTCCCTCGCGATCACGATGTCGACCTTACCACCGGGCCGGACGACGGTGGGACTCCCGGCGGCGTCGCGGCGCTCAACATCCGCTCAACACACCGCGAGGCATCACGAAGCATTCCGGCTGCCACGGGGCTACGATCGTGGCGATGCATCTCGTGCTTCCGGGACCCGCGCCGGGTCGATCCCACGCAGCGCGCGTCGCAGTCCTGAGCCTGGCCGCCCTGGCCGTGGCCACGATCGCGATCGCCCTGCTGCGGGCGGCGACCCACGTCACCTACCCCGCCCCGGTGTACCTGCTGGCCGTGCTCGCCGTCGGCATGCGGTATGGAACGGTGCCGGCGATGCTGACTTCCGTCGGCGCCTTCCTCCTGTACGACTTCCTGTTCGTCGAGCCTCTCTACGCCCTGACCATCCGCAACCCGGACGAGTGGCTGAACCTGCTCCTGCTCCTTGCGGTGGCCGCGGTCATCGGCCGCCTGGTCGCGCTCCAGACCGAGCGGGCCAGCGAGGCCGCAGACCGGGCCCGCGAGGCCGAGGCATTGCATGCCGTCACCGAGGTCCTGGCCGCCACCCGGACGGTAGACGAGGCAGCGCCTGCGGTGGTCTCCCGGCTGGAGCGGCTGACGGCGATGGATCGGGTCTGGTTCAGCCTTGGCGCCACGCCGACGGACGAGCGCGTGCTCGCCGACACGGACCCGAATGCCCCGCTGCCGGTTCCCGGCTGGCAGGTGGTGCTGCAGCGCGGGCCGGATGGGCAGACGCGGTGGGCCCGCACCCACGTGGGCCTCGGCGCCGCCTGGCGCGCCCCTCGGGCCGCTCTTCACCGGGTCCGCGTCGAGGTCGCCGGCGAGAACCTGGGATCGATCTGGGCCCTCCGTGCCCGCGGCGAGCGCGAACCGGACCGGGCCGAGACGCGCGTGCTATCCGCCGCCGCCGACCAGCTGGGCCAGGCCGTGGTCCGAGACCGGCTCGCCCGCGAGGCGACCACCGCGGAGATCGCACGGGAGAGCGAAGCCCTCAAGACCGCCCTCCTGGACTCCGTTTCCCACGACCTGCGCACGCCCCTGGCCACGATCCGGGCTGCCGCCGGCAGCATGCTCGATCCACAGGTCGCCTGGTCGGCTGAGGAGCAGCGCGATGCCTTCCGGGCCATCGATTCGGAGGCCGAACGAATGGGCCGGCTGGTCCGCAACCTCCTCGACCTCAGCCGGATCGAAGGCGGAGCCCTCCAGCCGGAGCTCGAGCCGTGCGATCTCGACGACCTGGTGCCCCAGGTGGCCAGGCGCGCCGCCGGCGCCACGACCAAGCAGGTGCGCGTGGAGCTGCCCGACTCGCTGCCGCCGGTGCTGGCCGATGAGTTGTACCTGAACCAGGTACTGGCCAACCTGCTGGAGAACGCCATTCGCCACGGCGGCGACACGATCCGCGTGCGGGGCGCCCATCGGCCGGACGGGCTGGTCGAGATCAGCGTCGAGGACGACGGACCGGGCGTGCCCGCTTCCGCCCTGCCGCACCTGTTCGAGAAGTTCTACCAGGCCGGGCCCCCCGGCGAGAGCAAGAGACGCGGCATGGGCATCGGCATGACCGTGGTCGAGGGCCTGACGCGGGCCATGCGCGGCGAGGTCTCAGCGAGCCGCAGCGAATTCGGCGGCTTGCGTGTGGACGTGCGGCTGCACCCCGCGCTCGTGCCGGACGACGCCGCCGGGCCGACGACGGCGACCGAGAAGGCCACGCCATGAGCGGTCCCGCGCTGCTGATCGTCGAAGACGAGGAACCCGCTCGTCGCGCCCTGACCGACTACCTGGAGCGTCGCGGCTATGAGGTCTACGAGGCGGCGACGGCTCTGGAGGCGATGCGCCAGTGGGACGCCCACCGCGCCGATCTGGTCCTGCTCGACCTGGGCCTGCCCGACCTCGACGGAGTGGACGTCATCCGGCGTATCCGTCGCGAGGCCACCACGCCGATCATCATCCTGTCCGCCCGCGGCGACGAGCGCGACAAGATCTCCGGCCTGGAGGCCGGCGCGGACGACTACCTGACGAAGCCCTTCGCCACCGACGAGTTGAACGCCCGAATCCGGGCCGTCCTCCGGCGGGCCGGCGGTCCCGATGCCGACGCCGGGGGCTGCCTGAGGCTCGGCCCGATCGAGCTCGATGCGGTGCGCTGGGAGGTCCGCGTTTCGGGCGAGCTGGTACGCCTCACGCCCCGCGAGTACGAGTTGCTCAAGGTCATGTTGTCAAATCAGGGCCGCCTCCTTACCAAGGCCCGGCTGCTGCGCGCGGTCTGGGGCCTGGCCTACGCCGACGAGAGCGCCTACCTCCACGTCTACGTGAATCGGCTCCGCCGCAAGCTCTCGGCCGCGGCACCGGCCACTTCGCTGGAGGGCCTGATCGAGACGGAGCCCGGCATCGGCTACCGCATCGCCGACCACGAGTCGCTGGGCGAGTTGCCGCCATCAGGTGCGGTGGCGCGGTGAGATCAGGGGCTCAAGTCCCCTTGGGGGCACCCAGCCTGTGCAGGTTCGAGCGGCGGGACTACCTCGCGACCACCTGGGCCCGCGGCAGCCAGCCGAGCGACCGACCCGGGCTAGCCACGCGGATCGGTCGCCCTGGCGTGCGTTCCGGCCGATTCGTTTAGACCGCGTTTAGCGATCTGGTCCCATCGGACACCGGCCGCCTCTTGGGGGGCCGGGCAATCCTTGTGACATGGAACGCCACGCCGCCCGCGAGAATGCGGCTCTCGACCCGGAGGAGACCCGGCGCCGGCTGACCTCGGAGGTCGCCGAGGTCGAGAGCGCCATGGCTCTCGTGGCGTCGGGCTCGGCCACGCGCATCACCCTTGCCGGCCTGAGGTTCGGCGGGCAGCTAGCGGAGCGCTTCTCCGCGATCGCCCGGTTGAAGGGCCTGCGCCTCGAACCGCTGCCCTGGCCCGACGACTCGGGCTGCGACCTGGTCGTGCGGAGGAGCGATGAATAGCGGGATGCTCTCGGCCCGAGTCTTGCTGATCGAGGACGATCTCGACCTGGCCGGCATCGTCGTCCGCCATCTGCGGGCGCGCGGCCACGACGCGCGTCTAGCCTCCTCCGCCGAGGACGCCGAAGACCAGCTCCGGGCGGGCTTTCGCCCGACCGTCGTCCTGCTGGACATCAACCTGCCGGGCGCCTCCGGCTGGGACCTCCTCCGCTCCGACCGGCTGCGCGCCGCCGGATCACCCGCGGTCTACGTCGTCAGCGCCACGTCCGTGCCGCCGGCTCGCCTGCGCGAATTCGACGTCGCGGGCTTCCTGCCCAAGCCGTTCGCCCTGCCGACCCTGATCGAGATCGTCGAGCGCGCAGGTCGTGAAGCCCCGGACGGCGGGGGATCCAGCTCACCGGAGGATACCGATGCCTTCTGACTTCGCGTTCGTCGTTCTGATCCTGGCCGGTGGCCTCTTCTTCGGGGGCTTCATCTGGCTGTGCGACAGGTTGGCCCGATGAACGTCCAGGACCTCCTCGGCGGCCTGATCGCCCTCTTCGTGGGCCTCTATCTGCTCTTCAGCCTCCTTCGCGCGGAAAGGTTCTAGATGATCCCCTCCGTTCCCGGGCTGATCCAGGCCTTCGTTCTCTTCGCTGCCGCAATCCTGCTGGCGCGGCCGCTGGGCGGGTACATGCGCAAGGTCATGGAGGGCGAGCGCACCTTCCTGTGGCCCGTGCTGCGGCCGGTGGAGCGCGGCATCTACCGCCTGATGCGCGTGGACGAGACGCAGGAGCAGCGTTGGACCGCCTACGCGGTCTCGGTGATCGTCTTCTCTCTCGTCTGCATCCTGGCCCTCTACCTCCAGCAGCGGCTGCAGGGATCCTTGCCCCTGAATCAGGCAGGAATGGGCCCCGTCTCGCCGGACCTCGCCTACAACACGTCGGTCTCCTTCGACACCAACACCAACTGGCAGAACTACGCCGGCGAGACGACGATGACGTTACTGACCCAGATGGCCGGGCTGGCGGTCCGCAACTTCGTCTCGGCGGCCACCGGCATCGCCATCGCCATCGCCCTGACGCGCGGCCTGGTCCGGCACTCGTCGAAGACGATCGGCAACTTCTGGGTCGACCTCACCCGCGGCACGCTCTACATCCTGCTGCCGATATCGTTCGTGGCCGCGCTCTTCCTGGTCTCGCAGGGCGTCGTCCAGACCTTCGCCGCATCGATCGACGCGACCACGCTGCAGGGCACGCACCAGTCGATCCTGACCGGGCCGATCGCCTCGCAGGAGGCGATCAAGGAGCTGGGCACCAACGGCGGCGGCTTCTTCAACGCCAACTCGGCGCACCCCTTCGAGAACCCGACAGCGCTCTCGAACTGGTTCGAGATGCTGCTGATCCTGATCATTCCGTTCGCCCTGACGAACACGTTCGGCCGGATGGCCGGCGACGCGCGCCAGGGCTGGGCGTTGCTCGCGGTCATGGTCATCGTGCTGAGCGTCGGCGCCTTCGTCGCCATGGGTAGCGAGGAGCGATCCAACCCCTCCATCCCTGCCGCGGTCGCCCAGAACATCGATCAGTCCGCCGGGAACATGGAGGGCAAGGAGACTCGCTTCGGGCCCGACACCAGCGGCCTCTTCGCCACGGTCACGACCGGCACGAGTACCGGCGCTGTCGACTCCATGCACGACAGCTTCCTGCCCGTCGGCGGCCTGGTGCCGCTCTTCAACATCGAGCTGGGTGAGATCGTCCCGGGCGGCGTCGGGGCCGGCCTGTACGGCATCCTCATCTTCGCCATCCTGGCCGTCTTCATCGCCGGGCTCATGGTTGGCCGCACGCCCGAATACCTGGGCAAGAAGATCGAGGCCTACGAGATGAAGATGGCGATGCTCGTCGTCCTTTCTCTGGCCTTCAGCATCCTGGTCTTCACCGCGATAGCCACGGCCACACCCGCGGGGAAGGCGGGGCCGCTGAACGGCGGCCCGCACGGCTTCAGCGAGATCCTGTACGCCTACTCGAGCCAGACCGGCAACAACGGCTCCGCATTCGCCGGGCTCGCCGGCAACACGCTCTTCTACAACGTGACCGGCGCATTCGCGATGCTGATCGGGCGGTACGCCATGATCGTGCCGATCCTGGCCATCGCCGGCTCGCTGGCCGCCAAACGGCGCGTGGCGCCGTCCCTTGGCACCTTCCCCACCACCGGCCCGATCTGGATCGGCCTGCTGATCGGCGTGATCGTCATCGTCGGCGCGTTGACCTTCTTCCCCGCCCTGGCGCTCGGCCCGATCGTCGACCAGCTGCTCAACAACGCCGGGAGGCTGTTCTGATGGCCGTCGAGATCGCCGGCGGCCTCCGCCGCGGACTCATCTCGCCGTCTGTGGTCGACACCGCTCGCGGGACCCGCCGCGTCGCCCGCGAGGAGCGCCAGGCTCGGGCCGGCGGCGCCTCCGGCGGTCCGCGCCAGCGCGGGATCTTCGAACCCGCGCTGCTCCGCGGAGCGCTCGGGCCGGCCGTCCGCAAGATGAGCCCGCGTCAGCTCGCCAAGAACCCGGTCATGTTCGTGGTCGAGGTGGCGGCCGCTCTGGTGACCCTCGTCCTCGTCTCGGACTTCCTGGGGCTGAGCACGGCCGCCCCGGGCGAGGTCGGCCGATCGGTCGGCTTCGAGCTGCAGATCGCGATCTGGCTGTGGTTCACCGTCTACTTCGCCACGTTCGCCGAGGCCCTGGCCGAGGCGCGCGGCAAAGCCCAGGCGGCCAGCCTGCGCAAGACGCGATCGGAGACGCTGGCCCACCGCCGCCTGCCCGACGGCACCCTCGAGGACGTGGGCTCGTCGGCGCTTTGCTCCGGCGACATCGTCGTGGTGCGCGATGGCGAGACGATCCCCGGAGACGGTGACGTCATCGAAGGCGTGGCCTACGTCAACGAGGCGGTCATCACCGGCGAGTCCGCCCCCGTTCTCAAGGAGCCGGGCACGGACATCCGCAGCACGGTCACGGGCGGGACCACTCTTGTCAGCGACACGCTGACGGTGCGCATCACCGCCAACCCTGGCGAGACCTTCCTCGACCGAATGATCGCCCTGGTGGAGGGCGCCAAGCGGCAGCGGACGCCGAACGAGATTGCCCTCTCGATCCTGCTATCCGGATTGACCCTGGTCTTCCTGCTCGCCACGGCGACCCTGCGGCCCTTCGGCTTGTACGCCGGCGCCCCGCTGGGGATCGTGGTCCTGGTGGCGCTGCTGGTCTGCCTGATCCCGACGACGATCGGCGGGCTGCTCTCGGCCATCGGCATCGCGGGCATGGATCGAGTGGCCCGCTTCAACGTCCTGGCCATGAGCGGCCGGGCCGTGGAAGCGGCCGGGGACGTGGACGTGATCCTGCTCGACAAGACGGGCACGATCACCTACGGCAACAGGCTCGCGTCGCGGATCGTGCCCCTCCCCGGAGTGACGGAGAGGGAGGCCGTGGAGGCGGCCCTGCTCACGTCGCTGGCCGACGACACGCCCGAAGGACGCTCCATCGTGGAGCTGGCGCGCCGCCGCCTCGAGGAGCTCGGGGAGCGCAAGAAGCCCAGGGTCGCGCGATCGACCGTCGCGCCGGCCGGACCCGTCGTCGGGAAGCCACCCTCGGTGGCCGAGGTGATCCCCTTCTCCGCCGAGTCGCGGACGAGTGGCGTGATCCTGGCCGACGGCACGGTCGTGCTTAAGGGCGCCGTGGACGCCATTCGAGCGGCGCTGGATGGCGAGATCCCCCCTGAGTTGGCGACCCTCTCCGACGAGATCGCGGGGCTCGGCGCAACGCCACTGGCGATCCGGCGCGACGGCCGCGCCCTGGGAGTGATCGAGCTCAAGGACACCGTCAAGCCGGGCCTGCGCCAGCGCTTCGACGAGCTGCGCCGCATGGGCATCCGGACCGTCATGGTCACGGGCGACAACCCGCTGACGGCACGCACGATCGCGGAAGAGGCGGGCGTGGACGATTTCATGGCCCAGGCCAAGCCCGAGGACAAGATCGCCCGCATTCGGGCCGAGCAGGCCGCAGGCCACCTGGTGGCCATGACCGGGGACGGCACCAACGACGCGCCCGCGGTCGCCCAGGCGGACGTAGGCCTGGCCATGAACAGCGGCACGTCCGCATGCAAGGAGGCCGCCAACATGGTCGACCTCGACTCCGACCCTACCAAACTGATCGAAGTTGTCGCCATCGGCAAGCAGCTGCTGATCACTCGCGGCGCCATCACCACCTTCTCCATCGCCAACGACGTGGCCAAGTACTTCGCCATCCTGCCGGCGATGTTCGCGGTGGCCTACCCGGCCCTGAATCAGCTCAACGTCATGGGCCTGGCGAACCCCCAGAGCGCGATCCTGTCGGCGGTCGTCTTCAACGCCCTGGTCATCATCGCCCTGGTCCCGCTCTCGCTGCGAGGCGTCGCCTACCGGGCAGCTCCCGCAGCCGAGCTGCTGCGGCGCAACCTGCTCATCTACGGCGTCGGCGGCATGGTCGCCCCCTTCCTGGGAATCAAGGCGATCGACCTCCTCATCACCGCCGTGCACCTGGCCTAGGAGTCATCGATGCGAAGCTTCCTTCGAACCCAGATCTGGCCCGCGGTGGCGGTTCTGCTGGCGCTGACGATCGTCACCGGCTTCATCTACCCAGCCGTCGTCACTGCCGTCGCGCAGGTGGCCTTTCCATCGCAGGCGAATGGCTCCCAGATCGTGGCCAACGGCAAGACCGTGGGCTCCGCCTTGATCGGCCAGACCTTCGACGATCCGAAGTACCTCTGGGGCCGGCCATCGGCTGCCGGCGCCGGCTACGACCCCACGCTCTCGGGGGGCTCGAACCTTGGGCCGACCTCGCAGGCGCTGATCGACCAGATCAGTAAGCGGGTCGACGCCCTGCGGGCCGCCAATGGTAGCGCACCGATCCCGATCGACCTGGTGACAGCCTCGGCGTCTGGGCTTGATCCGGACATCAGCCCCGCGGCCGCCGAGTACCAGATCCCTCGAGTGGCCAGGGCCCGCGGGATCAGCGAGGACGCGGTTCGCGCGGTGGTCGCCAGACACACGTCGCAGCCGCTGTTGTGGTTCCTGGGCGAACCGACCGTCAACGTCCTGGCGGTGAACCTGGACCTGGACGGACTCCTCCGATGAAGTCCACACTCAGACCGGGAGGCCCACGATGACCCACACCGATCTCGAGCCCAAGCGGCCGACCGGCGACGAGATGCTCGCCCGCCTGCAGGCCGAGGAGCATCAGGGCCGCGGCCGCCTCCGCATCTACATGGGAATGGCCCCGGGCGTGGGCAAGACCTTCTCGATGCTGGAAGAGGCGCACCGCCGCCACGACCGGGGGACGGACGTGGTGGTTGGCTTCGTCGAGACGTACGGGCGCCGCCACACGGCCGCGCTGCTGGACGGGCTCGAGGCCGTGCCTCGCCGCCGGATCGAGTATCGCGGTGTGGTCGTCGAAGAGATGGACACCGACGCGGTGATCGCCCGCCATCCCGCCGAGGCGCTGGTGGACGAGCTGGCCCACACCAACGCCCCGGGCTCTCCCCGCGAGAAGCGCTGGCAGGACGTGGAGGCCATCCGCGACGCCGGCATCGACGTCATCAGCACCTGCAACGTCCAGCACGTCATATCGGTCGCGGACGCCGTCGAGACGATCCTGGGCGTGCCCGTCCGCGAGCGGGTGCCCGACGAGGAGGTCCGGTCCGCCGAGGAGATCGAGCTTGTCGACATGAGCCCGCACGCGCTGCGGCAGCGGATGCGCCACGGCAACGTCTACCCGCCCGATAGGGCCGCGATTGCGCTGGAGCGCTTCTTCACCGAGCCGAACCTGATGGCCCTGCGAGACCTGAGCCTGCGGTTCGTAGCCGGTCAGGTGGACCAGGAGCTAGAGGGGATCGTGGCACGCCAGGGTCTCGGGCTGCCATCGGTCGCCGAGCGGGTCATGGCCGTTGTCGACGAGTCGCCGGGATGCCGGCGCGGGCTGCGTCGCGCCTCCTCGCTCGCCAGCGTCTTGCGGGCGCCCTGGATCGCGGTGGCCGTCGAGACGCCAGCAGTGCAGCAGTCGCGCGACCGCCGGCAGAACCTGCAGGCCAACGTGGACTACGCGACGGATCTGGGCGCCGAGATCATCCGGGGCGAAGCATCGGATCTGGGCAGAGGGTTGGCGGAGGTCGCCCGTGACCGTCGCATCAGCCACGTCGTCCTGGTTCACCGGCCCCATCGCGGGCTCGGCCTGGGTCGTCCCTCGCTCGCGGACCGCCTCCTGGACGAGATCCCGGGGCTGGAGATCCACCTTGTCGGCGAGCCGGTGAGCAACCGATAGCCGCCCGAAGCACTCCTCACTCCGCGACGACGCGGTACCCCACCCCCGGCTCGGCGACGATGAGCTTGGCCGCGGCGCCGGACGGATCTGCGGCGGCGAGCTTGCGGCGCAGGCGGCTGACGTAGACGTGGAGGTAGTGGCCCTCGTCCGAGTAGGCGGTACCCCAGACCGCACGGAGGAGCCGGCCCGCCGTCACGACGCGCCCGGGCTGCGAGAGCAGCACTTTGAGCAGCTCGAACTCGCGCGGGGTCAGCTCCACCGGGGTCTCCCCCACCCTGACCTCGTGGTGCGGCACGTCCAGCACCACCGGTCCGAGCCGCAGTCGGCCCTCCGTATCCGCACCAGGCCCGGCCGCCCGGCGTAGCAGCGCCCGCATTCGGGCGTGCAGCTCCGATAGCCCGAACGGCTTGGTCAGGTAGTCGTCGGCGCCGGCATCGAGGGCCGCCACTCGATCCTCCTCCCGGCCGCGGGCCGAAACCACGATGATCGGTGTGGTGGCCTCGCGGCGAACACGCCGGATGACGGCCTGGCCGTCGAAATCGGGCAAGCCCAGGTCGAGCAGGATCAGGTCCGGCCGGCGGATGTCCCAGAGGCGGAGCGCCTCGCGCACGTCGCCGGCCTCGTCTACCTCGTGGCCCCGAGCCCGGAGGTTGGTGGCGATCGCGGCCCTGGCCGCCTCGTCGTCCTCGACGATCAGGACGACGGCCGCCCCGTCGCTCACGCCAGAGGTCCCGGAGACGGAGCGGCGTCGGCCGGCCGGGCCGGTTCGACTGCGGGTTCGACCGACCCGACGGGTTCGACCGACCCGACGGGTTCGACCGCCCCTCCGGCCGCGTCCTCGACCGCCGGCTCGACGGCCCGTTCGGCTGGCTCGGCGTCCTCCGCGGGCAACCGGACGACCACCGCCAGCCCACCGAGCGAGCTCTGTCTTGCGTCGGCAGAACCGCCCATCGCCTCCGCCAGGCCGCGAACCACAGCCAGCCCGATCCCCGAGCCGCCCTCTACTCGCGAACCCTGGCGCCGCGGCGCGCGATAGAACCGTTCGAAGAGATGCGGCAACGCAGCTGCGGGGACTCCCGGCCCGGCATCTTCGACCACGAGATCGACGCGACCCACCCGGGCCTGGCGTGCCGAGACTCGGATTCGGCGTCCCGCAGCATACCTGGCCGCATTCTCGAGCAGGTTGGTCAGGATCTGGTCCACGAACATCCCATCGGCCCGGACGGCCGGCAGGTTCTGCGCGACCGCGACCTCCAGGTCGGAGGGTGCCAGCATCGGCCGTATTCGCTCGACGACCGGCTCGATGATGTCGGCCAGGTCGTACAGCTCCAGCGACGGATGCAGCGCACCGCCTTCGATGCGACCGAGGTCGAGCATGTTGCGGACCAGCCGGCTCAGCCGCTCCGCCTCCCGGTCGATCGAACCGGCGGTTACGCGCGTCGCCTCCTGGGTCACCGCCACGTCCGGATCCATCAGTATCCCGGCCGCTGCCCGGATCGCCGCCAGTGGCGTACGAAGGTCGTGAGAGACGGAGTCGAGCAGGGCCGACTTGAGCGCATCGCTCTGGCGTGCCACCTCGGCTGCCGTGGCTTCGGCCGCCAGCCTGTCGCGAATGACCGACTGGCCGAGCTGGTCGGCGGCCGCGGCCAGAAGCCGAGTGTGCGAGCGCCCCGGGAACGGATCCTCTCGATGTCGGGTCGCCCACAGCGAACCGATCGTCTCGCCGCCGGCTTCGATTGGGATGCGGAAGACCGTCACCGGCTCATCGCCTTCGCGGGCCGCCTTGCGCCGGGCCTCGCGCTGATCGACCGCGCGATCACCGGCCCGGCCGATCGCCGGCTCGCGCACGCGGGACCAGCTGGGCTGGGCGTCGGCCGAGTGCGAGTGGAGCAACCATCTCGAGGTGACCGGCGGCCGGGGCTCGCCCGCCACGCTGTCGGCCACGACTCGCTCTTCCGGGATCGCGGCGCCCAGGCCGATCCAGACCCGTGCCATCTCGGCCTCGCGCGCCAGGCGCGCGGCCAGAAGCGGTGCAGCCTCGAGGGCCGTAGCCGCCGTGGCGATGTCGCGGCTCATGGCGAACATAGCCCGCGCCTCGGCGCTGCGAAGCTCCGCCTCCCGGCGCCGCCGGAGCTGCAGCGCGCTCAGCCGCCCGATGACGGTAGCTACCACCAGGAAGAGCAGCAGATCGAGCCACTCCTCCGGCGCCGCCATCGCGAACGTGTGCAGCGGCTGGACGAAGAAGAAGTCGTACAGCAGGAACGAGATCACAGCAGTGGCCACGGCCAGCCAGCTGCCGTAGCCCATACCGACGGCCAAGACCGGCAGCAGATAGACGATCGAGGCATGCTGCACGCCCAGCGGGCCGTGGACCACCGCCGCGAGGGCCGTAGCGGAAGCCAGGCCCAGGCCGGCCACGATCAGCCCGGCCGTCGACGGCCGGCGCGGTCGCAAGATCGAGAAACGCGGGCGACTCAGCACGTGCCCATGGTAGGCCGCGGAGTGACTTGCGGCTCGCGCCGCGACTCACTCGAGCTCTCGGCCGCCTCGCGGCCTATCGGCCCCCTCGCAATCCATCGCCAGTCTCGCGGCTCCTGGCGTCCGCTCACCTGCGCTCCCACCGGACCCCGGGCTCGGCCGCCTAGAATACGGCCGTGGTGCAGGGGCTTCTCTCGTTCGTTGCCGCTGGGCGCGGCTGGCTCGCGAACCTGGCGAGCCTTCGGTGGGCACGGTCGGGCGGTTGGGACCTGGCCGTCCCCGCGGCCATGGTCCTGGTGGTCGGGTATGCCGTGCCCCAGCTCGGACGGGACATGGCCGGAGTTCCGTTCTGGCTGGCGTGGCTCCTCGTCACAACCGCGGCAGTCGTCGGTATGCGGACCTTGCGCCACACGGACCGCGCCGCCACGGGCACCGCAAGCGCAGCCGCTCGCTCCGGCCGGACCGCACCCGGCGGCCGTGAGTTCGCGCTTCGCCATCTGACGACCCTCCAGCTGGCGCTCGTCGCGCAGGTGGTCGTCGCCTGGGTTCTGTACGACATCCTGCTGTGGCAGCCGGCAGGCCACCTCTACGACCTTAACGTCTACCTCGGAGCGTCCGAACGCTGGATGAACGGCGGGCAGGCCTACCTGACCGCGACCCTGACGGCGTGGCCCGCCGGCGCCCGCGCCGACTTCTTCCTCTACCCGCCGCCGCTGCTGCCGGTCTTCGCCTTGCTGTCGCAGTGGCCGGCTGCGCCCGTAGCCGCCGGCTGGACTGCGTTCCAGCTGGTCTGCTGGTACCGGGCATTTCGGATTCTCGGACTGGCGCCGAGCCTGAGTCTGCTTCTTCTGACATTCCCGCCGGTGATGATCGGCCTCGAATCGGGCAACATCGCCGGTCTGACATTCCTCCTGTTCGTTGCCGCGGTCAGAGCCGGCGGGGCGTTGATCGTCGACGGGATCTTCAAGGTTCAGAGCGGCATCCCGGCACTGTGGCTGCTGCGCCAGCGGCGCTGGCGCGGGCTGCTGGCTGGAACCGCGGTCATCTTCGCCATCGTCCTCATGACGCTGCCGCTGGTCGGAGTCGACGCCTGGCGGGCATGGTGGGCCGGGCTGGGCTACCGCGCCTCGTCGCAGGCCGTTGCCGATGCGCTCTACGGCTACTCCTACGCAAGGGTGCTCCCGGCCCCGGCGTGGGTGGCCGCCTGCGCGGCCCTGACGGTCGTCGCGCTCGCGTTCCGAGGCCGGCGCGGGCTCGCCGCCCTGGGCCTGGCCTCGATATTCGCGTCTCCCGCGCTGTGGCCCCACGGCTTCGTGTTCGCGATGCCGGCGGTGCTGATGCTGGAGAGCGGCACCGCCATGTGGCTGGTCCTCGGAGCCAGCGCCTTCGGCCCCAACATGTGGCTGCTCTTCGGGGGCGGCTGGCTAGCCATTCTGGCAGCCCGGCGATCCCCGGCCGGACCGCTCCATCCGCTCACCGGTACGGACGGCCCGTGGCCCGGCCCCATCGAGCCGCAGGCCCATTCCACACCGGAGTCACCGCGAAGATGAAGAGCTTCATCAAGAGAATCCCAATCGTCGGAGAGCTGCTCCAAAGGGCCTACTGGCGTCTCCTCGGCCGCGCCGGGCCCAAGTCGGGGCCGTTTCCGGGATCTAGGGAGTACTAGGAAGCTCGATACGCCTCCGGCGGCGACTCCGGCACCGGCTCCCACGCCCAGCTGGCGGCCTTCAAGGCCGAGGTGATCAACGCCTTCGTTCGGGAGCATGGCGTTCGCTCTGTCATCGAGTTCGGCTGCGGGGACGGCAGCCAGCTCAGCCAGGCCAGCTACCCGGAGTACTTGGGCCTGGATGTCAGCGAGACGGTCGTCGCCAAGTGCAAGAAGCTCTTCGCCTCCGACCCGACCAAGACCTTCGCCCTGATGGATGACTACCGGGGCGAAGTAGCGGACCTGACCCTCTCCCTCGATGTCGTCTACCACCTGGTGGAAGATGACGTCTTCGACGACTACATGCGAAAGCTCTTCGCGGGCTCGGTTCGCTACGTCATCGTGTATTCGAGCAACACGGACATGAACGCCAATCCGGATGCCGATGCCGACTACCGTGGCGGGTACATACGACAGCGCGAGTTCACGCGGTGGGTGCAGCTGCACGCCCCGGCATGGACGCTCATCGAGCACATCCCCAACAGGTACCCGTACGGCGGGGATGACCGGGAGGGCTCGTTCGCGGACTTCTACATCTACGAGAAGAGGCGACGGGCGCTGGCCTCTGCCAGTCTCGCGGGTGCTAGCCGATTCGATCGGACGCCCTAGTGATTTCCGCGTACACAGTCCGGCCCGGCCGTGCCGAGTACCGAATCGACGCGATCCGCCGGTGTTCGCTTTGTGCGCGCCCAAGCCGGGCGCACGGCTCCGGCCGCTCTGGTACGCCAGCTTTGAGACCCACCGCCGAATGAAGCTCAGCGCGCTAGGGGAGATCAAGGTCGACGCGGCGGCCCGCAAGGTGGCCCTCGAGGACGTGCTGGCAGCCGTTGTCGAGATCCGTGGTCTAAGCTCTGAAGTCGTACGAGCCACGGACGGCATCGCCGAAATCGCCTCCGACACGAACGAGTCGGCCGAGTCGACCTGACCGCCGCGCATGGCAGGGCCGCTTACCCCCCAAGCGGCCCTGCCACCACTTCCACCTCGAGCGCCCGATGGCAACGACGGTTCTTTCGGCGCGATCTGACGTACGGCACTTCACGCGACGAGTCGCAAGTGGCAGGCTGACGGGACTTCGATCGACGGCCGGACGGGACTGGCGGACCTGACCCATCCGGCTCGTCAAGGCTCCGGGAGAGCGAGATGCCCGACTGGTGGGCTCACTCCGACGCCTTGCGCGACCTGCTCGTTGAGCTGGGTCGTCTACCGCCGCCCCAGCGCAAGTTCGACTTCGAGGAGATCCAGCCGGGCTGGCTCGTCTACGACAACCGGTTCGAGCCGATCGGACGGATCTGCGGCCAGCTGGACCGCTACATCGTCGTCCAGCGATTGTTCCACGGGTTCTACATATGGCTGCGGCTGTACATCCCCGAAGATGCCATCGGCCACGCGCGGGAAGGCTCGGTGCGGCTGAACATCCCTCGCGCCTGGATCGGGGCGATGGGCTGGAATCGCCCGCCGCGCCTACCCCCGGCAGCGTGGCGCGATCATTGACCCGAAGCGGACCGCCGCACCGGCCGCCCGCCGAGCCAGGGCTGCCGCCCGTGCCGTCGGCTCACGAGCAGGCGCTATGCTGCGCCCCATGGCAGCTCACTCGGCCACCGCGGCTCCGCTGATCGTGGTCACCGTCGCCGACCCGGCCGCCTCCACCGACGCGGCCCTGACCCTGCGCAAGAATCAGCTGTACGCGGACGCGGTCCTCCGCCACGGTGGCAACCCGGTGCTGGTCAATGCCGCGGCGCCTATCGCAGAACGCGATCGCCGGCTGGCCGAAATGGCCGGCCTGCTCCTGACCGGCGGCCCTGACGTGGACCCTGCCCTGTACGGCGAGAAGCCGGTGGGAGCTGCCGACCTCGACCCGGCCCGCGACCAGCTGGAGCTAGCGGCGTGGCGGGCGGCGCAGCGGCGGTCCGTGCCCGTGCTGGGCATCTGCCGCGGGCTCCAGGCGATCAACGTCTTCTCGGGCGGGAAGCTACTCCAGGATGTACCCAGCCACGCGGGCACGCCCTACGGCCACGGCCCAGCCCACACCCACTTCCTCGAAATCGAACCCAGCAGCAAGCTTGGCCGGGCCATCGCCTCCGCCGCGCCCGACGGCGTTGCCGGCGGGGACCCCGACGACGACATGCTCGAGCTCGAGGTGAACACGTACCACCACCAGGCTGTCCACCACGGCGCCCTGGCCGCCGGCCTGCGGGCCGTGGCCTGGTCCGACAGCGAGCGGGGCCGGCTCGTGGAAGGCCTCGAGGGCGGGGGTGACCGCTGGCTGGTGGCGGTGCAGTGCCACCCGGAGCGGACCGAGTCGACGCCCGAGGAATTCGCCGGCCTGTGGGCCGACTTCGTGCGAGCGGCTGCCCGATTTGCCACGATCGAGAGGAGCACCACGCCCGCCTGAGCGGTCCGCCGTCTGTGGGAAGAATGCCGGCGGCTCCGACTTCGCACCTATTCGTGAGATGACTACTATCGAACGTCGGGACGGACATGAGTGGCGGCAGGCGACCGAAGAGGTAGCCAAACGGCCCGATTCACGCTCGGCTGGGGATCGATCTCACGAAACGCGACGGATGCCTCGACACGCCTCCGTGCCCGGCGTGGGTAGCAGTCACCCCGCGCATATCCGATACGTCCGGCCCACACGGTGGCACCCGAGAGTAACCACGCCCGCCTGACCCGCTCGCGCCCTGCCCAAGGGGGCACGGGCAAGGTCCTGAGGGCGGACCTGCGAGCCGTTCCGGAAGGACCACGACTCGCGGGTCCAGTAGCAGCTGCCCGCCTCGGACCGTACGATAGGCCCGTTGCCACGGCATACAGGAGGACCGGAGAGTGCTGTTCGATCTGCCTCTGACCGAGCTGAGGGTCTACAAGCCTGCGCGCGAGGAGCCCGCCGACTTCGACGCCTTCTGGGCCGACACCCTGGCCGGCGCGCGCAAGCATCCGCTCGAACCGAAGTTCGAACCGGTCGACGCCGGCCTGATGGCGATCGACGTCTGGGACGTCACCTTCGCCGGCTTCGGAGGCCAGCCCATCAAGGGCTGGTTCCTGGCTCCTCGCGACGTGGCCGCCTCGCCGTTCGCCAGAGACGGGCGGCTGCCGTGCGTGGTCGAATACATCGGCTACGGCGGTGGCCGCGGCCGGCCGATCGACTGGCTGACGTTTCCGAGCGCCGGCCACGCCCATCTCGTCATGGACGTCCGCGGCCAGGGCAGCTCCTGGCGCGCCGGAGATACGCCCGATCCCGACTCCGGAGCGGCGATGGGCCACTACCCAGGGTTCGCCACGCGAGGCATCCACGACCCGGCGACCTACTACTACCGCCGCCTGATGACCGATGCCGTTAGGGCGGTGGAAGCGGCCCGGTCGCATCCCGCGGTGGACCCGGCCCGCGTGGCGGTGAACGGTGGCAGCCAGGGCGGCGGCCTGGCGCTGGCCGCGGCCGGCCTGGTGCCGGACCTTCTCCTGACCCTCACCGACGTGCCGTTCATGTGCCACTGGCGCCGCGCCACCGAGATCACCGATGGCGACCCGTACCACGAGATCGTCCGCTACGCCAAGATCCACCGCGACCAGGCGGAGCGGATCTTCGACACGCTCTCCTACTTCGACGGGCTCAACTTCGCGGCTCGAGCCAAGTCGCCGGCTCTCTTCTCCGTGGCGTTGATGGACCACACGTGCCCGCCCTCCACGGTCTTCGCGGCCTACAACCACTACGCCGGGCCCAAGGCGATCGAGGTCTACCCGTTCAACGACCACGAGGGCGGTGAGACCGTGCACGAGGAGCGCAAGATGCGCCGTCTGGCCGACGCGGCGCGGTGAATCAGGTTCAGGCAGACACCACTCCAGCGAGGGCCGCCGGGGAGCCGCCGCTGGCGAGCGCGCGGCTCATGGCGCTCGCGGCGATCCTGGCCATGGCCGCGATCGTCGCGGCCGCGATCCTCCTCCGCTTCTACGATCTGGCCGCCAACCCCGGCGCCGGTCTGTACGGCGACGAAGCGTCCGAAGGCCTGGACGCGCTCAAGCTGCTGCACCAGCCGGGGTTCCACCCCGACTGGCTGGTCTGGTTCCAAGACGACGGCGGGCGCGAGGCCCTCTTCGCCTACGTGGTCGCGGCCGTGTTCCACTTCTTCGGCGAGACCACATTCGTCTTGCGGGGCACCGCTGCCGCGTTCGGCGTGGCGGGCGTGCTGGCCATCGGCCTGCTGGGCCGGCGCTTCGGCACGTTGACGGGGCTCGTGGCGGCGGCCTGGGCGGCCGGCTCGCTGTGGCTCGTCTGCGTCAGTCGCGACGGGATGCGCAACACCATCGTGCCGCTGTTCGGCGCCCTGGCCCTGATCGCACTGCTGCGCTGGGCCGGCCGTCCAGGCCGCGGTACGGCCGCGGTGGCCGGGGCGGTCACGGCAGTGGCGGCGCTCTACACATACCAGCCGCTCAAGCTGCTGCCGGCGCTGGTCATCGTCTGGCTGCTGTGGCTGCGCTGGGCCGATCGGCCGCGCTACAACGACCTGCGCGCCGGAGCCGTGCCGTTCGTGGCCGCGTTCCTGATCGTGGCCGCGCCGATGATCGCGGTGGCGGTCACGGACCCGATCAGCTACTTCGGCCGGGCAACGGTGGTGAGCGTGTTCAACCCGGCCTCGGCGGCCGACAGCAGCCCGGCCGTGCACGTGCTCCGCACGCTCGGCATGTTCGGTTTCCTAGGGGATCAGAACGGGCGCCACGACGTCGCAGCCCTGCCTCTCGTGCCGTTGCCGCTGGTGGCCGTGGCCGCCTTCGGCCTGCTGCGGCTGTGGCGGATGCGCCGCGACGCCGGCCACGCCCTGATCCTGCTGAGCCTGCCCGTCTTCCTGCTGCCGCCGCTCCTCGCCACGGAGGGCTACTCGCCGCACTTCCTGCGGGCGCTCGGCTTGGCCGCACCGCTCGGGGTGACGATCGGGCTCGGCGCGACCGAACTTGGTGAATGGGCCCGCGGACGGTGGGGAGCCAGGGCCGGCAGAGTCGCTATCTCGATCGTTGCCGTCGGGCTCGCTGCGATCGCCGTCATGAGCGGTGTGGTCTACCTGTCGCGCTCGGTCGCCGATCGATACGACCCGTTCAGCTACCAGATCGCCGCCATGGGCGAGTACGCCAACGAGCATCCCGGCTCGGCCGTCATCATCGACGACTTCTCCGCCACGGACATCGAGTTCGTCTACTTCCACGATCAACCGACCTTCTTCCCGCCCGGCTCCAGGATCGAGAACCCTCGCATCTACTCGACCGTGGTGGCGGCGAGCCGCGCCGACCTGACCCGAGCCCTGGGGTCGGATGCGGCAGCTCGCGCCCAGCCGGTTGCCTGGGATCCGGATGGCAGGCCCGCCGTCTGGGCAGTGTCGCCGTGAGCGATCGGCTGACCGGCCTCCGGCGCAGCCTGGGCTACAGCCGGGCGCTGGCCCTGGTCACCACCGCGGGCGCTCTCCTTCGGCTCGCCTTCCTGGCCCGCCAGCCGATCGGCTACGACGAGGACTTCTCGGCGGTCGTCCTCCACCACCCGCCCGACCGTATGCTCGACATAGTCGGCCGCGACAGCGCACCGCCCCTCTTCTATCTGCTGGCCTGGCTGCCGGCGCAGCTCGGCGCGTCTCCCTGGGCCCTGAGGCTCGTCCCCGCGCTGGCCGGGATCGCCCTGATCCCGCTCGTGGCGGCTCTCGCCCGCCGCGTGGCCGGAGACGCGTCGGGGCTCTGGGCCGGGGTCTTCGTGGCAATCCTGCCCACGACCGTGATGCTCTCCGAGTTCGCCAGGATGTCCGGCCTGGCCGGGACCCTGACGGCGGCCGCGACGCTGCTCCTCTGGCGAGCGACCGAAAGCCCGAGCCCCGGCCGCTGGGCCGCCTACGCCGCCGCCGCAGCGGCCGCCGTCTGGACTAGCTACTTCGCGGTCCTGGCCCTGGTCGCGATCGTGCTGGCCGGGATCTGGCTTGCGCCGTCACGCCGGGTTGCCGCCGGCGCCGGGATCGCCACGGCCGTCGCCGTTCTCACGCTGGCGCCGTGGCTGTTCTTCGCCCGGGCCCAGTTCGAGCACGCTGGCGGGAGCTTCTGGGTTCCGCCCCTGAGCCCGACCACGATCGGCGGAACGCTCGGGCAGCTCTTCACGGGTCCGCCCGTGGATTCGGAGCTGCCCTTAGGGCCTTGGCTTATTGCCCTGCAATGCGTGGCCGTGGCCGCGGGCTGCGTGGTTCTGGCCGCGGCCGCCGTCGCATGGCGACGCCTTCCGCCGACGTCGCGTCGGGCCGCCCTCTTCTGCCTGCTGGCGAGCGGCGGAGTCCTCGTCCTGGCCATGGCGAGTATCTGGAGGCCGCTGCTGGAGGCTCGCTACGCCGGCGTCATGTGGCTGCCCCTGTTCGCGCTGGCGGGCTTGGGGCTGGCTGCCTTGCCCCGACGAGTGGCAGTGGCGCTGGTCGTGGCGCTGGCCGTGCCAACCCTGGCCCTGAGCGTGGCCGTCACCCACGCGGAGACCTCGTCCCTGGTCCCGGAGCTGGATGCTCGCGCCGGCGACCACGACCTCGTGGCTGCGTCGCCGAGCCACTACCTGGTCCTGCTGGACGAGGCCGGGCCCCGGACGCAGGGCCGCCTGCACGTCCTTGCGGCGGACGACCCGCCCTGGTTCGACGGTACCGCCGCCTATCCGCCGGGGGCGGTCATCCATGCCGTACCCGCGGACGTGACCGCCAACCGCGGCCTCATCTTCTGGGTCGCCGATCCGGGCGCCGCTCCCCCACTCCTGCCGGCGGGCTACCGCTCAACGGAGAGCCGCTGCGCGATCGGGGTCTGCCTGACGGTCTACGGCCCGGCCGACTGAGGCGGAGGCGCGGCGTCTACTACCCGGAAAACACCGCCGAATTGACGGGCGCGAAGCCCGTTGCGGTCACGTGGAGATAGAACTGCCATGGGCCATCAACGACGGTGACCGTCCCGGAGGGGAACGGGTAGCCCACCTCACCGCCGTTGATGTACCACGAGGCTGTTACGCCCGCGTAGCCCGAGAAGGCGCCCGAGTTCGTCCAGGTGCACATGTAGTTGCCGGAGCCGTCGTTGGCGCAGCTGATCGTCGGCGTCGGCAGTTTCGGAACCGGCGTCGGAGCCGGCGTCGGAGCCGGCGTCGGAGCCGGCGTCGGAGTCGGCCTGGGGGTCGGTCTGGGCGTCGGCGCACGCGTCGGTGTCGTCGTCGGCGTCGGTGTCGTCGTCAGCGTCGGTGTCGGCGTCGCGCTGGGCGACGGGGAGGCGCTCGCGCTCGGGCTTGCGGTCGGAGTCGCGCTCGGGCTTGCGGTCGGAGTCGCGAGCGGCATCTGACTCGGGCTCGCTACCGCCTGGCTGGGGGATGGCGTGGCCGCGACCACGCCCGTCTCGGGAGTCGGGCGGGATGCCGTGGCGCTTGCGAACAGCGCCCCAACCTCGAGAGCCACGAGAATCAGGGCCGTGGCGAGGGCAACCAGCCCCAGGTCGCGGCGAAGGCGACGGCTTCGTTCGGGTCCGGCCGCCACGACCGGCCGCGGGATCTCGGGCCCGGCGGGGGCGAATGGGGGCCGCGGACGGACGGTGCCGGTCATCGCCTTGGCGACGCATGTCAGGCAGCTGCGGCGCGACGTGCTCCAGCACTCGTTGCAGACGAACTGGCGGCATTCGTGGCAGAAACGGAAGCTCTGGACGAACGACTGGTAGGCCTCGTCGTCCATCTTCGCGAGCAGCTGGCGGCGAGCGGTGTCGTAGCTGGTGCCAAGGCCTTCGTGGTAGCGGAGGGTCCGGCCGAGCCCGGTCGAGAAGGCCCGAATCCTCCCACCGATGTTCAGCTCACGGCTGGACGGCGGCAGCACGAAGCGCGTCTTGCAGCGCTCGCACGCGTACTGGATGAGAGCGGGTGCTTCCTGAGAGGTGCTCAAGGGGAGCCTCTACCAACAGCGATACAAAGCTCCGACAGCGCCGGGGCCATGATGTGTGACGGTCGTTCGAATGCGTCTCTGCCGCAATGGGACAGTGGTACGTGTAGTACTGCTCTGTGGACGCGCTGAGGATAGTACGTCGACTTCCTGCCGATGAACGAAGCGGCCGCTCGCGCTGAGCTGGGCAAAGGGCTCCCGAGTTGCGTTCCCATGCCTCGGCATCAAGAATGTACGGCGCCTCGATGCTGCCTATCCGCACCCGCGGCGGCTCCGGGGCAGCCGGCGGCGCGCGTGGTCGTTCGTGAAGGGCGGTGTCATGCTCGAGGGTGTGAGACCGGGGCTCCATTGGCGCATGGCCGGCCGGCCAGCCATCGCCGCGAACGTCGTGGCCCTGGCCGCTCTCATGTTCTCCACGGGAGCGCCGGTCCGGGGCGCGGCAGCCCCCGTGGACGCCCCGGCCACGTGGACGTTCAACGTCTATGACCAGCGGGCGGTGCGCTGGCAGGACCCCGACCTGACGGCCTGCACCGCGGCCTCGACCGAGATGATGCTGAACATGATCTTCCTCGGCGGGGACGTCGAGGCGGGCGTCGATGCGGCCTCTCCGCGCGGCCTCTTTCCCACAGCTCTCCTGTGGCGCCCCAACACCACGTACGCCCAGCAGGAGACGATCCTGGCGTATGCGCGGGCCAACATGACGATGAGCCTGAGCTCCGCCGGTACGGACCCTCATGGATGGCGCAACGCTCTCAACTACTACGGCTGGGGCTCCATGAGCGCCGGCGTATACGAGGATTCGGCGTATTCGTCCCTGGACGCGGCGGCGAAAGCCGTCGTCGTTTCGCTGGCCCGATACCACCGCCCGGTCGGAGTGTTGAGCCGGGCCGGCCGCCACTCGCAGATCGTCAACGGCTATACGGTCATGGGCGACGATCCGCGTGTCGGCAACGACTTCACGGTGGTCGGCGTATACGTGACCGACCCGCTCCGATCCGACGCCACGCGCAACACCTGGATGTCGTTGAGGAACTGGCAATCCGGCCCGACCGACTTGCGCTTCACGCCGTATCTTGAAACTGACTCGCCCTACGTCGACAGGATCGACGGCCGGGTCGGCAAGACCGAGTGGTACGAGCGATGGGTCATCATCGACGCGGTGAGGTAGCGCCATGACGAGCCGGGTCTACCGCCTGAACGAAGATCCGACACCCTCGCTTCCGGAGACCGACCGGACGGCCCTGGTCGGGTTCGGGTCGTAGGTTGGCCGCCGCCGGCGCAACAGGACAGGGCGCGGCCACCGACCGCCTCGCGCCGGCAGGAGAGGGCCTGAACGGGCGGATCCTGATCTGGCTGGCGGTCGTTCTGCTCTGTCTCTTCGCATACGAAGGCGTGCTTCGAGCGCTGCTGCTGGGAATCGTCCGGCTGCCGCTCCTGCCAGGCGGACTGATCACCCTCACCACGATCGTCGCCATGTGCAGCCTGACCCATGCTTGGTATTCGCTCGGCGGTCGACACACGCTGGCCTTCTTCAGCCTCAGTGCCGCCATCTCATGGGTCTTCGAACAGGTGGGGGTGGCAACCGGGCTGGTCTTCGGCGCCTACCACTACACGGACTACCTGGGCGCCAAGCTCGGTGACGTGCCGCTTCTGATACCGCTGGCCTGGTTCATGATGATCTACCCGAGCTACGTCATCGCCAACCTGGCCATCGAACGCCGTGCGACCGGAACGCCGCAGGGGGTGGCGCGACTCATCCGCCTTGCCGCCGTCAGCGCGCTGGTGATGACGGCCTGGGACCTCGTCATCGATCCGATCCTGTCCGGGCCGTCGGTTCGAGCGTGGATCTGGGAGGCCGGTGGGCCCTACTTCGGCATCCCGATCCAGAACTACGCCGGCTGGTTGCTGACCACGTTCACGGTCTACCTGGCCTACCGGGCCCTCGAGCAACGCTTCGCTCCGGTTCCGCTGGGGCCGGTGACCGACAGCGTGGCTGCGCTCGCGGTCGCCACGTATGCGGCGATGCTGGCTTCCGATCTGCTGTCCGGCGTTGCGCCGGCCGGCCTCGCGGCCATTGGACCGGTAGTCATGGGCGTGCCGTTGGCCGTGGCCGCTTGGCGCCTGCGGCTGCTCCGGATGGCCACGTCCTGACGATCGTGGCGAAGACCCTCGCGGAGTCCGTCGCGCCCTAGCCGGAGCCGGCCGCTCGCTGGACGTCTTCTGCGCGACCAGCGCGCGTGCCCCAAACTGAACGCGTGACTGCCATTCTGGGCGGCCTCGGCGCCGCCGTCATGTGGGCCACCTCCACCCTCACCTCGTCGCGATCCAGCCGCATCATCGGCCCTTCGTCTACCGCGGCCTGGATGATGCTCATCGGCCTCGTGTGCGCCGTGCCGCTCGCAGCGGTGTCAGGACCGATGCCGGCCCTCACGCCGGCGCTGGCGGGCTGGCTTGCGGGCTCCGGGGTCGGCGGCGTGGCCGGCCTTCTGCTCACCTACAAGGGACTGCGGGTCGGCAAGGCCGGCGTCGTGTCGGCGCTCGCCTCCACCGAAGGGGCGATCGCGGCGGTGCTCGCGGTGATTGCGGGTGAGCACCTAACCATCCCGGTGATGGCGATGCTGTGCGTCATCGCCGGCGGCATAGCCACGGTGGCCCTCGCGACCGGCGACGCAGCGCAGCCCGCGGACGCGAGCAGCGGGCGCGACGAGCGACGCGCCGTCATGTTCGGCGTCGCGGCAGCCCTTTGTTTCGGAGTCACCATCTTCAGCACGGCCCAGGTAGGCAAGGTCATGACGCCCTTTGCGGCCACACTACCGGTTCGCGTGGTGGGCGTCGCCGCCGTGTTCGTCCCGATGGCGCTGGCCGGCCGCCTTCAGATGACCAGACGCGCGGTACCCATGGTCGTTGTCATCGGAGTGGCCGAAGTCCTGGGCAACGCCGCCTTCGTGGTGGGCTCCCGGGAGAGCATCGCGATCTCGGCCGTCCTGGCCAGCCAGTTCGCTGCCCTAACCGCCGTGGCGGCGTTCATCCTCTTCCGCGAGCGCCTGTCGCCGCAGCAGCGGTTCGGCATCGTGGCGATCGTCTTGGGCGTCGCGGCCCTTACGGTCGTCCGGGGCTGAAGTCGCTCGCAGGGACGCGCCTCATCGCACCACGACCTCCACTCTGACCGTGGCCGTTCCGGGCGCCGGAAGAGGCACCACATCGCCTGCGACCGCCCCGCCGTCCACGACCAGCGACACCGCGTTCCCCGGGCCCTCGCGCCGGACTGAGATCTCGTAGGCCGTCCCGCGGAACTCGCGGTGAGCTTCGAAGCCCTGCCAGGAAGACGGCAGGACCGGAGCCACGCGCAGGCCGTCGTACGTGGGCCGGATACCCAGGATCCATTGAGTGGCGGCGACGTAGGCCCATGCCGCGGTGCCGGTCAGCCAGGCGTTGCGGGCCAGGCCGAAAGAGGGATGCGCAGGGCCGCAGATGTTCTGCGCATAGACGTAGGGCTCGGCCTTGTACACGTCCGAGTCCCTCCGGGCCAGTGGCAGAATCTGGCGGTAGTAGCGGTAGGCATCGTCACCGTGCCCGAGCATCGCCGCCGCCACGATCGACCAGGTGTTGGCATGGCAGAAGATGCCGCCGTTCTCCTTGGCGCCCGGCACGTACGTCGACGTGCCCTGAACGCGGTCCTCTGCGCCGTCGTAGGGCGGCCACATCAGGGCGATTCCGAACTCGGTGTTGAGCCTCTCGTCCGCCGAGCTCAGAGCCAGCTCAGCCCGATCGCTCGGCGCGACCTCACCCAGGACGCACCAGCTCTGGGTGATGAGATCGATGGCGTGATGAGGCGCGCCGGCGACGCCGATCGGCAGCCCGTCGTCGTCGAAGGAGCGCACGTACCAGGCGCCGTCCCAGGCATGCTCGTTGATAGCGGACGCCATCGAGGCGTGCAGATCGGAGAAGCGGCGGGCATCGGCCGGCCGGTCGATCTTCCCGCACAGCTCGGCCAGGTCGAGCATGGCCCGGCAGAACTGCATCGCCGTCCAGACGCTCTCGGCCTTGCCCGAGCCGTGGTCCACATTGAGGGTGTCGTTCCAATCGGAGAAACCCGAGCGCGGGAGGCCATGCGGGCCGCGGTGCGCCAGCGTGAAGTCGACCGCGCGGAGCATGTGATCCCAGACCGTTTCCTCGGCGCCGTCCACGTACGGAACCTCCTGCTCCAGGTAGCCGAAGTCGCCCGTCTCGCGCAGGTAGGCACAGGCCGAAATGACCAGCCAGAGGTGATCGTCGGAGAACCACTGCGGCCATGCGGGGAACTCCGCCGCCAGGCCCGGGCCGCCCTCCAGGGTCAGCGGATAGAACTGGTGCCAGGTGTGGCCGTCGGTGAACTGCATCCTCCAGATGAGGGTCAGCATGCGGCGCACGCGATCCGGATCGGTGTGCATCGTGCCCAGGGTGTCCTGGCCGCTGTCGCGCGTGCCCATGCCACGGCCCAGGCCGCTCTCGTAGCCGGACACGAACCGCGACCAGTACAGCGTCGTGCGGCACTGGACCTGGTTCCAGAAATTGAGCATCGCGTTGGTGTCGGCGTCCGGAGTCTGGACAGTGAAGCGCGAGAGGTACGTGGCCCAGTCATCCCGAAGAGCGGTGAAAGCGGCGGCGACCTCGGCGGGATCCGAGTAGCGAGCCACGACGCGGTCGATCTCCGCCGGCCGTTCCGTGGCGCCCATGATGTAGACGATCTGCCGCCCCTCGCCGGGAGCGAGAACTATGTCGTGGCAGAGTGAGCCCACGCTGTTGCCACGTGGCGAGGAAGCGTTGGAGGGAGCCCCCGTTTCGACGACGATCGGATTGGCGAGATCGCGGTTGCGACCCACGAAATCCTCGCGGTCGCACGTGTAGCCGTCCGGCCGGGCGCTGCTGGCGAAGAAGTAGGTCAGCGGGTTGAACTTGGTCCCGACCCGGATCGTGCCGTCCTGGCAGTCGCTGAAGACGATGTGCTGGCCCCAGTCCAGGTTGGTCATGTCGACGAATGCGTCGGCGAAGCTGAACTCGGCGTAGCTGAAGCTGCGCAGGTAGCGCGGCGCAGAACCCAGGTTCCGGACCTTCAGGACCCACAGCTCACACGGGGCGGGCTCGTCGTCCGGGCTCAGCGGGACGAAGTACAGAACCTCCGCCGCGATCCCCCTGTAAGTGCTCGAGATCCTCGTGTAGGCCGTGCCGTGCCGGCACTCGTAGCCTTCCAGCTCGCGTCTGACCGGCGCGGCGGTGGGGCTCCAATAGCCACCCGTCTCCTGGTCGCGCAGGTAGACGTAGCGGCCCGGCTGGTCCACCGGAATGGCGTTGTAGCGATAGCGGGTTAGGCGCCTGTTGCGCGGGTCGCGGTCGAAGGAGTAGCCGCCGCCGGTGTTGGAGACGATGCCGCCGTAGCGACCCTCGCCGACGTAGTTCAGCCACGGCGTCGGCGTATCCGGCCGGGTGACGACGTACTCACGGGCCTCTTCGTCGAAGTAGCCGTATGCGTTGGTGCCTGGCCGCGCCCGAACCTTGGCCATCCGATCCTCTCTCCACTGACAACGCAGCTCGACAGCTACTGGACGAAGGCCTCGACCTCGAAGGACTGGCCCGGCTGCGCGGGAAGCGGAACCAGGTTGCCGGCCATCGCCTTGCCATCGACGGTCAGACGGGTCACTCGGCCGGTCGCGCCCTTCGGCTTGTGGACGACGATGGAGTACGTGGCGCCGCGGAACCGCCGGGTTACTCTGAAGTCGCCCCAGTCCGCCGGGACCACCGGGTCGATGCGCAGGCCGTCGTGTTCGGCGCGGATGCCCAGGATCCATTGGGTAATGGCCACGAAGTTCCACGCCGCGGTGCCCGTGAGCCACGAGTTCTTTGCCTCACCGGGGGTCGGGGCATCCTTGCCTGCGATCATCTGGGCGTACACATAGGGCTCGCAGCGGTGGACCTCGGAGATCGCTTCGCGAACGGAGGGATTGATCCGCAGGTAGTAGTCGAGCGCGCCTTCGCCGTTGCCGGCTCGGGCCTCGGCGATCATCACCCACGGGTTCCCGTGACAGAAGACGCCGGCGTTTTCCTTGTAGCCCTGCGGGAACGAGGAGATCTCGCCCAGTTCCAGGTGGTAGTAGGTGTACGCGGGCTGGTTGAGGACGATGCCGTTAGGCGTCGCCAGGCGCTCGCGGACGGACGCAAGGGCCTTGCCGGCTAGGCCGTTGTCGAGGCCTATCCCGGCAACGATGCAGATGCCCTGCGGCTCGATGAAGATCTGGCCCTCGCCGCATTCCTTGGAGCCGACGACCTTGCCGAAGTAGTCGTAGGCGCGGCGGAACCAGTCCCCGTCCCAGCCGGCCGTCTCGACGATCTTCGTCATTGCCTCGGCGGCCTCGGTCGAGCGCCTGGCCTCGGTTGCATCGCCGCGCAGGCCGGCAATGGCCGCCAGCTCTCGGGCCGCGAGGACGAAGAGCCCGGCGATGAAGACGGACTCGGCGACGCCGCCTTCCTTGTTCTCCGTCGTTTGGAACGACTCGCCGGGCGTCTCCGAGAAACAGTTGAGGTTCAGGCAGTCGTTCCAATCGGCTCGGCCGATGAGCGGCAGCCCGTGCGGCCCGACGCGGTCGAGGGTGTATTGCAGCGAGCGCTGGAGGTGCTCGTAGAGATGCGCCTCCGTGCCAGGGGCGTTGTCGTAGGGCACTGGCTCGTCGAGGATGGAGGTGTCGCCGGTTTCCTTGAGATAGGCAGCAACGGCAAGGATCAGCCACGCCGGATCGTCGTTGAAGCCGCCGCCCACGGCGTTGTTGCCGCGCTTCGTCAGCGGCTGGTACTGGTGGTACGCGCCGCCGCTGGGCAGTTGCGTCGCGGCGATGTCCAGGATGCGCTCTCGGGCGCGAGCGGGAATCATGTGGACGAAGCCAAGCAGGTCCTGATTCGAGTCGCGGAAGCCCATGCCGCGGCCGATGCCCGACTCGAAGAGCGAGGCCGAGCGCGACAGGTTGAACGTCACCATGCACTGGTAGGCGTTCCAGATGTTGACCATTCGATCGACGTGCTCGTTGCCGGTTTCGACATGCAGGATGCCGAGCACCCGGGTCCAGTTGTCGCGCAGGTCCTGGAACGCGCTCTCCACTTCGGCCGCCTGGAGGTAGCGGGCGATGATCGGCTTGACCCTCTCCTTGTTGATCGTCTGCGAGCCGGGCGGTTCGAACTTCTGGTCCTTGGGGTTCTCCTGGTAGCCCAGGACGAAGACGACCTCGCGCGTCTCGCCGGGAGCCAGATCGAGCTTGACGTGGTGCGAGCCCATCGGCTGCCAGCCATGGGCGATGGAGTCCGTCGCCTTGCCCTGCTCCACGACGATCGGGCGGTCCCAGCCGCGGTACGGACCCAGGAACGCGTCCCGCTGGGTGTCGAATCCGGCCAAGGGTGCGGAGCACGCGAAGAAGGCGAAATGGTCGCGTCGCTCCCGGTATTCGGTCTTGTGATAGATCACGCCGTCCTCGACCTCGACCTGGCCGACCGAGTAATTGCGCTGGAAATTGGTGGCGTCGTCGTTGGCTTCCCAGAGGCACCACTCGATCGAGCTGAAGAGCGAGAGGCTGGCAGCGTCCGGCCGGTCGTTGGTGACGCGGATCCGCCACACCTCCAGGTTCTCCCCGAGCGGCACGAAGTAGAGGGTCTCCGCCCGGATCTCCCCGTACGCGGACCCGATGATGGAGTAGCCCAGGCCGTGGCGGCAGCTGTAGTCCTCGACATCGCGCTGTGTCGGCTGCCAGCTCGGGCTCCAGTACTCACCGGACTCGTCGTCGCGGAGGTAGACGTAACGCCCGCCCAGGTCGAGCGGGGCGTTGTTGTAGCGGTAGCGGGTCAGGCGGCGCAGGCGGGCGTCCCGGTAGAAGGAGTAGCCGCCCGCGGTGTTCGAGATGATCCCGAAGTAAGCCTCGCTGCCCAGGTAGTTGATCCAGGGCAACGGCGTATCGGGCCGGGTGATGACGTATTCGCGCCCTTCATCGTCGAAGTAACCGTAACGCACGACTCTCCTATGATTCGAACTGCGGCCCGCCGTCCTCGGCGCGCCCGTCCACCGACGTCCCGATCGTCGGAAACATCGCCTGGAGGCTCCAGAGCGTAGCTCAGGCGACCTGGCGAACCTTCTCGCTCTCCAGCTCGAAGCAGCCTACGAAATGGTCGTCTTCCAGCTGTACCAGCGTCGGCTCGTCGGCCGGGCGCTCCGGCATTCGGCCGGCCAGAGGATACATGTCGTGGAAGGGGCAGCCACTGATGCCGGCGACTGGCGCTCCCAGCTCCTCCTCGATCTGCGCCCACTTCTTGTGAAGCTGCGGCACGGACGAGACGAGCAGCCGCGTGTACGGGTGGCTGGGGTGGCCGAAGACCTTGTCGGTGGCGCCCATCTCCACGACCGCGCCGCGGCGCAGGATGACTGTCTTCTCGCTTATGTAGTTCCCGAGCGACAGGTCGTGGGTGATGAAGAGAATGCCCATGCCGCGCGACTTGAGATCGGCCAGCAGGTTCAGGACGTCGATCCGGGTGGAGGCGTCGAGCATGCTGATGATCTCGTCCGCAACGAGGATCTTCAGATCCAGCAGTAGCGCCCGGGCCACCAGCAGTCGCTGCAGCTGCCCACCGCTCAGCTGGTGGGGGTACTTGTTGAGCACCTGGCCGGGATCGAGCGATACGCCGCGGAGCGCCGCCTCCAGTTTGCCGGTCCATTCTGAGGAGGGCATCCCAGAGTAGTACTCGGTGCGGATCAGTGAGAAGACCCGGTCGGCCTTGAAGATCGGGTTGTACGAGCTGAATGGGTCCTGAAACACGCCCTGGACGTGGCGGTAGTAGGACTTGACCCCACTGCCGTGGACTCGAGAGATGTCCTCGCCGTCGAGGGTGATGGTGCCGCGGCTGATATCGATGAGCTTCAGGATCATCTTGCCCACGGTCGTCTTGCCGCTACCGCTCTCACCGATAAGCGAGACGACCTCGCCGGTCATGACGTCGAAACTGACATCGCGGACCGCGAGCAGGTCCTTCCCGCCGAAGGTGCCGATCTTGTATGACTTGGAGACTCGATCGAGACTAAGCATCTGTTCCGGTGGCCTTCCAGCATGCGACCCAGTGGTCACGCTCAACCTCCACGAATGGCGGCTCCTCCCGGCATTTCGAGAAGGCCAGCGGGCAGCGCGCCCGAAAGCGGCACCCCGTCGGTGGGTTCAGCAGCGAGGGAGGGCTACCGGGAATCCCGGACAGCTTCTTGTCGGCGTAGCGAACCCCGACCTCCGGAAGCGACGACACGAGCATCCGGGTGTACGGGTGCAAGGGCTTCTCGATGATGACGCTCGTGGAAGCCTTTTCGGCCAGCTTGCCCGCGTACATGATCAGGATCGAGTCCGCGATCTGGTACAGGATCGAGACATCGTGGGTGATCACGATCATGCTCCTGACAAAGCCATGATCGCGGAAGCTGACGAGGGTTTCGGCCACGGCCCGCTGCGTCGAAACGTCCAGGGCCGAGGTGATCTCGTCGGCGATCAGCAGCGCCGGGTCCATGAGCGTGGAAATGACCATGACCATGCGCTGCTTCATCCCACCCGACAGCTCGATGGGATAGCGGTCCAACACGTCGCGCTGGAGCCCCACGAGGTCGATGCGATGCTGAAGCTCGGGCTTGATCTCGCTGTAGCGCTTCCCGCGCGACTGGACCAGCTCGGAGATCATCTTGCCGATCTTCCTGGTTGGGTTCATCGCGCTCATGGCGTACTGCGGGATCTCGGAGACGTCCCAGAATCGGTACTGCACCATCTCCTTCGAGTCCCAGATGGGCAGTTCGTTGCCGTCAAGAGTCACGCTCCCGGCGACATACTTCATCCGGCCGTCGAGGCGAATGAGGCTGTTTCCAAGCGTCGACTTGCCGCACCCGGACTCGCCGGCGAGGCCCATGATCTCCTTGTCGGCGACGGCGAAGGTTGCCCCATCGAGCGCCTTCACGTCTCCGGCGAGTGTTCGGTAGTAGACCCGAAGGTCGGACACCTGGAGGCTCACGGCTACGTTTCCCTGAGTTTGGGGTTGAAGATCTCGTCGAGCCCCACGTTCATCACGTACAGGGCCCCGACCACGGCCATGATCCCGATGCCTGGCGGTATGAACCACCACCATATGCCGAGCTGCAGCGCGGCCCCATAGGTCACGGAGTTGAACATCATCAGGCCGAGCGATAGACCACCCGTCGGTCCCAGACCGATGAAGTCCAGGCTGGCAGCGATCAGGATCGCGCCTCCGAAGAGCAGGATGAACGTCAGGAACAGATAAGAGCTCATGTTTGGGGCGATCTCGGTGACGATGATCTTCCAGCTTCCCCGACCGCTGAGCTTGGCGAGATCGATGAAGTCCCGGGAGCGCAGCGAGAACGTCTGGGCGCGAATTGCGCGCGCAGCCCACGGCCAGGAGGTCATGCCGATGAAGATGGCCTCGAACAGGACACCTCGCGCCTGCAGATATGACGTGATCACCAGCAGGACGGCTAGCGTCGGGATCACCAGGAAGACGTTGGTGATCATGTTTAGGACTTCGTCGGTCCAGCCGCCGCGGTAGCCGGCAGTGAAGCCAACGGCCATCCCGATCGCGGCCGCCAGTCCACCGCCCAGGAAGCCCACGAAGAACGTGGCCTGCAGGCCGCTGACAAACTGGGCGAAGACATCCTCGCCGAAGTACGTCTGGCCGAACCAGTTGCCCGGGTCCAGGGTTGGATGCCGCTGGGGAAGGCCATCCTGGGCGATCGGATCGGTAGGATCGATCATCGGCCCGAATATCGCCAGGAAGGCCAGAAACAGGAGGATTGCTGAAGCGATCAGGAACTTCTTCGACCGCAGGGCGAAGAAGAGGAACTCGCCGCGTGCGCGCTTGGCCGGAGGAGTCGCGTCTTCGGCGGCGTCCTGCGATGGCGGGCTCGGTGCTGTCGCTGTGCCAGGCGCCGCCGTCACGCCGTGCCTCCTCGCATGGCCACGCGGGTTCGTGGATCGACGATGACGTAGGCGATATCGACGAGGAAGTTGGCTATCAGGACACCCGCGATGATGAACAGGAAGATCCCCTGCAACAAGAAGTAGTCCTCACTCTTGATGGCCTCGAAGACGAGGCTGCCCACGCCCGGATAGGAGAAGACGATCTCAGTCACGAGCGCTCCGGCAACTATCACGCCCAGCGAAAGAGCCAGGCCGGTGATCTGCGGCAGCATCGCGTTCCGGAATGCGTACTTGCGGACGAGGCTCTGCGGGGCGCCGAGCACCTCCAGGTAGCGGCTGTAGTCCGACTCCAATTCGTAGATGATCATGTTCCTCATGCCGATCGCCCAGCCGCCGAACCCGACGAGGAAGAGCGACAGGAACGGCAGGACCCAGTGGGCTACCAGGTCCGTGAAGTACAGCCAGGTCAGCGACGGCTCGAGGTTGAAGCCGTAGCCACCGGAGAAGGGGAACCATCGAAGGGTGTATCCGAGCACGAACGACAGGACTATCGCAAGCCACATGTAGGGCGTGGCCGTCAGGATGTAGCCCAGGGGCAGAACGGTACTGTCGAGCCACCTGCGGCGGGCTGCGAGGGCTCCGAAGGAATTGCCGGCCCACCAGCTCAACAGGATCGCCGGGACCAGCAGGGCCAGAGTGTATGGCACCGCGCGCATGATCATGTCGGTCACGGGCGTGCCGTGGCCGTAAACGCTCAGCCCAAGGTTGCCGTGGAGCAGGGACCCCCAGAAGTTCAGGTATTGCGCCGGCAGGGGCTGGTTCAGGCCGAAGAGGTTGTAGTAGTAATCGGACAGCGCTTGGGCCGCTTCCGGCGAGATGCCGTTCGTCCGAGCTACCAGGGACGCGACGGGATCACCGGGCATGAACCGCGGGATCAACCAGTCGATCGTTGCGGCCACGAAGAACGTGATCGAGTAGGTAAGTAGCTTTCGCCCGAAGTAGCGTCGCACGCGATCTCCCGTTCGCGGATCCTGCGATCAGACGTTCGCGGATCCCGCAATCAGAGAATTGCCCCTCCCCCCGGGGGTTGAGACGGGGGGAGGGGCACCGTTGCTAACGGTTACTTCTTGGGGACGGCCTTGATGTTGGTGAGCATGTAGATTGCTCCCATCTGCCAATAGCCGTTCCACGTCGCTGGCTGGACTTGATAGGTCTTCTCGCCCGGCCAGTTGGTCCAGACCGAGTTGTTGACCTGCGACCACTCGCCGTTGTACCAGAGCGGGATGATCGGCTCGTCAGTCAGCTGGATCTTCTGGAGCTGCGAGCAAATGGACTTCATGGTGGCGGTGTCCTCGACCGGCGTCTGGTCGAGCTGCTGGACGAGTTTCCACGCCGCCGCGTTGTCGTACTGCTCGAAGTTGCGGTTACGGGCGGCGCCCGCCGCAATCTGCGGCTGGCGGAAGATGTAGTCGTAGTACGTCCAGGGCGTGTTGCCGATCTGGACGTCGTTGTTGATCACAAGGTCGAAGGCCGGGGCGGCCTTGTCGGTTCCGTTGCGATCGGCTACGACCGTGTTGTAGTCGGGGTGAGCGGCGACGACGTTGATGCCGGCGGCCTTGGCGTCGGCGGCGATCAGGTTCTCGGCCGCCATCCAGTCGGACCAGCCATCAGGCACTTCGAGGTTCAACTTGATGGGCGAGCCGTCCTTGTTCGTGACGAACCCGTCGGAGCCAGTCTTGTACCCGGCGGCCTTCAGGGCAGCCTTGGCCTTGGCCGTATCGAACGTCGCGCCGAGCGACGCAACCTGAGCCTTGTCGATGTACTTGTCCCACACCGGCAGGAGGCCCGTCGGGTCTGCCGCTGCGACGATGTTGCCGTAGTCCTTGACTACCACGTTCTGCGGGTTGATAGCCATCGCAAGTGCCTTGCGGAAGGCCGGGTCGTCAAGCGGCTTGTGCTTGGTGTTCGGAACGAGCCACGCGGTGTTGCCCGAAAGCATGTAGGGCGGGCCCGCGAAGTACGTGGTGATGCCGTAATTGCCATTGACGATCTGCGCGATGCCGGGCAGGTAGTTGTTGTCCAGGTCCAGGCCGCCGGCCAGAAGCTGACCGAGGGCGACGTTGTTGGAGCTGTTGACGATGTCAACGATGTACGTGGGCTGGACGTTGAGGTTGAGGGCCTTGGTCGCCCACCACGTCGGGTTCTTCATCCAGACCATGCGGTCCTGGGCGGCCGTCTTGAACGTGTACGGACCGGTGCCAACGCCGTTCATGTTGAGATTCTTGAGGATGTCGGCGTTGTTCAGCGGGGTCCAGATCTTCGCGTTGACGATCGGGGAGTTGTAAAGCCACTGGGCCCATTCCTGGTACGCCGGGTTGGCCTTGAACTTCACGACGACGTCCTTGCCGGAGGCGGTCGCGCTGGCGACGTAGTCGAACAGGTTGGAGCCGATCGCCTTGTTCTGCGCGAGGTTGATCGTGAAGGCCACGTCGTCTGCCGTGAAGGCTGAGCCGTCGGACCAGGTCACACCATCGCGGACGTGGATCGTGTACGTCGTCTTGGCGGTATCCCAGTCCCCACCGGAAGCGAGCCACGGGGTATAGGCGTCCTTGATCGGATCGTACAGGAACAGGGTTTCGTACTGGAGTCCTACCACGCCCATGGCGGCGTTGGGATCCAACGGGTTCCAGGTGGCCGGGGCGCCCCACTGCTTACCGCTGGTGTACAGGGTCTGCTCGCGCGGGTAGACCGTCGTGTCCGTCGCCGGGAGTCCGGTGGCGCTCGCCGCGGGGGTTGGTGTGACGCCCGGGGCTTCCGTCCCCGGCACCGGCGTTGGCGCTACCGAGGTGGGCGTCGCATTCGAACTACCGCACGCGGAGGCGACGATGCTCGCGACGGCGAGCAGAGCTAGAACCCTGGATTTGCCTATGTGCATCCCTTTCCTCCTTCCCCATGAGGAGCGCAGGAGCAGCACGCTGGGACCTGACCGAAATCAGGCACGCTGGACGCCCCACATGGCTAAAGCCAGATCACCAACTCCGTTGGTCGCCCCCGTGACGGGGAGGGCCAGGGCATCGGCGGACACGACAGTAGACCGCGTTTAGTAGCCTGTCAATCTAAAACTTTGACTGGTAGTTTAGTACTATGCCTGCGGATTTGCCCTTTCGGACGTGCTTGGACCGGCGATCTGGGTGCGCGCGGCCCTCTCGGACAACGGCAGGAGCCGGTTGACGCGACCATTCACCGCTGATAAGGTAAGTAAGCGTTTAGTAGCGTGATGGAGCAGATTGTGCCGAGGGGAAATGGACGCAAGGTGGCGACACTCGCGGACGTCGCGGCCGCTGTGGGCCTTTCGCCGGCTGCGGTTTCGCTCGCCTTACGTGGCAAGCCAGGAGTATCGGAGACGACCCGGCAGCGGGTCGTGGACGCGTCCCGAAGCCTCGGCTACCGACCTCTCTCGACTCGCCATCACCAGGGCCCCCTGACGGTCACGCTCGTAATCCGGGCGCTGCACGGCGACTCCCCGGGTGCCAACCGCTTCTACGGCCCGGTTCTGGGCGGAGTCGAGGAGCGCTGCCGCAGGCTCCACATCCGGTTGATGCTCGCCATCATGCCCGTCGACCAGTACAACCACCCCATCGAGGTGCCGCACTCCGTCACCGACCGGCTGAGCGACGGGCTGATCTTCGTGGGCGCTCACTTCGCCAACGCCATCAGCCCGCTCCTGCAGGGCGCCCTACCCACGGTCCTGGTCGATGCCTACGCCGAGGACGGGGTGTTCGACGCCGTCGAGACTGACAACATCCTGGGCGGAAGGACCGCGGTCGAGCACCTCGTGAGCCGCGGCCACCGCAACATCGCCATCGTCGGCACCGACCCGGGCGCCTTCCCGAGCATCCTGCAACGACGGCGCGGCTACGAGCAGGCGATGGCCGAAGCCGGTCTAACTGCCCGCTACGTCGACGCGCCGTACTACGAGCACGAGGCCGCTGCCGCCTCGGCCATCAGATACCTGCGCGCGAACCCGAGCGTAACGGCGATCTTCTGCGCCAACGACCTGGTCGCGATCACCTTCATACAGGCCGCCAAGCAGGCCGGGATTTCGGTGCCTGAGAGAGTATCCGTGGTCGGGTTCGACGACATCGACCTGGCCAGCTTCATGTCGCCGGCCTTGACCACCATGGCAGTCGACAAGGCCGGGATGGGACGTCTCGCGGTCACCCTGCTTGCGCACAGAATCGATGTCGGCGAGGAGTGCGTGATTTCCACGCTCCTCCGGCCTCAGCTCATCGAGCGCGAATCCGTCCGAACGATCGAGCTGGCTCCCCCGTCACCGGAGAAGCGGCCGATGCTTCGCCCACAACCGGAACCGGCCCAGGCGGTCGAGCGAGCATGACGATCGCCTCTCAACGAAAGGGTCTGCATGAATCCTGCTGACGTCCCCGCCGGGCCAGTGGGCGCCGCACGATCCACCGCACTCCCGACGATTCCCTGGGAAGATCGACCGTCCGGCAGCTCCGAGGTGGTGTGGAGATCGAGCCGCAATCCGATCATTCGACGCGACCAGATCGCCCGCTCCAACAGCATCTTCAATTCGGCAGTGGTTCCGTTCCGTGACGGATATGCCGGCGTCTTCCGAGTGGACGACACGACTCGCTTGATGGACCTCCACGCTGGTCGCAGCTCCGACGGTGTGGATTGGACCATCGAGCCCGGGACGATCAAGTGGGCACCTTGCGATGGGCGCGTAGCCGAGATCGAGGAACGGTTCGAGTATTCGTACGACCCGCGCGTGACCTGGCTCGAAGATCGCTTCTACGTGACCTGGTGCAACGGATATCACGGCCCCACGATCGGCGTTGGCTATACCCACGACTTCGAGACGTTCCACCAGCTCGACAACGCGTTCCTGCCGTTCAACCGCAACGGAGTCCTCTTCCCGCGCCGGGTGGGAGGCGTCTACCTGATGCTTTCCCGCCCAAGCGACAACGGTCACACACGCTTCGGCGACATCTTCGTCTCCGAGAGCCCCGATCTGATCCACTGGGGTCGCCATCGTCACGTCATGGCGCCCAAGGGGTGGACGTGGGAGGCGACCAAGATAGGCGCCGGCCCAACCCCGATCGAGACACCCGAAGGCTGGCTGCTCATCTATCACGGCGTCCTGACCTCCTGCAACGGGTTCGTCTATTCGATGGGCGCCGCCCTGCTGGACCTGGACGAACCGTGGAGGGTGGTCGCCCGCAGCCGCGACTACATCCTCTCTCCCCAAATGCTCTACGAGCAGGTTGGCGACACCCCGAATGTCGTCTTTCCCTGCGCCGCTCTCCTAGACGCACCCACCGGCCGCCTCTCGATCTACTACGGCGGCGCCGACACGGTGGTATGCCTGGCCCACGGCTACCTGCCCGAGGTCATCGACTTCGTCAAGACTCGAAGCTGAGCGGGCGCCGAAGCCGGTGAGCCGGGGCGCGACCGCCGTACCTGTGGCTACTCCTCGCTCAGCCAGAGCGCGATGTCGCCGGCCGATGGGATGCGCCCGTAGCTGACGACCTTGCCGTCGATCACGAGACCCGGCGTGCTCATGACCCCATATGCGGCGATCTTGCGATAGTCGGTCACCTTGACGACCTCGGCCTCGACGCCGGCCATGGCGACGGCCTCGCGGGCATTCTCCGCGAGCTTCACGCAGTTGGAGCAGCCGGGTCCGAGGACTTCGATCTTCTTCACGAGGGGACTCCCTTCCGAGTCATGCGATGAGCGCGTTGAACAGGTAGCCGATGATGAGGATCCCGATCACCACGACGGTCGCGAAGACGGCGATGAGCTGCCAGCGGATGACGCGGCGCAGGATGATGAACTCGGGGAGGCTGATGGCGGTGACCGCCATCATGAAGGCGAGCGTCGTGCCGAGCGGCATGCCCTTGCCCAGGAGCGCCTGCACGATAGGGATCGTGCCCGCGGCGTTCGAGTAGAGCGGGATCGCGATCAGCACGACGAGCGGCACCGCCAGCGGGTTGGAACGCCCGCCTATCGCGGCCACGAGCTCCGTCGGGGCGTAGCCGTGAATCAGGGCCCCGATCCCGATCCCGACCAGCAGGTAGGGCGTGATCTTGCGGACGAGGTCCTTCGTGTAGCGCCAGGCGTCCTCGAAGCGCTGCGTCCAGGTGAGCTTGATCTCGATGCCAGGCCGGACCGTGCCCTGCAACGCCCAGACGTAATCCTCAACGTAGCGTTCCAGGCCGAGCCTGCCGATGACCAGGCCGCCGACGATCGCCACCGTGAGTCCGGCGGCCATGTAGACGAGCGCGATGCCGGGTCCGAAGAGGCCCCAGAGCAGGACCAGGGCGACCTCGTTGACCATCGGCGAGCTGATCAGGAAGGCGAACGTGACTCCGAGCGGAATGCCGGCCTCGACGAAGCCGATGAAGAGCGGCACGGCCGAGCATGAGCAGAAGGGCGTGACGATGCCGAAGGACGCCGAGGTGACGGTTCCGGCCAGGAGCCCGCGCCCCGCGAGGGCGGATCGGACGCGCTCTGGCGAGAAGAAGCCGCGAATGAGCGTGACGACCGTCACGATGCCGAACAGGAGCAGGAGCACCTTGGGCACGTCCAGGAGGAAGAAGGCAACCGCCTCGCCGAGGTGCGAGCCGTGCTCGAGGCGCAGGAGATCGAAGCTGACCCAGCCCGCCAGCGGCGCCTCCACCAGCCAGGCGACGATCCAGGCAGCCGCGGCCGCGGCGACGACCAGTGGCAGCGGCAGATGCGGCCAGCGACCCCGGGCGAGGGAAAGTGCGGTCATTTGGACCGGCCGAGGAGATCGTTGAGCCGGGCCAGGGCGGCTGCGCAGGCCGCCTCGTCGCGCTCGTAGTAGAAGCGCCGGGCGTCGGCATCCAGAAGCGCTCGCCGGATCAGGCCAGCCTCGCGAAGGCGGGCGAGGTGCATGGAGAGGTTGTTCTGGCGCTCGTTGAGCGCGGCCGACATCTCGCACACGCAATGGGGTCCGCTGCGCAGCATCGCCAGGACCGCGGCGCGGGTCGGATCGGCCAGGAGGACCGCGGCGGAAACGGCATCAGTGACCTCCGGCGCGGCGAGGTCGAGCCGCAGGCACGCGTCCGCGGCCAGCGCCGCCGATCCAGTCTGGGTGGTCATGACGGCACCCCCTCAAGCACAGCGGCTGCAACCGCAGGTCCAGCGTGCCAATGCACCTACGTCTCCTTCGTCGTGGAGTCCGACGCCGCGAACTGCGGCCGGATCGTTTCAGCCCAAACTGTCTCAGTTCGGACTGATGCAACTGAGTGCCCATAGGCCTTTGTTCGCGGGCCGAACGGCTCTCAGCGCCGGGGCCGAGCTCGGAGGCCCGGGCATTCTGTTGACGGTCGGCGGCCGCAGAGACGTATCATCGAATTCGTGTCCGTCGATTCGTCGATACAGTCAGACCTGCCTATCTCCGAGCTGTTCGCGCAGCGGCGTCCGCTGCGCTCGCTCGAGTTCTTCCCGCCCAAGGACGACGCGGGCGTCGAGGCGTTGCGCCAGACCGCCGCGGCGCTGCAGCGGATCGGACCGGATTTCGTGTCGGTGACCTACGGCGCAGGCGGCAGCACCCAGGGACGCACCGCCCAGGTGTCCTCCCTTCTCAAGCACGAATTCGGCTTCACAGTCATGCCGCATCTGACTGCGGTCAATCACACGCGCGCGGAGGTAGCGGCCGTCGCACAGGCGCACTACGCACGGGGAATCCGCAACATCATGGCCCTGCGGGGCGACCTGCCCAACGGGCTGCCCGCGGCGACTGCGTTCAAGGACGACCTGCGCTTTGGCAGCGATATCGTTGCCCTGCTGAAGGAGCTGCACCCCGATCTCTGCCTGGGTGTGGCCGGCTACCCGGAGAAACACCCCGAGGCACCCTCATTCGAAGCCGATCTCGCGAACCTGAAGCGCAAGGTCGACGCCGGGGCCTCCTTCGTCACCACCCAACTCTTCTTCGACAACGAGGCCTACTACCGCTTCGTGGATCGATCCCGCACAGCAGGGATCAGCGTGCCCATAGTCCCGGGCATCATGCCGGTGCTCTCGCTCAAACAAGTCACAAGGATCACCGGCAGATGCGGCGCCTCGCTGCCGGACCGGCTGATCAGGCGCATCGAGGCCGCCGGAGACCAGCCCGAGGCCGTCGAAGCCCTGGGCATCGATTGGGCGCTCGATCAAATCCGCGACCTCCTGGGCCGTGGAGCACCGGGCTACCACCTCTACATCCTGAACCGAGCCCACAGCGCGCTCGCCCTGGCCGCCGGGCTCGCGGCGTGAGGTGAGCGCCGGGAGACTCGGGGAGATGCGACGGTGACGGTTCTCCAGATGTGTTTCCTGGCGACGGGTCTGACGGTGGACCTCGCCCTGGCGGCGTTGCCCTTGTGGGCGTGGCTCAGGCAAGGGCGCGATCCTCACTTCACTGATGACGACTCGGTGCTCATGCCATCGCCGCCGCCGGACTTCACTCCGGCACTCGCCTCGGTGGTGCTGCAGGGCAGCGCATCGCGGCGAACGGTCTCGGCCGGGCTGATGGACCTGGTCAGCCACGACCTGATCGCCTTTCGCGCCGAGCCGTCTGCCGTTGGCCATCGAGCCGGCCTCGAATTGACCACCGATCAGCCCCGCGACGTCAACCTGCCCGCGCCCGAAGCGGCACTGTACAAGTCGATTCGCGCGGCCATAGGGGAGTCGGGCCACATCGAGGCGCTCCTCCTGGGAGGCCTGAACGGCGCCTTCGCCGACTTCACGCGATCTCTGGAAGAGATAGCACTGCGGCGTGGTTGGGTGCACGAGAAGCCCGGTTCGGTCATTCGGAAGTGGCGGATCATTGCCGGGGCAGAGGTCGTGGGTGGACTGCTCCTGGCCGGGTGGATCTCCACGGTATTCGCGGAATCGAGCGAGTCAATCGCTCTCGATATCGCGATCGTCGGCCTCGGAACTGTGATCGCGGGCGCAATCACCTACTTCGTCTCTGGTTCGATGCCGGCGCGGACGAAGGACGGCGCGATGCTGGCGGCGATACTCAACGCCTATCGCCGGACACTCGAGGCGACCATCGCGCAGGCGAAGTCGCTGGAGCAGGTGGTCGTCATGAGGCCGCTGCCCTGGGTCGGAACTCCAACCGAGGAGATCGCCTGGGCCGTCGCCTTCAACCTGGACCGGCAGATCGACAGCCTTCTGTCGCAGTCTCTGGAGGTCTCCGAGACGGGCGGCTGGCCGATGGGCATCCGCGACTGGTTCTCGGTCCTCTAGAGCGCGAACTCCTGGAGAGTCGAGAGCGGCGCTCGCCGTCACTACATCGAGTCGCGCTCAGCCTCGCCACGTCCGGGCCACTCTTGAGCTCGTCTCGCTGAACCCGGTGGCGCCTACGGAACCTACAAACGCGCGAGGCTGACTGTCGCTGCTCTCGTGAATCGGAAGGGTTTGGAGCGGGAGACGGGTCTCGAGCCCGCGACATTCAGCTTGGAAGGCCTCGGTGCCCATGCGCTGTGGCACCCCTCGTGGGGCCCGACCATTTCGTGTCCAGTTATCGTGTCGCGGGGAATTGCCACGATGGCCCGATTTCGCGGGTTAGCTGGCGCGACACGCCGTCTCGACCCATTGCGAGCGAAGGCACGAGCACGTCTCCAGTGCTCCAACCGTCGACGAGTCCGCCCGGCGGCCGCGAGCGTGCCAATCGGGCTTATGCCATCCAAGTTCGAGAAGTCGGCAGCCGCGCGGTTCTCTTTTGGGCGTTCACCCTGACCTGCCCCGCCCCTCAGGGCAGCGGCCGCCAGGCCTTTCCGAGCAGGAGGGAAAGGGACGCAAGCAGCCCGCCCAGGCCCACGAAGGCGAAGCTGACCTCAGTCGCCTGGTGCTTCACGATCAGGTTCAGGGGCAGGTTCTGGAAGACGCTGTTCAGCTCGGCCGCGGTCGAGGCGGGATGGTAGGTCGCCCCGGTCATCGCCGCGATCTGCTTGAGCGTGGCTTCATCGATGCCGCGATTGAAGTTGCCTCCACCGCCGCCGCCGCCAAACCCGCCGCCGCCAAACCCGCCGCCGCCAAACCCGCCGCCACCAAACCCGCCGCCGCCAAACCCGCCGCCGCCAAACCCGCTGGCTCCGGGCTCACGGCCCTGGAACTGGGGCCGGCAGGTCGGGCTCATCGACCCGCCGTCGGCCGTCCCGAAACCAACCGTGAAGACCCGCACTCCCCTATCCGCGGCCTCCTGAGCGGCGTCGAGTGGCGGCGTGCCGGTGTTGCTGGCGCCGTCCGTCAGCAGGACCACGATGTCGGGCGCGTAGTCGCCCTTGGGCACGGGCGTTGGGCCCAAGGCGCCGTCGGGCACGCTCTTCGCGACGGCCGGGTCGACCAAGGAGATGGCGTCGATCGAGGCCAGGATGCCCTCGCCGATGGCGGTCCGCTGCCCCGTCGCGAGGCTGGCGAGAGCGTTGAGCAGCTGGGCCTGGTCGTTCGTCGGCGCCTGGACGAGCTGGGCGAAGGTGCTGAAGGCCACGATCCCGATCTGCGTGGACGAGGACTGGCTCTTGATGAAGGCCGATGCCGCGGCTTCGGCGGCCTCGAGGCGACTCGGCGGGATGTCCGAGGAACACATGCTGCCGGAGACGTCGATCGTGAGGATGATCGTGGTCTGGTTGGTGGGCACGGCCAGGATGACGACCGGCCGGGCCATCGCGAAGATGAAGCCGCCGCCAGCCGCCACGAGCAGGACGAACGGCAGGTGGCGCCGCACTCGGGACGATCCGGGGGCCGCCTCTCGGACGAGCGACAGGCTCGAAAAGCGAACGCCCGACGGCAGCCGGCGTCGCTGACTCCAGACGTAGACCGCGACGATGAGCGGCAGAACCAGAAGCAACGCCAGCAAATCCGACCACTGGAAGTCCATCTATCGCCGCCCTGTCCGGCTCCGTGAGCCCTTGTGCTCAGTCATGACAAGCAGGCTCATGGCACGCGCCCGAGCCATAGCAACGAGGTCAGGACTCCGGCCAGCATGAGCAGCAGGCTCATGGCGGCGAAGAGCGCCGTGATCTCGGTCAGCTGGGGCCGGAGTACCAGCCCCACGTCGATGTTGTCGTAGATCGAGCGGAGCCCCGCCGCATCGGTGGCGTTGTAGTACGTCCCGCCCGTGACCTGGGAGATGCCCTGGAGCGTGGCCTCGTCGAGCCGAGTGAAGACCTCGAACCCGTTGAGGTCCAGGGTCGTGCCTGCCGCGCTGCCGATCCCAACCGTGTAGACCCGGACGCCCCTGTCCGCTGCCGTCTGCGCGGCGGTCTTCGGATCGGGGTTCTCGTTGTTCTCGCCGTCGCTCAGCAGGACTATCACGGCCGGGGCGTGGGTGCCGGCCGGGACGGGCGTGGGTGTAGGAGTCGGCGACGGCGCGGCCGATGGATTGGTGTAAAAGTCGTTGCCCGCGTAGCCGGCCACCTGCGCGGCGATGACCTTGAGCGAGGCCGTGATGCCGCTGGCGACAGAAGTCCCCTTCTGCGGCGTGAGGCGGTCGATGGCGTCGTCGAGGATGGTCAGGTCGTTTGAAGGCGCCTGGACCGAGACGCCCGAATCGCTGAAGGCCACGACGCCGATGCTGATGGTGAGCGGCTGGCGTGCGACGAAGTCCTTTGCCGCGGTCTTCGCGGCGGCGATCCGGGTCGGCGCCATGTCCTTGGCGCCCATGCTGGCCGAGACGTCGAAGGCCAGGATGACCGTGCCCTCCTGGCGCGGCAGGCTGACGACCGCCTGCGGACGAGCGATGGCGAGGGCGGTGAATACCAGCCCGAAGAGCATCAACGCGGCGGGGATGCGGCTGCGGAATCCGCGCCGGCCAGGTCCCACGGCGAGGCCCGAACCGCCGTAGCGCGCCAACCGGCGTCGGCGGCTCCGATCGAGCAGGGCGTAGAGCAGGACCCCGAGCGGGATCAGCGCCAGCGAGACCAGCATGAAGGGCCAGATGAACGACATGGGCTACCTCCGCCGGCGGCGCCGCAGCGCGGCCATGCGAACGATGGCTCGAACCAGGTCGTCTTCGGTGGACAGCGCGAGCGGTTCCACTCCTGCGCTGGTGAAGGTGGCCTTGATCTCAGCCTCTCGTCTGGCGGCCGCCTCGACGAAGCGACGCCGGAAGCGTGCGTCGTGCGTGTCGACGTAGATCCGCTCGCCGGTCTCGGCGTCCTCCATGATCAGAGTGCCGACGTCCGGCAGCTCCGCCTCGCGCGGGTCGGTCAGCCGGACGGCGATCGTCTCGTGCCGGCGGTTCATCAGGCTCAGGGAGCGATCCCAGCCGGGAACGCTGATGAAGTCCGACACTAGGAAGACCAGCGAACGGCGCTTGATGACGTGATTGGCGGCGTTCAGAAGAGGCTTCAGGTCGGTGAAGGGGGCTCGTTCCAGGCGTGGCTGACGAAGCAGGTCGTCGATGAGGCGCAGGACCTGGTCCCGGCCACCGCGCGCTGGGACGGTCCGCTCCAGGGCGCTGTCGTAAAACATCGCCCCGACGCGATTACCGCGCCGGGTCAGCACCCGCGCCATCGTGGCCACGAAGTCGATCAGGACGGTGCGCTTCAGCCGATCGGTCTCGGCGCTGCCGAAATCCACCGAGGGGCTGAGATCCAGCAGGAACCAGGCCGTGACCTCGCGATCGTCGGTGTACTCGCGAACGTAGGGCGTGTCCATCCGGGCGGTGACGTTCCAGTCGATGGCCCGCACGTCGTCGCCGAGCTGGTACTCGCGCAGGTCCACGAGATCGATGCCGTTGCCGCGGAACAGGCTGCGATAGTCGCCCTGCAGAACGCCATCCAGGCGGCGGATCACCTGCCAGTCCACGCGCTGCAGGATCTTCTCGGCGGCGGAGACGGGCCTCGTCGGGGTCGGGGCCGGGGCGCTGCCCGGGGTCGGGGTCGGGGCGCTGCCCGGGGTCGGAGCGGGGGCGCTGCCCGGGGTCCGCGCCGCGGGAGAACGACGCCTCGCAGCCGGCGGCGGGAACTGGACGCGCAGGCCCGCGCCAACCGGGTCCGCCTCGTCGCCGAGGTCCAGTTGAGCGCTCCAGGCCACGCCTTCAGCCACGGGCGGGGACCTTGGCGCCGTCTCGCAGCGGCACGACGGGCACCGGGATCTTCTTGAGCACCGTCGTCAGGACGTCGTCGGCGGTCACGTTGTCAGAGAGCGCCTCGAACGAGAGCACCATCCGGTGGCGCATGACGTCGCGGGCCATGTCGAGGACGTCCTGGGGCAGGGCGTAGTCGCGGCCACGGACGAAGGCCAGCGCGCGAGCGGTCAGGATCAGGTTGATCGAGGCTCGCGGACTGGCGCCGTAGGTGATGTAGTGGGCCAGCTCCGCCATACCGTGCGACGCCGGAGCGCGGGTTGCCGTCGCGAGTCGGACCGCGTACTCCATCAGGCCCGGGTCGACGTACACGCGATCGGCCTGCGCCTGGAGCTCGAGCAGGCCGGCGGTGGTCAGGACTTCCTGGACTGGATCGAGCTTGCCGGTCATCCGCTCGACGATGACGAATTCCTCGGTGGCGCTGGGGTAGTCGATCAGGACCTTGAGCATGAAGCGGTCCACCTGCGCCTCCGGCAGGGCGTAGACCCCTTCGGTCTCGATCGGGTTCTGCGTCGCCATTACCAGGAACGGGTCGGGCACTTTGTGCGTGTCGTGCCCGATGGTGACCTGCCTCTCCTGCATCACCTCCAACAGAGCGCTCTGGACCTTGGCCGGGGCACGGTTGATCTCGTCGGCGAGCAGCAGGTTGGTGAAGACGGGGCCCAGGGAAGTGTTGAACTCGCCGGTCTTCTGGTTGTAGATGCGCGTCCCGACCAGGTCGGCGGGCACGAGGTCCGGCGTGAACTGGATGCGCTTGAACTCGCCGCCGATCGATTCGGCCAGGGTCTTGACGGCCAGCGTCTTGGCCAGCCCCGGCACGCCTTCAACGAGCAGGTGGCCGCGGGCCAGGAGCGCCACGGCCATCCGCTCCAGGAGGTTGTCCTGGCCGACGATGACCTTCTTGACCTCGTACAGCACCCGCTCCATCGGCTCCGAAGGAACGGTGGCGGCCTGTGCGTTCACGTGTTGGACCTCCGGCTAGTCGGGCGGAAGACCGGCGGCTCCGCCGGCTACGTCGATGGGCACCGCGAGACCGATGCCGATGAAGACACCCTGGTTGGTTGGGTTGATGAGCGCCGAAACGATCCCGATCACCTGGCCGTTGCGGTTGACCAGCGGGCCGCCCGAGTCGCCTGGGTTCACCGCCGCGTCGACCTGGATCAGTCCGGTGAGGAGCGGCCCCCCGTTCGGGAGCTGGAAGGATCGATTGAGACCGGAGACGATCCCCGAGCTGATCGAGCCCGACAGACCGAAGGGGCTGCCCAGGACGTAGGCCTCGCTGCCGACCTGGACGCTGCGGGGGCTGCCCAGGACGGCCGGTTTCACGCTCGCCGGGATACTCGTCGCGCGAAGGACCGCGATGTCGTTCTGCGCCTCGGCGGAAACGATCGAGGCCGCCGTCGTCGTTCCATCGGCGAAGGTCACCTTGACGGCGAGCGCGCCGGCGACGACGTGGAAGCAGGTCATGATGTCACCGGCCTCGCTGATGACGACGCCGCTACCGATCGACGCGTCCTCGGCGGGAATGCCGGCCGGGCTGGCGGTGGCGGCGGGGACGGCGGAGGGCGCCGTCGAGGCCGAGCCGCTCGGGGCCGGCGAACCGTTCGAGACGATCGCCTGGATCCTCACGAGCGCCGGCGCCACAGCCTGGTACGCACGCTGGGAGAGAGCTGGTCCCGGGGGTTGCGATGCCAGAGCACTGGCGATGGCGGTGGTGACGTCCGACCGATCGAGGGGCTTTGGCCCCGGGTTGATCGCGCCGTACACGCTCAGGGCGACGAGGGCGGCGGCGATCCCCAGGGCGAAAGGACCGGCCCAACGCGTCCGGCGCCTAATCCGGGAGATACGCCTCGACCAGGGCCGGGCTTCGGATGGGAGAGTGGTCTGTGGCGATTGTGTCATGTTGCGGATCGGGTCCCGATCACTCTTCGGCCCGGCCGACGCGCCCTGAGAGGGCGGGCCTATGTTCGCCGTGGGCAGTTTTGGTCATCATCCTGAAACCCGCATGAAAGCCTTCGAAATCGACCGATAGAGGCTTCGACCCGATCTTCAACCTATCACGCCGAGCCCCGATGGTTGGCGCACTCCGACTACGAGTTCGCTTTGGACGAGACGCTCGGCTCGGCCGGGTCCCCGGTCGCACCGTAGAAGCTGCGTGGTCCGGCACGAAATGGGTTTGGATCGGGAGACGGGTCTCGAACCCGTGACATTCAGCTTGGAAGGCTTTGGAGCGTAAGCGCAGTAGCCTCCTGAACCGCCCTGGGTTCCGTGGAGACTTTCGTTCTTTGGTTTAGGCCGCGACGGTTGCTGCTGATTGGCGATGGTATGCCTCCTCGAACTCTGCCGGAGGGAGATAGCCGCAGGCTTCGTGGAGCCGGCTCTCGTTCCACCAGTTCACCCAGGCCGCAGTTGCGAGTTCTACCTCTTCGGTCGTCCGCCAGGAGCGCCGGCGTCTGATCAGCTCGGTCTTGTAGAGGCCGTTGACCGACTCGGCGAGGGCGTTGTCGTATGAGTCGCCCTTGGATCCGACCGAGTTCACGACGCCCGCCTCCGCGAGGCGTTCGGTGTACTTGATGGCCAGGTATTGGACGCCTCGATCGCTGTGGTGGATCAGACCCGCCAGATCGTGGCCACGGGCGAAGATGGCCATCTCGAGGGCATCGAGAGCGAGATCGGTGCGCAGGCTCGCTGCGGTTCGCCAGCCGACGATGCGGCGGCTGAAGGCGTCGATGATGAAGGCGGTGTAGCAGAAGCCGGCGATCGTCCAGACGTAGGTGAGATCGGCGACCCAGAGCCGATTTGGTGCCGAAGCGGCGAAGGTCCGCTCCACGAGGTCGGCCGGTCGAGCAGCGAGGTTGGCGGGCTTGGTCGTCCGGATCGAACGCGTCCGGGTCGCACCCGCCAGACCCACGGCCTTCATCAGGCGGGCCACTTGATCGCGGCCGGCATCCATGCCGAGGCGGTGCAGGGCTCGCCAGACCTTGCGAGCCCCATACACGCCGAAGTTGGCGCGGTGGACGGGGACGATCACGTCTTTGAGCATCGCTTCGCGAGTCGACCTCGCAGACGGGTGGCCGGCTTCGTGCGGCGTAATAGGAGGAAGGGGCGATCTCCAGAGTCCGGCAGATCGGCTCGACCCTGTAGGCGGCGCGGTTCAGATCGATGTAGGCGGTCATTTCGTCGATCGGCGGTCGATCTCCGCCCCGAAGAAAATGGCTGCGCTCTTCAGGATCTCGTTTGCTCGGCGAAGCTCGCGGTTCTCACGTTCGAGCTCGACGATCCGGCGACGCTCCTCGGTCGTGAGACCGGCTCTGACACCTCTGTCGATCTCGGCCTGGCGGACCCATTGGCGCAGCGACTCGACTCCGATGCCGAGCTGGCGGGCGATCCTGGTGACGGCACCGCCGCGCTCGCCCCGCTCCTCGATGGTCTCGAAGACCATCCGGACGGCACGGTCCTTCAGTTCGGGCGGGTAGCGGTGGGAAGGCTTGTGGCTGCTGGCGTTGTCTGGCATGGCTCCATTCTCCAAGAGATGGAGTCTCCATCAAAGTCAGGGCGGTTCATCCCTCGTGGAGGCCCGAGCGTAGGGTGTCCAGTCATCGTGTCGTCGCGGTGGTCGTAGTCTTGTCCGTCACGAGTCGTTCCGAGCTCGCTGAGACGGAAGACGTCGCTGCTCCTGGATAGGAAGCCCGATCGGTCGGGTGCGGGACGTGCGCAAAACAAGAAGGAGGGACCCACATGAAAGCGATTGTCTGCACCAAGTACGGCCCGCCCAGTGTCCTTCAACTCAGGGAGGTAGACAAGCCCACTCCAAGGGACAACGAAGTCCTGGTGAAGATCCACGCGACGACGGTGACCTCATCGGACTGCATAGTCCGGGGTTTCAAGTTGCCCATCTCGATGTGGATCCCCGCGCGAATGGTCCTCGGTCTCAGAAGACCGAGGAAACCCATCCTGGGTGTGGAGTTGGCCGGAGAAGTCGAAGCGATAGGCAAACGCGTTGGACGATTCAGGGTTGGCGACAGGGTCTTCGCCTTCACCGGGAGGGGTGGCTTTGGCGCCTACGCTGAGTACACGTGTTTGCCCGAAGACGGATTGGTGGCGGTAATGCCGGCTGGCGTGACCTATGAAGAAGTTGCCGCCACCACTTTCGCCTCTCTGGCGTGGCATTTCCTCAGGAAGGGGAACGTCCAGAAGGGGCACAGGGTTCTTGTCTATGGAGCTTCTGGGGCGGCGGGCACCTATGCGGTACAGCTAGCCAAGTACATGGGCGCAGAAGTCATCGGGGTCTCCAGCAGTGCCAATCTCGAATTGGTGAGATCTCTGGGCGCCGACAAGGTAATTGACTACACGAAGGCGGACTTCACGAAGAGTGGAGAGCTCTACGACGTCATCTTCGACGCCGTAGGGAAGATCTCGAAGTCAAGCTGCAAGAACGCACTAACCCCGAACGGGACCTACGTCTCAATCAACCAAGGGAACCCCTGGCCGCGTGTCGAGGACTTGGTTCTTCTCATGGAGCTTGTCAAGACGAAGCAGATCCGATCAGTCATAGACAGACGCTATTCGCTGGAACAGATCCCCGAGGCCCACAGTATGTTGAAGAGGGGCACAAGAAGGGGAATGTAGTAGTCACCGTGTCCTGATCTCAGTCGCCGCTCGCTCGGCGCTCGGCGAGGCGCTGAGCACGAAAGAGGGTTTGGAGCGGGAGACGGGTCTCGAACCCGCGACATTCAGCTTGGAAGGCTGACGCTCTACCGACTGAGCTACTCCCGCCGGCAGATCAAGGCACTGCCGCCCGAGGTTAACACGCGCCCCGCCTCGGCGCCAGCCGGCGATGCCGCCCCGCCCAGGGCGCGCGAGAGCCTGGCGTCACCAGACGCCGTCCACCACCATCCGGGCTGCCCAGGCCTCCACCGCGGGTGGGAACTCGTTGCGGATCTGTGTCCAGCTGTGCACCCAGATCGACTTGACCGCGTCGTACCCGATGTGGTTCTTGGCCAGGATCTTCTCGAAGTTCTGGGCCTGCGGTCCGAAGAGTTCCTGTGTCGGTGAGGCAACGATGATGAAGAAGGAGCGTGCCTTCTCCTCGTCAGAGAGGCGGGGTACCAGCAGAGCCGGAGAGACCTTGTCCATCTCGGCCTGACTGTTGCCGTACGGACGGGGGGCGGAGCCCGACCCGATGCCGGCGTAGAAGTAGCCCGAGAACGAGATGGAGGTGGAGAACACATCGGGGTGCCGCGAGAGCAGCATTGCGGCGCAGAACCCACCCGCGGACTGGCCCATGATGCCCCGTGCGATCGGGTCCCTGATGGTATGGAAGGCGAAGTCGACGTATTGCACGACGTCGACCGAAATGAAGGTTTCGAGCCACATCCTCTTGTCGGTCGAGTCCGCGCACTGGCTGTCCGGGAAGGTGGCACCTTGGGAGTCTATGAACACGACCAGCGCGGCAGGCATAGCCCCGGAATCGATCAGCTGGTCCAATGCCCCGATGACGCCCGTTCCCGAGTTCCACAATTCCAGCCCGGTGGGGGCCTCGTACAACACGGGATAGAGCCGATCGCCCTCGGGGTCGTACCCAGGTGGGGTGTAGACGTTGATGTCGACGGTGTCGAGAGTGCCGCCCGTCCAGGGCGCGGGGAAGCGAACCGGCGTCACGTGGCCGTTACCTGTCGGCTTCCAGGCCAGCCACGGCTTGGTGCTGGGGCTGGCATGCGGAGTTGGGCTCGGCGTAGGTGACGGCGTCGCCAGCTGGCTACTCGGCGTGGCCGAGGACGCAGGCGTCGGCGTTGGCGTTTCGAGCGGGCTCGGCGTAGTACTCTCGACCGGGATGGAGTAGTCAGGCGCCAGCGCGACGAAGTGACCGCCGTTGAGCATCAATGCGTCCGGCGCGAGGTTGACCATGTCGCCGAAGGCCGGGACGGTGACGACGAGGAGGCCCAGGATGAGGGCGGCGGCCACCGGCCGGTGCGCTGCCCGTCGGTTTGGCCGCCGGGCCTCCACCATCTCGCGGACGGAGGCTCCGGTCGCGACCAGCGACGGTCTGATTGCAGCCGCAAGCGTGGCACCTGCCCACGCCGAGATGAAGCTCATCACTACGAGCGTGACCAGGGTGACGATCCAGCCGATCAGGTCGAAGGACCCCAGGGCGCCGGTCGCGGACAGCGCGTTATGCGTCTCGGCCGTGAACGTCTCACCGAACAGCGCAACCATGGCCCAAGTGCCCAGCAACGCCCCGATCGCCGGACGATCGGTCGCGAGCGTAACGGCAACGGCGGCGACGGCGGCGACGATGAGCGCCGCGATCAGTTGAGCCCGATCCGGATCGAAGCCCATGATCACGAGAGTGCGATCGGTCTCCTCGACCGTGCCTGAGAGCACGGCCACCAGCACCACCAGGATCGCGACGACCAGGCCGATGAGGAGCCGCGGGGTCTTCCTCAAGGCACCGACGGGCAGCCGCCCGATCTTGCGCAGGCCGCCTGGTAGCCGGCGAATCCGGCCGAGGCGAGCGACGCTGGTCTCGTCGGGCTCGCCGATTGTGGCAGCCTCGAGCTGGCCCTCCTGAGCCGGCCGATCGACGAGAGTCCGGTCGGGCTCGCTCTTGGTCGCAGTCTGTAGTTGGGGCATCGTGCCCAGGCGACCGGCCAGTAGCTCGTCGGCCTCGCTGGCAGCGGCCGTCTCAGGCGGGCCGCTCTGAGGCAGGCCGGCTTTGCGGCGGAGAGACTTCATGCAGCGGCAGCCAGCGGTGCGGTGCGACGGCGACCGGGCAGACGAAGAGCGCCGGAGAGGTGGACGCGCATCAGACCGATCGTGAACCCGATGAGGTCGTGGCGCCTGCGCATCGCCCCATAGCGCGGTATCCAGTACGGGTCGAACTTCCTCTTGAAGACGAACAGGCCGCGCACGTCGTACCAGCGACCGACGAGCCGGCCGGCGTTGGCGAGCAGGCGCTCCTCAAACGTTCCAGTCACACGGTCGAGACCGGCGAGAGGGGCCATGCCCAGCGACAGGGTGCTCGCGCCTGCGGCCCGGAAGGCGACCGCCGCCTCGGCGATGCACGCCTCTACAACGCCCGGCGGACCGTCGGGGGCACGGCGCATCAGGTCGAGAACCCAGCCGCCGTCGACGCCGGTCCTGCGGAACGTCGTGTAGCCGAGCGCGCGCCCGGACGGGTCCACCGCCAGCGAGATCGGCTGCCAGGCCAACGCGGTCCGGTCGAAGTGGCTGATCGTGAAGCCCATCTGCGGGCCGGCACCCTTGCGCCAGGTCGCGTCGATGGCCTCGAGATCGGCGAGGAGCGCTTTCTCCTCCGCCGGCATGCCGTGAGCGAACCAGCGGAACGTGACACCGTCTTTGCGACATCGGGTGATGGTGTGGCGCAGGTTGGCCCGTCGCGGGCCGGTGAGATCGAACGTTGAGAGGTCGACGATCGCCTCTTCGCCGACCTTGAACATACGGAATCCGGCGCCCACGAGCAGCGCCCGGCTGGCCGCGCTCGCCTGGTAGACGACAGGCAACCGGCCGAGCTTCCGGCATCGAGCCAGAAACTCGGAGAACACCTTCGTCGACGCCTCAGGCGAACCGATCGGATCGCCCAGGACGACAGCCGTTCGACCGGCCAGGCCATAGACGACGATGCCGTCTGCGTCCGGCGGGCTGAAGACGTGCTTGTCCTCGCCTAGCTGGAACGGCAGCAGCGCGCCGCAGCCGTACTTCTCAGCGATGGCGCGCCCTCGGGCTCGGGTCGTTGGATCGACCGGCGGCTCCGGCACGCGGCTGAGAACGCCGAGGGCGGCCAGCACTATCGGCAGGCGAGAGGCCAGGATCAGCAGGCCGACGAGCGCGTCGCGGCTGGTGCGGTGAAGGACGCGGTCGGCCGTGGCGTCGCTCATACCGAGGGCGTTGCCGAGCGCCGAGGTGATGTCGCCCACGGCGCCAAGCGGCGTGGGCCAGGTGCCCGTGGCGGCGAGGATCAGTGAGGTCTCGAGTCCGATCGCCAGGCCGCCCACCGCGAGCAGGGCCAGGATGCGACGGCGCCAGCTGGCCGCGGTCTCGACCTCATAGCGACGCCGGTCCGCGAGAAGCACGGCCAGCAGGCCGCCTATGACCAGGACCCCGACCGGACGCGACAGTGCCCGGGCCTGACCGATCAGCGAGACAGCCAGGATGGCGATGGCGAGCCACCATGCGACGGATCTGCCTCGGACCAGTCCAAGTGCCAGGGCGCCGAGGCCGATGGCCCACAGCACCGCCAGGATCGGATCTTCCGCGGCCGGATCCATGGGCAGGTACCCGTCGAGCCATCCGGTCGTGGGGCGGAGGAATGTGAAGGCGTAGGCGAGCGATGCCGCGGCGCTGACCGCCAGCAGAAGTGCGGGCGCCCACGAGCCGAAACCCACCGCCGCCCGCAAGGGGTAGCGGCCCCGGGTCAGTTGCCTCGATCCGCCCGCAGTCATTGTTTGCACCCTCGGCGATGGACGACAGCCGACCGTTCGTCGGTCATGCTCGGCAAAGAACGGCCCGCTCCCGCCAAAGAAGACGCGTGAATCGAGCCGAGATCTCGGTGCCCGCAGACGGCCGAGTTGTATCGCGTAGCGGGCCTTCGCGAGCCCGCGCAACGACCCCTCGCCATGTCAGATGCTCCCCTGGATCCCTACGCCGGTCCTGGCTCCGGCGCCATGACTTCGTAGTGGTCGGCGATAGCCGGACGTTCGATGTCCTCGAGTTCCGTGTCGGTCAATGCGCTGTTGAGACGGCCTCCAGTCGCCGTCAGCAGAAGGTCCCATTTGGCCCAGGCCGTCAGAACGACAACGCTGGCCTCACCCGCCTGCGTGGCCGGTCCATCCTGGTCCGTGCTGACCCCCGCCACGACGGTGAGGAGGCCCTTCTTCGAGGCCAGCTGACCGACGGGTTCGAGGGTCCGCCGCTCCCATGTCTCCACCGCATCGGCTGCGATCGAGGTCCTGTAGAGTCGCAGGACTCGCGCTCCCTCGCAGCCCAACCCGGTCGAGGCCACTACACGATACCGGCTCGGACGCTTCGCGCCAAGCAGTTCGGACTTCGCGGCCAGGAATCCCGGGACGCCCGCCTCGTCAATGCCGTGCCGCAGGGTCTCCCAGTCGCTCCAGACGGTGGCGGCCAGATGCTCCCGGCCGTGCGTGCCGAGACGCCGGCCGGCGTACCTGCAGGCGAGACCTTGATCCGGCGGCGCCACCAGCGCCTGATGGCAGAGGTAGCCCACGACTTCCGCTTCGTGACCGGGAACGACCCGATACTCCAGCAGGTGAACGATCACTGTCCAAGGCCCCCCATGGCAATCGTGGCGCTGCGCCCATCCAGTGTAGTGCTGCCGCGCGGTTTGAGGTATCGCTGCAACAAGCGGGTCGCGGACCGCCCGCCGCTCGTGTACCGTCTCGGAGTGCCGATCGACTGGCTGCGGGTCGCTCGGACACGCAGTCGAGAGGCAGGCCGGTGGCTGTTGACGTGATCGGGCTGACGGAGGCGGGCTGGGCGCGCCACGACTTCTACATGCGCCTCGCGCTCGTCGTGGAGTCAGGGGCCAAGTGCCTTGGGTCGCACGTTGGCGCGGTGATCGTCCGTGACGACCGTGTCCTCGGCAGCGGCTACAACGGCACGCCCGCGGGCTACCCCAATTGCACGGAGACGGAGCGAGGCTGCCGCCGCTGCGCGCTCCGGCGGGAACAGCCCGAGGCCGGTCTGTCGGGCAAGCTCTACGACATCTGCCTGTGTGTCCACGCCGAGCAGAACGCGATGGCCACCGCGGCCAGGTTCGGCGTCGCGATCGACGGGGCATTCCTCTATACGACCCTCCAGCCCTGCTTCAACTGTCTCAAGGAGCTCATGCAGGTCCGACTGCGCGGGGTCGTCTTTCTGCGCGAGTGGCAGGCCGGGCATCCGGACTATGTCTGGGTCGCGGAGGAATACGGGCGGCTCGTCGACCACTACCGCTCGAAGGGGAGCGTGTTCGCACAGCTGGCCCAGGCGGCGTCGCGTCCGGCCGTCCAGCTCGAGATCGGCCATCCGAGCTGAGCGACGGCGGCTAGGCCGATCGCGGTGGCTAGGCCGATCGCGGCGGCTCGGACGCAGGCGGCCGGGGCGGCCGGACCGCTCAGATATGCGCCGGGCGACTACTATCCACCCTCGCGGCCGAGACGCGCCCCGGCATGCGGTCCCGGATCGGGAGATTCATCCCGAGCTGAGTGTGAGCCAAGCGGTTGGGTAACCTCGGCGGTCGCCACATGCAGCTTGCGGCCGTCCCGACGTGGGAGAGTAGTCGTCTCACGACTACGCGAGAGGTCGAGCCGTGTGAGGCCGCGGCACGCTACGAGATGGCGATCATCCGCTCCAGGGCCGTGCGGGCGCGGTTCGCGATATCCGCGGGGACGTCGATCTCGTAGACGCCGCGGAGGAGCGACTCGCGCACCTTCTCGAGCGTGGTCAGCTTCATGTACTGGCAGACGGCCTCGCGGTCGACGGGCACGAAGCGCTTGCCGGGTGCCTTCTGCTCGAGCCGGTGCAGGATGCCTACCTCCGTCGCGACCAGGAAGCTGTCGGAGGCCGAACGTTCGGCGTAGGTGACCATCCCTTCGGTCGAGAGGATATGGGCGTCGTCGCCGACGGCCTCGATGACCTGGCTCGTGCAGCCGCATTCGGGATGGATCAGCAGCTCGGCGTCCGGCTCGGCCCTGTGCCAGGCCTCGACGTCGGCCGGTCGAATGCCGGCGTGGACGTGGCATTCGCCGAGCCAGATGGTCAGCTTGCGGCCGGTGACGCGCTGCAGCCACAGGCCGAGGAACATGTCCGGCAGGAAGAGGATCTTGCGGTCGGCGGGGATGGCCTCGATGACGGCCCGCGCATTGCCCGAGGTGCAGCAGTAGTCGCTCTCCGCCTTGACGGCTGCGCTGGTGTTCACGTAGGAGACCACGACTGCGCCGCGATGATCGGCCTTCCATTTGCGCAGCTGCTCGACGGTGATCGAGTCGGCGAGAGAGCAGCCGGCAGCGGGGTCCGGGAGCAGGACGCGCTTGTCCGGCGAGAGGATCTTGGCGGTCTCGGCCATGAAAGCTACGCCGCAGAAGACGATCGTCGACTCGGGCGCGGAGGCGGCGAGGCGCGAGAGGCGGAGCGAGTCGCCGACGTGATCCGCCACGTCCTGGACCTCCGGCCGCTCGTAGCTGTGAGCCAGGATCACGGCGTTCCTCTCGCGGGCAAGCCGGCGAATCTCCGCCTGGAGCGCGGGGAACGTGGCCGGGTCGCCCGGAGGCTCGACGGGGATAGACCGAGCCTCGGCCGCGCGCTCGGCGGCCTGAGCGGCCTCGACTTCGGCGGCCCGGTGGGGCGAGCTCATCCGGCAACCTCGAGCGAAACGTCGAGCGCCTGCACCGAATGCGTCAGCGCGCCGAGCGAAATGAAGTCGACGCCCGTCGCGCCGACCTGACGGAGAGCGCCCAGAGTGATACCGCCCGACGCTTCGGTTTCGACCCGCCCGCGGACCATCTCGACCGACTGGTGAAGCTCCGCCGGGCTCATGTTGTCCAGCAGAATCCGATCGACGCCGGCATCGAGCGCCTCGCGCACGTCAGCGAGCGTCTCGGCCTCCACCTCCAGTCGAAGGTGCGGCGCCGAACTGCGCAGCCGGGAGACGGCCTCGGCGATGCCACCGGCGAGGCGCCGATGATTGTCCTTGACGAGCAGGGCCGCGCCGAGGTTGAGACGGTGGTTCGTGCCGCCGCCGCATCGGACGGCGTACCTCTCCAGCTCGCGCAGTCCGGCAGTGGTCTTGCGAGTGTCCAGGAGCTTGGCGCCGGTGCCTTCCAGCTCGGCGACGCAGCGGGCGGTGAGCGTAGCAATCCCCGAGAGGCGGCCCAGGAGGTTGAGCGCGGTCCTCTCACCCGAGAGGATGGCCCGCGTCGGGCCGGAGATGCGGGCGATCTCCGCGGGCGCCGAGATGATGCGGTCGCCCTCGGCCGCGGCCGGTGCCAGGAGCACGGCCGGATCCAGCGCGGCGAAGACGGCGGCCACGACCGGCAGGCCGCACACGACACCCGGCTCCTTGAAGAGCAGCGACCCAACACAGGTGGCCTCCGGCCCGAACAGGCCTTCGGTCGTGGGATCGCCAAGAGCCAGGTCCTCTGCAAGGGCTGCCGCCACGACCCGCGCCACTGCCTCCGGATCGGGTGGGGAGATGTGGCGGCGGGTGGCAGCGCGGCGAGTCGCTTCTGTCGCGGTCAAGTCCAGTGCTCCAGAGTCAGTTCTCGGCCGGGTCTGAGGACGAAGTGGCCCTCAAACGCCGGGTCGGCGGCGGGATGGTCGATACGGTAATGGACGCCGCGACTTTCCGAGCGGGCCAGAGCAGTGCGCGCCACGAGCGAGGCCACGGGATCGGGGCTGCGGGCTAGATCGGCCAGGCCGGCCGGATCACGCATCACGCCCGCCTGCCGCCAGACCTGCTCTCGCAGCGCCGCCGAGGCCACCCGTGGCGGCGGCGGTTTGGCAGGCGGATCCGGCAGCCTCGCCGGGAGGGCGGCCACGCCGAGCGCGGCCAGGGCGGCCCGCCGTCCGAAGACCAGGCATTCGAGCAGCGAGTTCGAGGCCAGCCGGTTCGCGCCGTGGACGCCCGTGGCCGCGCATTCCCCGGCAGCGTACAGCCCGGCCACGTCCGTCTTCCCGTCCAGGTCCGTGACGATGCCGCCGATCGTGTAGTGGGCCGCCGGAGAGACGGGGATCGGCTGGCAGGCAGGATCAAATCCGGACTTCTCGATCTCTTCCATCAGGCCCGGGAAGCGCGACCGATCGATCGACCGAAGGTCGAGGAAGACCCGGCCCTTGCGAACGATCGCCCGAGCCACCTCGTCGCGCGGGGCCAGCTCGTCGACGAACCGGTCGCCGGCCTCATCCAGGAGAGTCGCGCCTTCTCCCCGCAGCGCCTCGGTCAGGAGCAGCCGCGAGCCCTCAAGAACGGTGGGATGAAACTGCATGAACTCCATGTCGGCGACCGCGGCCCCGGCCGCGAGGGCGAGGGCGATCCCATCGCCGATCTGGCCCTCCTGGTTCGTGCTGCGGGCCCAGAGGGCGGCGGCGCCGCCCATCGCCAGGACGGTTGCCCTGGCGACCAGAGGGCCGTCCGGCGTGATGACACCCAGACAGCGCCCCTGCGACACCCACAGCGACAGGGCGGTTGTTGCCTCTCGCATAGCGATTCCCTGAGTCGCGACGGCCCGCCGCCCGAGCAGGCTCGTCACGGCCCAGCCCGTCGCGGCTCCCTCGACGCTGGAGACGCGACGCCTCGAGTGCCCGCCTTCGAGGCTCAGCTCGGGATCGAACGGCACACCCATGGTGATGAGCTCGCGGACGCGTTCGGGCCCTTCCTCGGTGAGGATTCGGACTGCGCTCGGCCGGCAAAGGTGGCGGCCCGCCCTCTCGGTGTCCACGGCGTGCAGTCCCGCGGTGTCGTCGTCGCCGATCGCTCCGGCGATGCCGCCCTGAGCGTGCCAGCTGGACGAATCGGGGGCGTGACCCTTGGTCAGCACCAGCACGCTCGCGCCGTGCTCCGCCGCGGTCAGTGCGGCCGTCAGACCCGCCGCGCCCGCGCCAACGACGAGCAGGTCGAGCGAAGGTTGGCCCACTCGATCAGCCTTCTCGGCGAAGCGAAACGGCCCGCCGATACGAGGCCGCGTACTGCTCCGCCGGACCGGCCTCCCAGGACCAGTCGATCGCCATGCCCCGGTTCTGCAGCGCCGCCCACTCCTCGCCGCCCCGCCGGTAGTGGCCCATTGCCCGACGGCAGGCATTCGCCAACGCCTTGGGCGACAGCGCGTCGAAGACGAAGCCGGTGCCTTCGGTGGGCCACTCGCGAACGTCCACGACCGTGTCGGCCAGGCCGCCCGTCCGGTGTACCACCGGCGGCGTCCCGTATCGCAGCGCGATCATCTGGCCCTGCCCGCTCGGCTCGAAGCGCGAGGGCATCAGGTACAGGTCCGACCCGGCGTAGATGCGCCGGGCCAGGGGCCGGTCGAATGCTTCCACGACCGCCACGGACTCGGGGTGTTGGGCCGCGATGGTGCGCAAGCCGCGGACCAGCTTGGGATCGCCGGTGCCCAGAACCACGATCCTGGCACCCGCCGCGATCAGCTCGGGAGCGGCTCCAGCCAGCAGGTCGAAGCCCTTCTGCGGGTCGAGGCGTCCAATCATGCCCAGCACCGGCCCGCCGTCATGCGGGTCGAAACCCAGCTCCGTCAGCAGGGCTTGCCGGCAGGCCGCCTTCCCTGCCATATCGCTCCGGGAGTAGCGAGCCGGCAGGTCGGCGTCCGTGGCCGGGTCCCAGACGGTCATGTCGAGGCCGTTGAGGATCCCACCGAAGCGGTGGCCCAGGCCGGCGAGCACCGGGTCCAGCCCCATCCCGAACGCCGGCGTGAGAGCCTCCTGGGCGTAGCCGGGGCTGACGGTGTTGACCAGCTCGGCCCGGTCGATCCCCTCGCGCAGCAGCAGGATGCCGTCGGCGTGGGGCTTGATCGCCTGCTTCAGCTCATCGGGGAAGGCCAGCCCGGCAGCCTGATCGCGAGTCAGCCAACCCTGATAGGCCAGGTTGTGGATCGTGGCCATGACCGCCGCCCGCGAGATGAGCGGGTAGGCCTCGTAGGCGCAGTCGCGCAACAACACCGCCGGCATGGCCTGCCAGTCGTGGAGATGCAGCACGTCGACGGGACGCTCGTCCACCAGAAGCGCCTCGAGGACGGCCCGGCACAGCAGGCCGAAGCGCCAGCCGTTGTCGGGATAGTCGCCGTTCTCGTCACCGTAGTAGCCGTCGCGATCGAACGCGGGCGGGTGGTCGACGAGCCGGACGCGATATCCGCGTGCCTCGAACTCGACCAGCGTGATTTCGGTCACGCCACTACCGGCGAGCGGGTCCGGAACCACCAATGGCTTGGAGGTCGCGTCGGCGGGAACCTCCACGCCACGGTACTTCGGCAGGAAGACGTCCACAGGCGGCTCGACGTTTCCGGGAGGCGCGCCATCGCCCGTTCCCATGACGCCGCCGGTCCCTGCCCACACCTGGGACTGCAGGACGCGTGGCTTGCCTCCGGCATCCGCCTGGTCCGCCTGGTCCGCCTGGTCCGCCCGGCCCCTCGCCCCGACGGCTCGTGCGAGCGCGTCGACGACATCGCCGAGGCCGCCCGTCTTGGCCCAGGGCTCGCATTCGGCGGAGATGCAGACGACTCGCATTGTTCGTGCTCCCGTGCGCGACCCGCCTCGACTCGAGGAACGTTGCCGTCATGGTAGTCATACCCGGGGCGGAGGGCATAGAGAACCGCAGGCAATCGCAGCCGGAAATCGCCGCGTCCCCATGCCTAGCCCCGACGGGACCGGCGGCACCGTCGGATATGATGCGCGGCAGATGGAACTTTCGGTCCAGGTTCCCACCCTCCCCGGAACATCCTTCAAGCTGCCGCCCAAGCTCGAGGGCCTGAAGCGCCTGTCTTTCAACATGTGGTGGAGCTGGAATCCGCAGGCCCGGGCTCTGTTCAGTCGAATCGACGGTCTGTCGTGGTCGCGCTACCGCAATCCCGTCGAGGTCCTGTTACAGCCGATCGCCTGGGTGGAGCTGCTCGACGACCCGGACTTCATGGCCGCGTACACCGGGGTCCTGTCGGAGTTCGACCGCTACATGGCCGGCGGCCGTGAGCACTGGTTCAATCGCGAGTACGGTCCGTCGTTGAGCGGCCCGATCGCCTACTTCTGTTGCGAGTATGGCTTCCACGAGAGCCTCGGCATCTACTCCGGCGGCCTGGGAGTGCTGGCGGGCGATCACATCAAATCCGCCAGCGACATGGCCATGCGGCTCGTTGGGGTCGGTCTTCTGTACAAACACGGCTTCTTTCGCCAGACCATCGACGCGGAGGGGCGCCAGGAGCACGCCTACCCCGACTACGACCTGGCCAAGCTGCCGATCCTGCGCGTCCTGGGCTCGGACGGCGAGCCGCTCACCGTGTCCGTGGAGCTGCCCGGAAGAGACCTCTACGCGGCGGTGTGGCTGGTTCAGGTCGGGCGAGTGCCGGTCCTGCTCCTGGATACGGACATCCCGGACAACGCCGAGTCGGACCGGCCGGTCACGCACAGCCTCTACGTTCGCGGCCGCGAGATGCGCCTCCACCAGGAGCTGGTGCTGGGCGCCGGTGGCGTCCGAGCGCTCAAGGCCCTGGGGATCACGCCCGCGATATGGCACCTCAACGAAGGCCATTCGGCCTTCCTGCTGATCGAGCGCGCCCGGGCCCTCGTGCACGAGGGGGTGGCTCTGGACGAGGCGCTCGCGCAGGTCCGCTCCAACAGCGTGCTCACCATTCACACGCCGGTCGCGGCCGGCAACGAGCGCTTCGACTCGGAACTGGCGCGGCGAGTTGCGGGACCGCTCTACGACGGCGACGGCCGCGAGGGAACGGGCGGCGTGCCGATGGATCGGGTCCTGGAGCTGGCCCGTGGCGTAGACGGGGACACTAGCTGCCTCGACATGACGGCCATGTCGCTGCGCCTTTCCAACGCGGCCAACGCCGTCAGCCAGCTCCACGGCGTCACGGCCAACAACACCTGGCAGGGTCTGGGCGACAAGCACATCATCGCCGTCACCAACGGCGTCCACCTGCCGACGTGGGTCGGGCAACCCATGCGCGAGCTCTTCCGGCGCTACCTTGGCGCCGAGCTGGACAACGTCGACGCCGGCAAACGCTCGGACCGGTTCTGGGAGCGCGCGGACCGGATCCCCGACACGGACCTGTGGGAGGCTCATCAGCGCCAGAAGCTCGAGCTGATGATCTTCGCCCGCAACCGCCTCCGCCACGAGTACGCCCGCCACGGCGATGCCCCCAGTGTCCTGGAGGAGCTGGAGGGGGTGCTGGATCCCGGCACGCTGACCATCGGCTTCGGCCGCCGGTTCGCGACCTACAAGCGCGCCGGCCTGATCTTCAGCGACATGAACCGGATCTCGAGGCTGCTCTGGGACGCGGACCGCCCGGTCCAGATCTTATTCGCCGGCAAGGCCCATCCGGCCGACCGTCCCGGCCAGAAGGTGATCGAGGAGATCTTCGCCCACACCGAGTCGTCGCAGCTACGCGGTCGAGTCTTCCTGCTCGAGGACTACGACATTCGCGTCGCCCGTTTCATGGTCCAGGGCGTGGATGTGTGGCTCAACAATCCACTCCGGCTGCAGGAGGCCTCGGGCACGAGCGGCATGAAAGCGTCATGCAACGGCGTCGTGAACCTCTCCGTCCTGGACGGCTGGTGGGACGAGGGCTTCCTCGGCAACAACGGCTGGGCCATCGGCGGGCGCGAGACGAATCCGGACGAGAGGGCGCAGGACGAGGCCGACGCCGAGAGTCTGTACCAGATCCTGGAGAGCGAGGTTGTGCCGCTCTACTACCGGCGCAATGCGAACGACATTCCGGAGGGCTGGACGGCTCAGATGCGGCGTTCGATTGCCAGCACGATCTGGCAGTTCTCCACGATTCGGATGCTCCACGAGTACGTCGAACAGATGTACCTTCCCGCGGCCGGCATCGACCCCGGGCCGCCACCTGGTCCGCCCTCGCGCCGGCCTCCCGGTCGCCGCCCTCCTGCCGAAGCCGGCTGAGGCGGGATTGGGCGGCTGCGTCTCGCTCGCTCTGGTCATCCACAACCACCAGCCCGTCGGCAACTTCGGCTGGGTCATCGAAGGTGTCTACGAGCACGCCTACTCGCCGATGCTCGGCGCCCTGGAGCGGCATCCCGGCGTGCGGCTGGGCCTCCACTACAGCGGGCCGCTGCTTCAGTGGCTGGCGGCCAACCGGCCGGAGGCGATCGCCCAGATCCGGGCGCTGGTCTCGCGAGGCCAGGTAGAGATCGTTGGCGGCGCCTATTACGAGCCCATCCTGGTAACCCTGCCGGACCGCGACCGCCAGGGCCAGCTGGTGCGGATGCGCGACGAGCTCGAGGCGATGTTCGGCCGCCGGCCCACCGGGGCATGGCTGGCGGAACGAGTCTGGGAGCCGGGACTGGCCTTCGACATCGCCGCAGCCGGATACGGCTGGACCGTCCTCGACGACAGCCACCTGCGAGCCGCCTCGGTCCGCGAGAACGACATGTGGACGGCCTTCACCACCGACGATCGCGGCCGGCGGCTCACGGTGTTCGGCACCGAGCAGGGGCTGCGCTATCGGATCCCGTTCAAGCCGGTCGAAGACCTGATCGCATACCTTCGCGAGCGGGCCACGCCGGACGGCCGGTTCGTGGGGACGATGGGCGACGACGGCGAGAAGTTCGGGGCGTGGCCGGGCACGTACGAGTACTGCTGGAGCCGCGAGCGCTGGGTCGACTGCTGCTTCGAAGCTCTCGAATCGAACGCCGATTGGCTGGCCACGGTCACACCGTCCGAATGGCTGGACCGGCAGCCACCAACGATCCGAGCGTATTTCCCCACGGCCTCGTACGTTGAGATGACCGAATGGGCCCTGCCCCCGGACGAGACTCCCATCTTCACGCAGCTTCTGGAAACGGCCCGTCAGCGCGGGGACCCTGCCGCACGATTCCTGCGCGGCGGCTTCTGGCGCAACTACGCCGCGCGATACCGCGAGATCAACGAGTTGCACAAGCAAATGCTGCGCGTCTCCGACAAGGTCGATCGGATGGCAGCCGGGGCCACGCGCGAGCGGGTCATCGACCACCTCTATCAGGGCCAGTCCAACGACTGCTACTGGCACGGGCTGTTCGGCGGCATCTACATCGTCCACATGCGGATGGCCACTCTGGCCCATCTCATCGCGGCCGAGGACCTGGCCGACGCCGCGGAGGCAGCAACGGGGGGCGAGCCGTACGGCGCGCGGCTGATCGACACGGACCTGGACGCGATCGACGAGGCGCTCGTGACCAGCCCGGGTCAGACCGTGGTCGTAGACCTGGCCGACGGAGCGGCCATCTCGTCCTGGGATCTGCGGGCCAGCCGCGTGGCTCTTGCCTCGGTGCTGAGGCGGCGACCGGAGGCCTACCACGCGCGACTGGTTGCCCATGAGCGGGCCGCTCAGGAGGAGGCCCTCGGCGCGGGTGCGGGTGGCAGCGCGGCCACGGACGGCTCCGCCGCGGACGCACCGGCCGCGGACGGCTCGACTGGCGACGCCCCCAAGACGATCCACGACACGGTCGCCATCAGGGAAGACGGGCTGGCCGCCCTGCTCCACTACGACCGCCACGAGCGCCGCAGCGGCATGATCCACCTGCTCCCGGCCGATGGCCCGACCGGGGTCGAGGCGTTCGTGACGGCAACGTACGAGGAGATCGGCGACTTCACCGAGAGCGCCTACGAACCCGTGACGGTCGAGGATGGCCAGCTCGTCGCGCGCCGGCTCGGGTCGGTCCGGTCGGGAGAGGTCGAACGCCCGCTCATCGTCGAGAAGACCTTCCGATTCGGCGGCGATCGGATGAAGCCGGTCCTCGAGCTGGCGACGGTGCTCGAGAATCCCGGCGACCGGCCCGTGGCCTTCGATCTGGCAATCGAATGGAACGTCAACCTGCTCGGTGGCGGCCACAACCCGGCAGCCTGGTACGAGACCCAAGACGGCGCGCGCAGCCCCCACGACGCGCCCGGCGCGGTCTCCGCGGCCTCCGCACTGGCATTCGGCAACGACTACGAAGGCGTCCGGATCGCTGCCACGGCCGAGCCCGCCGCCCGGATGACCTGGTACCCGGTCGAGACCGTCTCCAACTCGGAGGGCGGCTTCGAGCGAGCCTACCAGGGCAGCTGCCTCCTCTTCCGCTGGCCCGTGGCGCTGGAGCCCGGGAGGCGCGAGACTTTCGCGGTCCGCCTCGTGGCTGCGCAGACGCACGACCGTTCGACCGAAGAGAACGATCCGGCCTGACCTCTCCCACCTGAGCGACCGGCGGCCTCGCGCGCCTGCCACCCGCGAACCGGGCGGCGCGCGATCCGACCTTCGCGCCGGGTTCCCGGGAGCGTACATTTCGGGCATCGGAGCACGCAGGCGCCAGGAGGCGGGCATGCCCAGGAAGCGAAGCGAACCGGCCACAGAACTGGCAACCGCCGGAGGTCCGGAGGGGCCGCCGCTACTCGAACACCAGCCGGCATCCGAAGCCGGCCAGCGGGGAGTGGCCCTGCTGCTCGCGGCGGCGGCCGTCGCGGCTGCCGTCGTCGGCGCTCGCGTCTCGTTCGTCTCAGGCGACGCCTCTGGACACTGGCAGTCGACCGTCCGACTGGAGGTGAAGCGCTCGACCGGAGCGCAGGAGAACGTCCGCTACCTCTACGAGACAGAGGTGCCCGTGGCGATACAGATCCTCCGCTCACGCCTGGTCCTCCAGAAGCTCGAGGCGATTCCCGCGGCGCAGGGTGGAACGAGTGACGTGGTCGCGATAGAGAAGAGCGTCCAGACGGAGATCCTCCGGGCGCTGGAACCGAGCTTGGATCTGACGAAGCCCGCCTACTCGCTCTCGGGCGGAGGCGTCGACCTGGGCAAACGGCTGGCCGACCTGCGAGCGGCCGAACCCGACATCCTGGCGGTGGACCCCAACGCCGCCCAGGCGGCGGGCAACCGGCTCTCCAACAAGGCGGTTCTCATGTCCCTCGCCCTGGTGCCATTCGGCGTGTGCGGGATGCTCGGCGCGCTGGCTCAGGCGTTCGCCAGCCGGCGCCGGGTGCTCCTCAGATCCGGCGCGGTGACGCTGGCGGCGGGCCTCCTCCTGGCCCTGGCCGTGGAGCTGGCGCTATGAGCCGGACGGAGGGAGTCGGAAGCCCGAGGAGGGTCGACCCGTGATCTACCCCGACCAAGCCGCCAAGTTGCGCAGCGGCGTTCGGTTCGACAGGATCGTCGCCGGCGTGATCGGCGTGATCGCCGTGGTGGCCGCCGTGCTCGGAGTCGTCCACACCGATCGCAGCCTGGCGTCGACGCACGCCCAGCTGACGGCCTCACGCCTGGCGGCGGACATCTCGGCCCGGATCGCGATCAGTTCGCTAGCCGGAAACCTGACGTTCAACTCGGACGAGGCGGTTCTCTTCCTGGAGATGGAGGGCAACGACCGAGCGCTCGCCGCCGGGCTGGCCGGCAATGCCGGCGCCGCCGCGGTGGGCGGGGCGATGTACGACGCTTCGAAGCAGCTGAAAGCCCAGGTCGCCGCGACCGGCGCCACCGTCGCCGGGTCTCCGCTGGACGGGTACGCGGTGAACCTCATCGAGACGACGCCCGAGGAGTTCGAGGCGGAGCTGGCCGAGCAGAGCCGCCAGGTGGACCTGGCAAACGATGCCGGCTGGCATGACAGGATCGCCATCATGGGCCTCTCGTTCCTGGCGCTGGCCGGCGTGCTGGCCGGTCTTGCCGCCGTGCTCCGCGAGGGCAGGGCCGGCTGGATCGTGGTGCGAGTCGCCGCCGGCATCGCCGTCCTAACGACACTCCTGGTCATCCTGGCGATCGTCTGACCCCGACCGTAAGCGCGGACCCTGCGGGCGGACCCGCGGGCGGATCGTCGGGCGGCGAATACCCGGCGCGGCCGGCTCCGCTACCATCCGCCGAGTGACTCGCCCCAAGCTCGCCGTTCACGGCCACTTCTATCAACCCGAGCGCCGCGACCCCTTCAGCGGAGAGATCCCACCGCAGCCGGCCGCGGCCCCGTACCGCGACTGGAACGCCTGCATCGACGCGGAGTGCTACAAGCCCAACGCCGAGCGAGGCAACCTTCGCCACATCTCGTATGACCTGGGGCCTACGCTGGCCACGTGGCTGGCGGAGCACGATGCGCCGACACTTGCCGGTTTCGTAGCCTCGGATGTGCCCCAAGGGATCGACGACCCCGGACGCGGCAACGCCATGGCCCAGGCCTACAACCACGCCATCCTGCCGCTCGCTTCGCTCGCGGATCGCCGGACCGAGATCCGGTGGGGCCTGCGCGACTTCGAGCTGCGGTTCAATCGGCGCGCAACCGGCATGTGGCTGCCCGAAACGGCCGTGGATCTCCCGACCCTGCGCATCCTGGCGGAGGAAGGGGTGCGCTACACGATCCTGGCGCCCTGGCAGGCGGCAGACTCCCATCTCGACACACGGCGCCCCTATCGAGTGGACCTGGGCGGGGGCCTGGCCGTAGCCGTCGCCTTCTTCGACGGTGCACTCTCCGCTGCTGCCTCGTTCGAGCCAGGCGCCACGATGGACGCCGATTCGTTCGCTCGCGAGCGAGTCCTGCCGCGTCTCGCCGGCCCGAGCCTCGCCGACGGCACACCGCCCATGGCGGTCATGGCTACGGACGGTGAGCTATACGGGCACCATCAGAAGTTCCGCGACCTCTTTCTCACGCGACTCGTCAACCCGGGCCCGAACGCGCCCGCCCGCGGCTTCGACGTCACCACCGTCGGGCAGGTCTTGGGCGGCTCGCCCGCGAGCGCCTTTCCCTCGACCGAGATCGCCGAGCGGACCTCCTGGAGCTGTCATCACGGGCTTCTCCGCTGGAGCGCCGAATGCCCGGATGCGGCCGACGGTCGCTGGAAGGGGCCGCTCCGCACCGCCCTCGAGCGACTCGCGTCGGCGATAGACACGGCGGCGGAGGAGCTCGTCGCGGACTTCATGGACCCCGCGGCGCTGTGGGCAGCACGAGACGAATACGTCGACGTGGTCTTCGGAGCCGAACCGGCCGAGGACTTCGCCGGACGTCAGCTGCCGTTCGCCACGAAGGTACAGCGGGGACGCCTCCTGGACCTGCTCGAGGCCGAACGCTGGCGCCTCGCGATGTTCGCCAGCGACGGCTGGTTCTGGGGCGATCCGATCCGCCCCGAGACCAGGCAGATCCTGCTGTTCGCGGCGAAGGCGGTACGCGTGATCGACGACGCGGCAGGCACGGATCTCGAAGTCCGGCTGCTGGACGGCCTCTCGCTCCTCACCTCGCCCTCCCGCCGAATCGATGGCGCGGCGATCTACAACGAAGCGCTCGCGGATGCCGGCCAGCCGCCTGGCAGAGGCTGAATTGCCGCGGGTCATCCTGGGCGTTCGGTGCCCTGGGCCCTACGGGTGTTGGCGACCGTTCGCCTGGTAGACTCCGGCCCAGAAGCCCAGAGACAGCTTGTTCGGCGCACGCCACCCGCATCTTGGAGCGCATCCGTGGCATTCGAGTTCCACGTCTCGAAGGCGGCCCGCGACCGCTACGAGTTCGACCAGGCGCTTTTCGAATCGAGCGGCAACGTCATCGTCCCGAACTTCCCCGCGGCGCGGCTCTTCGCCAGGAAGATGAACGACGGCCGCGACCCCGAGCGCTATCCCGATCGAGTGGTACACGCGGCCGAGCTCAACGCCATGGGGCTGATCGACGAGATCCTCCACCATGCCGTCGAGATCTACCGCCGGACCGTCAACCCGAATGTCATGGCGGGCGCGCTGGCCGCGCTCGCGGCCGGGGTCGGACCGGAGCGGCTCGACCACGCCCTCGCCCGCTTCGTCGAGCAGTTCCCGCCGCTGGCCGTACGCCTCGGCCGCGTCGATCCCACGTCGTACCTGGCCGGGGCGACCGACGGCATCCCCAACCGCGAGGTCACCCTCGAAGAGCTGCTGATGCTGTGGCTGGCCAACGCCAACCCGGCCTTCGCCACCTTCGACGAGCTCTTCGACGACTCCGACCTGCGTGAGCGGACCGGCTACGAGCACATCATCGCCAGCCTGCGCGAGTACTTCGGCAGCCAGCCAGGTTTCGGGTCAAGGGGCTTGTCGCTGATCGCCTTCCTTCGGGCGCCCGCGCTCGCCGAACCGGACTCGCTGGCCGGGCAGCTCCTCTACATGCGATCGCGATGGGGGCTCGTCCTGACTCCCTTCCTGGACCGGCTGATCGTCACCCTGGACGTTCTGCACGAGGAAGAGGTCGCCCTGTGGATGAGGATGCATCCCGCATCGGGGCCCGGACCGGCGATCCACGGTCCCGGTCTGGGAGGCCTGGAGAACGAGTACGAGCGGTTCAGCCAGGATCGCGAGTGGATGCCGAGGGTGGTGCTGATGGCTCGCACCACGTACGTCTGGCTCGACCAGCTGTCCAAGCGCTACGGCCGCCGGATCGCCCGGCTGGACGAGATCCCCGACGAGGAGCTGGAGGCGCTGTCCCGGCGCGGTTTCACCGCCCTGTGGCTGATCGGTCTGTGGGAGCGGAGCCGGGCCAGCCAGCGGATCAAGCAGTGGCGCGGCAACCCGGACGCTGCGGCCTCAGCCTACTCGCTCATGGAGTACCGCATCGCCGACGATCTGGGCGGCCAGGAGGCCTTCGAGCGACTCCGCAACCGCTGCGCCGGCCGCGGCATCCGCCTCAGCTCCGACATGGTGCCCAATCACATGGGCATCGACTCACGCTGGGTCATCGAGCACCCGGACTGGTTCCTGCAGCTACCCGATCCGCCCTATCCGGCCTATTCGTTCACCGGCGGCGACCTGAACGATGACGGGCGGGTAACGATCCAGATCGAGGACCACTACTGGGACTCGACCGACGCCGCCGTCGTCTTCAAGCGCACCGACAACTTGACGGGCGACGTCCGGTACATCTACCACGGCAACGACGGCACGAGCATGCCCTGGAACGACACGGCCCAGCTCGACTACCTCAAGCCCGAGGTCCGCGAGGCCGTCATCCAGACCATCCTGGCGGTCGCCCGCCAGTTCCCGATCATCCGCTTCGACGCAGCCATGACCCTCGCCCGCCGCCACATCCAGCGGCTGTGGTACCCCGAGCCCGGACAGAGTGGCGGCATCCCATCGCGTGCCGAGCACGCCACGCCCCGGGTCGTCTTCGACGAGCGCATGCCCACCGAGTTCTGGCGGGAAGTGGTGGATCGGGTGGCGGCCGAGGTTCCGGACACGCTTCTCCTGGCCGAGGCGTTCTGGCTGCTGGAGGGCTACTTCGTCCGAACCCTCGGCATGCACCGCGTCTACAACAGCGCCTTCATGAACATGCTCCGCGACGAGGAGAACGCCAGCTACCGGCGGGTCATCAAGGACACGATCGAATTCGACGCGGAGGTACTGAAGCGCTTCGTCAACTTCATGAGCAACCCGGACGAGCGGACCGCGGTCGACCAGTTCGGCAACGGCGACAAGTACTTCGGCGTCTGCACGCTGCTGGCAACCATGCCGGGCCTGCCGATGATCGGACACGGCCAGGTGGAGGGCTTCGCCGAGAAGTACGGCATGGAGTACCGCCGTGCCTACCGCGACGAGCAGCCGGACGGCTGGCTGGTGGAGCGGCACGAGCGCGAGGTATTCCCGCTCTTGCACCGCCGCTACCTCTTCGCCGGGGTGACCGACTTCCTGCTCTACGACGTCTTCGATCCGGGCGGCTGGGTCAACGAGGACATCTTCGCCTACTCCAACCGCCACGGCGACGAGCGCGGCCTGGTCGTCTATCACAACCGCTTCGCCGAGGCTAAGGGCTGGATCAAGATGTCGGCGGCGTACTCCGTGCCCGACGGATCGGGTGGACGGCAGCTCATCCAGCGGTCGCTGGGCGAGGGTCTCGGGCTGCATCCCGCCGGAGAGTGGTTCACGCTGATGCGCGAGCAGCGCTCCGGATTGGAGTTCGTCCGCCGCAGCGCCGACCTGTGCCGCGACGGGCTCTTCGTGGAGCTGCACGCGTACGGCTGCCAGGTATTCCTCGACATCCGCGAGGTGCTGGACGGTCCATCCGGGCAGATGCGCCGGCTGACCGAGCGTCTCGGCGGCGCGGGCGTGACGAGCATCAGCACCGCCCTGCGCGAGATGCAGCTGGCCCCCCTGCACGAGGCCGTGCGCGATCTCGCGGCCGGTGGATCGCTGCGGCGACTGACCGAGATCGGGGCGATGCGGGCGGCCGCGGCACGCCCAGAGGCCGTGACCGCGGTCGATCTGGGGCTGCGTGGTCCGGCTTCGGAGGCTCATGTGGCGCCACGCGCCGGGCGGGCGGTCGACGCGCAACCCACGCCCACCGAAGTGCAGGCCCTCCTCGACGACGCCGAGGCTCATATTGCGCACGCTCTCCATGCCCTGGCGGACGTGACAGGAGCGACCGGCGATGTGGAGCTGGCCGCGGCCGCCTTCCGAGCCGGTGTTGAGACTGCGCTGCGTCTACCGAGCCTGGGGCAGGAGCGCCTTTGCGCCGGTCTGGTCGACGAGTGGGCCTGGGTCGCGATATTCGGCCGGCTCATCTCCGAAGCGATCGCCTCCGTTGCCGGGTCCGAATCGGCGCGGGGCGGCTCGCTCGATGAGCTGCAGCTTGGGCCGGTGATCGCCGCCGTGTTCCGCGACCTCGGATTGGACGAGGGCGCCGCTTGGCGGTTGGTGACACTCATTCGAATGCTGCGGCAGCTGCCGCTCCCCAGCTCGGTGTCGAAGCGGCCGGCCATCGACCGGGCACCGGCGCTTGTTCGCGCTCTCGTCGCGGACGAGGCCGTCCGGCTCTACATCCGCGTCAACGTCTGGGAAGGGGTCGGCTGGTTCAACCGCGAGTCCTTCGGGCAGATGCTGTGGTGGATGCTCGCGCTCGAGGCGCTCGAGGCCGCCGCCACACCCAGGCTGGCCAAGGCGCGCCTGGCCGCCCGAGTCGCCGAAGCGGAGCGCCTGACCGGAGCCCTGGCCCGAGCCGCCGAAGCCGCCGGATATCAGCTCGACAAGCTCGAGGCGGCCGCGAGAGGCTGACCGCGGCTGCTCCCCGCCGAGCCGGCTACTTCAGAAAGTAGCCCGTGACATCGAAGATGACGTGTGCGGTGGGCGTGTTGGGGACCGGCGCGGCGTAGGTCACGTAGAGCTTGCCGTCGTCCGAAAGGGCCACCGTCACCGCGTTGGCTCGATCGTCACCCTTGGGGAAGTTGAGGTTGGAGCTGGTCGGGTCGTTGGCCG
>JBEKPL010000002.1:0-84721 GCA_049520815.1 Candidatus Limnocylindrales bacterium
AAGGGACCGGTCACACCTGCGTTGCTGCGGGAGTCGAGAAGGCGCGTCGGGGTCAGCGGGAAGTACGTAGCGCCGCTCGTGTCCGCTGTGAAGTAGCCGGTCACATCGAAGATGACGTGCGCGCTGGGACCCAGAGTCGGCGCGGCGTAGGTGACGGAGAGAGTGCCTCCGGCACCGAGAGCGACGGTGACCGCGTTGGCTCGATCGTCACCGAGGGGGAAGTTGAGAGTCGAGCTGGTCGGGTTGTTCTGAGTCACCGGACCGACGTACAGAAAGCCCGCGCTCGTCTGCTGGGTGACGGTCAGGTTGCCGGTCACGGCTGTCGCCTGCGCGGGTACGACGCCGCCTGTCACCTGGAACGTACGGGCCACGTGCGAGCTGAAGGCACCCGCCAACCCCGTCCCGGAGCGGGAGTCGAGAAGGCGCGTCGGAGTCAGCGGGACGTAGGTAGCGCCCGAGATCGGCCCAGGCGTGACGCTGCCCGAGGGATCGGAGGCAGGGCCCGTTCCAACGGAGTTCGTGGCGGTTGCGGTGAAAGTGTAGCCAGTGCCGTTGGTCAACCCGCCGACCGCGCAGGTCAACGCACCCGCCGTGGTGCATGTCTTGCCCTCGGGCGTCGACGTCACCACATAGGCGGTGATCGCCAGGCCGCCATCGGAGATCGGGGCGGCCCAACTCACCTGAGCCGATGAATCGAAAGGAACCGCCGACACGGAAATCGGAGCGCCGGGGGGCGCAACGCCCTGTATGACCAGCCCGGGACCGTAGTAGACGTGCAGGATCTGCTCGCCCGTCATATTCGCGCCCGAGGCGCAGTGGGAGGCGCTCGCCTGGTACAGGTGGTAGCCATCGGCATCCTGTCCACACCCCATGGAGGGGTCGCCCGAGCGGTAGCCGGTGAGGATGAACGCCCCGTTCTTGAGAATCGACTCCGGCCAGGTGCTGTCGACGGCCTGGATCTGTTGGGCTGTTGGCGTCCTGGTCTCAGGCTGGTAGATCTGATCGTTGTTGTTGTCGTAGACGTCGGCGCAGCCGCCGGTGCCGGTGATGCCGCGGTAGTGCATCGTGTAGTACCAGGCGTATTGCTTGATCGCGACCGCTCCGGCTCTCATGACCTCCTGAGGCCAGGTTCCGGACCACTCGGGCGCCATGACGACCTTGACGTAGGTCTTGAAATCGACGGTTTGGACGGATCCGCTGGACGGTCCGGTCGAGCGCAGAACGCGGATCGTGGGTGGCGGCGTGGTCGTGCTGGACCAACCGGTGCAGACGGCCGCACGCACGAGAGGAGGTGCCGAGACTGTGGGCATCCAGGCCATCCCGGCGAGCAGAGCCGCTGCTGCGAGGCGACCGATGACCTGACGGCAGACAGACCCGCGAGGGCGAGTCACCCGAGGACCACTCTAGGGCACAAAGTAGCCGGTCGCATCGAAGATCACGTGGGCGGTAGGACCCGGAGTCGGGGCGGCATAGGTGACGCTCAGAGTGCCTCCGGTGCCGAGGGCGACGGTGACCGCGTTGGCTCGATCGTCGCCTCGAGGGAAGTTGAGAGTCGAGGTCGTGGGGTCGTTCATCGCGACAGGGCCGACGTACAGGTAGCCGAGGCTGGTCTGGCCCGTCACGGTCAGGTTGCCGGTCACGGCTATCGAGATGGCCGCTACGCCGCCAAAGCCCGTCACCTGGAACGTACGCGCCACGTGCGAGCTGGAGGGACCGGACAGACCTGTGTTGTAGCGGGTGTCGACGAGGCGCGCGGGAGTGAGGGGCACGTACTTGGCGCCGCTCGTGTCGGGCGTGAAGTAGCCGGTCACATCGAAGATGACGTGCGCGGTGGGACCCAGAGTCGGGGAGGCGTAGGTGACGCTGAGAGTGCCTCCGGCACCGAGAGCGACGGTGACCGCGTTAGCCCGATCGTCACCGACCGGGAAGTTGAGAGTCGAGGTCGTGGGGTTGTTCATCGGTTCCGGACCGACGTACAGATAGCCGCGGCTGGTCTGGCCCGTCACGGTCAGGTTGCCGGTCACGGCCGTCGCGCTCGATGGAACGACGCCGCCTGTGACCTGCCACGTCCGCGCCACGTGCGAACCGAAGGGACCGGCGAGGCCTGTGTTGCTGCGGGTGTCGAGGATGCGCCCAGGGGCGAGCGAGTGGAAGGTGGCGCCGCTCGTATCGGGGGTGAAGTAGCCGGTTACATCGAAGATGGCGTGGGCCGTGGTGCCGTTGTTCGGGGAGGCATAGGTGACGCTCAGAGTGCCTCCGCCACCGAGGGCGACGGTGACCGCGTTGGCCCGATCGTCACCGACGGGGAAGTTTAGAGTCGAGGTCGTGGGGTTGTTCATCGCGACAGGACCAACGTACAGATAACCGCGGCTGGTCTGGCCCGTCACGGTCAGGTTGCCGGTCACGGCTATCGCGTTGGCCGGAACGCCGCCGTGTCCTGTCACCTGGAAGGTACGGCCCGCACGCGAGGTGAAGGCACCCGACAGCCCCGTGCCGTAGCGAGTGTCGAGAATGCGCGCCGGGGTGAGCGGTACGTAGGTGGTGGGTATCCCTTTGAACTTGGCGGCAATCGCGTTCATGAGGTCGCCATCACCGCCGTTGTTGCTGTCGTAACCCAGGGCCCAGATGCCAACGCCTCGGAGGTTCCAGCCATCGATGGCGTCGCACTTGGCACCGACCGCCCGGGCGTCGTCGAAGTAGAGCTCGCGCCAGGTGGTCTGGGTGCCGCTGTAGTCGCCGTAGTAGGCCGTCCAGGCGGACTGCTCGCCCGAGTCGTACTGCCAGCCGGTCACGCATGGCGTGGGCCAGCCGGCTGTGCATGAGGTAGTGGCGGGATCACGATCCGCGAGGGACTTCGCCGTCGCATACGTGATGCCTGTCGCCGGCGAGCCGTATGTGGGAATGTCGGCCGGGGGCGCGTTCACGACGGGGTAGGCCGGGCCGGTCGACCAGGCATGGCCGTACCAGGGCAGGCCGAGGATGATCTTCGAGGCGGGAACCCGATCCCGGAACGTGCCAACCACATAGCTAAGGGTGTAGTGGTTGGTCGCACTCGTAAGGGGATCGATCGATCCGGTAGTCGCCGGAGTCCCACCCCGTAGGTCGTAGCCCATGATGAAGACGGCGTCCGCCGCCCCGTCGGCGAGGAGGTTCGGGAGGTCGTAGGTGCCCGGGGCACCGGTGGCGCAGAAGGTCAGCTCGTAGCCGGGATGGACCTTGTCCAGCTCCGTCCGGAGGAGCCGAGTGAATGTCACGAAGTTGGTGTACTGGCCGGATGCGATCGGCTCGAAGTCCAGATTGACGCCGTCGGCACCCATGCGGCCCACCTCCGCGGCGATCTGCTGTGCCGCAGTCAGGCTCACGGCAGGGCTGGAGAGAATCTGCGCCTGCATCGCCGCTCCGCCGCTGTCCCATGCGAAAGACTCGATCGTGAGCGCAACGCGGGTGCCGTGGGCGTGGGCGTTGTTGATCACCGACGTCATGGTCGAGCTCACCCAGCCGTTCCAGCCGTTGCCCGATCGGGCGAGGGTGCCATCGCCATTGAGCCCGACGCCGAAGTAGGCGACCGTCGACAGCGTGTCGTAGTCGAGGCCAGCTCCCAGCGTCCAGTAGGGCAGGAAGCCGAAGACCTCGCGACGCAGGAGGTTCCCGATCCCATTCGGGGTGGCGGTCGCCGGATCGGCGACGTTAGGGGTTACGAGCTCGCTCCCGCGCCCAGCCGGTAGAGCGATCGGGGCCGCTCCGTCAACCTGGTTCGAGTCCCCGGGGCGGGGCTGGAAAGGGACGGTCGCGACGCCACCGGGCGCGAACGGGTACGTCTTCGAGGCGTGAGCCAGGGCCTCTTGATACTGGATGGACGGCCCATCCGTCTGCGGCCCTTCGGCGGCTGAGGCGGGCTTCGACGACACGACGGCAGCGGAGACGGCAAGGGCAATGGCCAACCCCATGCGGATCAGCGCGCTGCGGGCATATCCGCTGCAACCCCGCCGCGGCCACGCAAGCCGTGGCCGGAAGGGAGGCAGCGACCCTCGATCGAACATGGTGTTCCTCATCCGATGGTGCGGCGCCGACTGAACACGACCGGAAGGCTGTCTTCGGGCCGCGCGATTAGCCCTGGAGGCACCTGACCTGCTTCACTCTGCAACGCGTCGGACGATAGATCCACCCTGTTCAATTCAGACACACCTTATCTAGCCACGATCCACCATATCTACCCAGGCCCACCGGCGTCAACCCCAGCACGGCATCCAGCACTGGGACGATCGGCGGCGAATCCGGGATCTTCGACACGCCGGCTCCTTCTGTCGTTCTCGTTCAACCGAGCCCGCTATGGCCTGAAGTAGCCGGTCACATCGAAGATGACCTGCGCGGTGGGACCCAGAGTCGGGGCGGCATAGGTGACAGAGAGAGTGCCTCCGGTGCCCAGGGCGACGGTGACCGCGTTGGCCCGATCGTCGCCGAGGGGGAAGTTGAGAGTCGAGCTGGTGGGATTGTTCATCGGTTCCGGACCGACGTACAGGAAGCCGAGGCTGGTCTGGCCCGTCACGGTCAGGTTGCCGGTGACGGCTGTCGCCTGCGCTGGTACGACGCCGCCTGTGACCCCGAAGGTCCGGGCCACGTGCGAGCTGAAGGCACCCGCCAACCCCGTCCCGTCGCGGGAGTCGAGAAGGCGGGTCGGAGTCAACGGGACGTAGGTGGCGCCGCTCATACCGGGCACAAAGTAGCCCGTTACATCGAAGATGACGTGGGCGGTGGGACCAAGAGTCGGGGCGGCGTAGGTGACGCTCAGCTTCCCTCCGGTACCCAGGGCGACGGTGACCGCGTTGGCTCGATCGTCACCGAGGGGGAAGTTGAGAGTCGAGCTGGTCGGGTTGTTCATCGCGACAGGGCCGATGTAGAGGAAGCCCGCGCTCGTCTGGCCCGTCACGGTCAGGTTGCCGGTCACGGCTGTCGCCTGCGCCGGTACGACGCCGCCTGTGACCCCGAAGGTCCGCGCCACGTGCGAGCTGAATGCACCCGCCAACCCCGTCCCGTCGCGGGAGTCGAGAAGGCGCGTCGGGGTCAACGGGAAGTAGGTAGCACCGCTCGTGTCCGCTGTGAAGTAGCCGGTCACATCGAAGATGACGTGCGCCGTGGGACCAAGAGTCGGAGCGGCATAGGTGACGGAGAGAGTGCCTCCGCCACCGAGAGCGACGGTGACCGCGTTGGCCCGATCGTCGCCGAGGGGGAAGTTGAGAGTCGAGCTGGTGGGGTTGTTCATCGCGATGGGACCGATGTAGAGGAAGCCGAGTCTCGTCTGGCCCGTCACGGTCAGGTTGCCGGTCACCGCAGTCGCCCCGGCCGGCACGCCCCCACGGCCTGTCACCTGGAACGTCCGGGCCACGTGCGAGCTGGAGGCGCCCTTCAGACCTATGCCGATGCGCGTGTCGAGCAACCTGGCAGGGGTCAGCGGGTGATAGGTGCAGGACACCGCACGGACGACGACCGGCAGAGCCGTGGCGACGAGCGAGCCGTCGGTGGCGCCGACAGTCTGCGATCCCACGGTCTTGAGCGTGACCTGGAACGTTCCAACGCCCAGAGTCAGGCCCCCCGAGGCAGGCACGGAGACGAACGCGCCATCGGAGCTGGTGATGGTCACGGTGCCACCGTAGCCAGAGGCCGTATTGCCGTGGGCGTCCTTGGCCGTGACCGTGTAGTTGTGGGCGTCACCTGCGGTGACCGTGCCAGGACCGCTCACGACGAGCTGGGTAGCCACGCCGTGGGTGACGTGGAGGGTGGTGGTGTCGGTGTGCGTGGTGGCGTAGGTGCCGGTCACGGTGTGGTCGCCCGCCACGGTCGAGCCGCAGACGGCACCGCTGCAGGCGCTGCCATCGATGGTGAAGGTCGTCGAAGCGGTCACATCAGTCAGGGGGTTGTTGTGGACGTCGTAGCTCTCGGCCGTGTAGGTCTGGGTGCCCACGTCGGCGGTGATGGTGGCGTTGCGAGGGCTGATGACGATGTGGTGGAGGCCAGCCGGGGTGATGTTGAAGGGCGTGCTGTCGGCGACCGTGAGGGCGCCGTCGATCGCATGGAGCTGGTAGGCCGTGCCGACGATGTCGATCGAGAGGCCGCTGAACGTTGCCACGCCGCTGCTCCCGAGAGCGTGCCCGGGCCACCGCTGGTCGGCGTGCCGGCGGTGATCGAGAGGGTGACCGAGCTTAGATCGCTGGTCACGACGTTGCCGTATAGATCCTCGATCGTCACGACCGGCTGGGTCCCAAAGGGGGCACCGGCGGTCGAGCTGGCCGGTGAGGCCGTGAAGACGAGCTGGCTCGCCCCGGCGTGGCCGACGATCACCGTCAGGCGGTCGGCTCCGGTCGAGCCGATCGACCCCTCGGTGGCCGAGATCACCGCGGTCTCGGCGAGATAGAGGGTCATGACCCCGTTGTCCCCGCCGGACACGGTCGCCACGCCGGCGCTGAAGGTGATGGTCGTGGCTGTCCCGAAGGCGACCACTGAACCTGTCGAGCTCCTCACCGTCGGGTTATAGGCTCCGATCGAGCCGGCCCCGGAGAAGGTCAGGTCCTTGGCCCCGACGTAGCCTGTGGCGGTGTTGCCCGAGGCGTCCTTGGCCGTGATGGTGAGGTTCTGGCTCGCACCCGCGGTCTGGCTCCCCGAGCCGGTGATGACCAACTTGGCCGCCGTGGCGGGGGTGATGTTGAAGATGTTGAAGCTCTGGGGGACCTGATCGGCCGGATCGTAGGTCGAGTCGCCGGCCTGGTTGGCATTGATGGTGCAGGTGCCGAGGGTATGGAGGGTGACGGTAGTGCCATTGGTTCCCGACACGGTGCAGACGCCGGTCGTGGCCGAGGTGAAGGTCACGTCCAGCCCCGATGAGGCGGTGGCACTGACAGCGAACGGCGCATCGTCAGCGGTCTTGTCGGCGAGGGGCCCGAAGCTGATCGTCTGAGTCAGAGCGGTGTTGATGGCGAAGCTTCGTGTGACCCGCGGAGCCTGATCGTAGGTCGAGTCACCGGCCTGGTCGGCATTGATGGTGCAGGTGCCCGCGGCGACGAGCGTTATGGTCGTGCCGTTGGTACCCGACTCGGCGCACACCAGCGGCGTGGCCGAGGTGAAGCTCACGTCCAGCCCCGATGAGGCGGTGGCACTGACCGTGATCGGCATCTGGTCGGTGCGCTTGTCGGCGAGGGCGGCGAAGGTGATCGTCTGAGCCAGCTTGACGCTGATGTCACCCGTTGTCCCCGTGATGCCGGAGGTGACTGTGTCCGTGGCGGTCAGAGTCCACGTGCCGACTGTCTCGAAAGTCACCCCGTTCGTGAAGGTGTGCGTTCCATTGTCTTGGCCGCTGCCCGTGGTGAACGGGTAGTCACCGGGTAGGCTGGCCGAGATGTCGGTGCTGGAGAAATGGATCGTCCCCGTGTAGGTGGTGTCCAGGCTCGCGTAGTCATCTTGGCCGGTTATGGTCACGCTGGTCGCCGCGCCTACGTGGGCCGACGCAGGCGCCGTCCAGACGAGGCGCGTGGCCAGGCCAGCGTCCCTGGCCGTGACTACCAGGGTGCCGTCAGCGATGCTGCCATCCGAGGCGGTCAGAGTGCGATCACCGGTCTCCAGTTGAACGCCCGTGAAGGCGTAGACGCCCGCGTCTCCGCCGACGAAGGTATGGGACTTCGGGAGTGTCGTAGTGCCACCGTTGACGCTCAGGGTCACCGTGCCCGTGTATGCAGTGTCGACGCTCGCGCCGTCCATGGCAGTCACGGTGTAGCTGTGGCTGAAACCATTGGTCACGGCCCCGGGGCCGGTGATGACAAGGCGGTCGGCCGCAGCCACGGCCACTGCCATTGGGATGAGTCCAAGCACTAGCGCCGCAATAGCGACCACGGCGAAGCGACGGTAGAGCCGAGGGTGGTTCATGTTGGGTGCCTCATCGATCCCCTGGCCCAGATGCCGGGCCGGCTGACCTCATCTGAGACCGCGAGGGGGTTGCGCCTGCAATTCGACGTGAGCCGATGCTACGCGGGCGCGCCCCTGTTGCGGCAGCCCATCGAAGGTACTAGCACAGGACCCAACAACACGCGCCACGAGATATGGCCCATCTGCCCGTTCCACCAACCCGATCAGCTGGTGCTCGTGTGTGCCACCCCTGCTGGGGCGGAGGAAGCTTGGCCGCCGCCTCAGACCGGGGAGCACAGGTACGTCATGAGCCGAATCTGGGGATTGGGGATGGGCGCCAGTCGTCAGCCGGCTCCATAGCTCGTTCCGGCCAGGCAACGTGGCTCGCTCTGGCGGCCGAGGTTTCTGCCACAATCGGACTGTGAGCGGATCGACGACACCGTCCAGGATCGCCCTCATCACCGGCACCCTGGGCCAGCGCTGCACGTGCCTGGCGGATGCCACCGGCATGAACCTGCGCCTGCTCGACGCGACGCGCTGCGGGTACGAAGCCCGCCCAACGAACAGCTAGCCAGCCCGGACTGTTCGCGATGACCGAAATCCAGGGCGTTGAGGCAGACGCCGCGCTGCCGGGAATGTCGGCCCGCCTCTGGTCATCGCGTCGATACCTGCGCCTCCGTCCTTTCGACACCAGCACGCCCGAGGGGCGCTCGGCTGAGCGCTATCGCCGCATCGCCTGGTCCACGCTGCTGGCCGGCATCGGGAAGGTGATAGCCGTGGGCACCGGGTTCATCTCGGTCCCCCTGGTGATCGGCTATCTGGGCTCCGAGCGCTACGGGATGTGGGTGACCATGAGCTCGCTGGTGGCTGTGCTCGGACCGCTCGACCTGGGCATCGGCCTGGGCCTGTTGACTATCCTGTCCGATGCCAACGGCCGAGGAGATCGTGAGACGGCCAGACGGGCTGTGGCGACCAGCCTGACGATGCTGCTGACGATCGCGGCCATCGCGCTACTCCTCTTCTTGGTTGCGTACGCCCTCATCCCGTGGCCGAGGCTGTTCAACGTCCACACAGCTGAGGCCGCCAGCGAGGCGGGACCGGCCGCCGCAGTGCTCCTCACATCGTTCGCGATCGGACTTCCTCTCGGCATCATCGGGCTGATCCAGCTCGCCCACCAAAGCAACTATGTCTCGAGCGCCTGGGCGATCGCCGGCAACCTCGGCTCCCTGGCTGCAATCGTGGCCGTGATCGTTCTCCACGCCAGCCTGCCGATACTGGTCCTCGCGCTGACCGGAGTCGGCCTGCTGGCCGCCCTGCTCAACGGCGCCGTGCTCTTCCGATTCCAATGGCCATGGCTACGACCGCACCGAGCGGACGTCGACAAGAAGCTCATGCGTCCACTGCTGCGGGTGGGCGGGCTTTTCATGATCCTGCAGATCGCCGGCCTGGCCGCGTATCAGTTGGACAACTTCGTCATTGCCCAGATCATGGGCGCCGAGTCCGTGGCCGAATACGCGATCCCACTGAAGCTCTTCTCACTCGCCCCCACGTTGCTCTCCTTCGCCCTCACGCCGCTCTGGCCGGCCTACCGCGAGTCTCTGGCGCGAGGCGACTGGGCATGGATCTCACGCACGCTGCGCCGTTCCTTGCTCCTCGCGGCGGCAATCAACATCCCCAGTGCCGTTCTCCTGATCTTCGCCGGGCCGACGGTGCTCCACTTCTGGGTCGGCGACAAAGTTCACCCAACGACGATCTTGATGCTCGGACTCGGGTTATGGGTGATCGTGAACACGGTAAACGGTCCTCTGGCGATGCTGCTGAACGGCGCGGGCGCCATGGGTTTTCAGGCCGCTTGCGCGATTCTGATGGCCGCGGGCAATGTGACCATCTCTGTCTTCCTCGTCTACCACATCGGCGTGTCCGGCGCGGTCTGGGGCAGCATCATCGCCCAGATCGTGTTCGTCCTGCTGCCATCGGCCTGGTACGTGCCACGCATGCTGCGGCGTCTGCCCCAAACACATCCCCGGCCGGAGGCCGATTCCCAGCCGGAGTCCGAGTGAGCACCGGGGGCAGCCGGCCGCACAACGCCACAGGGTCCGAAGTCGGGACGGTCCATCTCGTCTACCCTCATGGCCCGATGACCGCCACGCCCGATGCGATCGGCCGTAACCTGGGGGGAAGGCTTCAGGCGCGATACAGGGTCGTCTACCACGACTGGACGGATCGTGACCAGATCCATCCCGAGCCCGGAGACGTACTCCTGGGGCACCCTCATCCGTCTCGAGGCACCGTCTTCCGCCGGAGCAGCCGCCGCCGCGGGTGGCGGCGGGTTCTCATGCTGTCACCCTTCAATGGGGACCCAGGGCAAGTTGGATTCCTCGATTCGATCATCAGGCGATGCGATCTCTATCTGGCCATCACGGGTCCCTACTGGCTCAAGTGGCTGGAGAGTTCCAGGTTTTCGCACTGGGCTCCCAAGATGGTTCGACTGGATCTGGCGATCGACCGCAATGACTTCCCGGTTCTGAGAGAACGGTTCAACGAACCCGGAAGCAGGCGTTTCGTCTATATCGGCCACACCGGATCGACCAAGAACACGCCCTACCTGTCGGAGATAGCGAAGCGCCTGCCCGGTCTTGACTTCGCGTGGATCGGCCCAGGCGACCGCCCCATCAAAGGCGTCCGCGCGCTTGGGCGTCAGGACTTCCGCACGCAAGCATCTCGCGATCTGGTCTCCGGTTTCGACTTCCTGTTGATGGTGAGCAGGTACGACTCAAAGCACGCCGCAATGTGGATACGACGACACCCCGACGATTCTCAACGTGCCTCTCGATGACGCGGAGACGGCAGCCCGGCTCTTGCTGGACCTCCAGACGGTGCCCTCTAACGACCTGCTGGAGATCCAGCGACGTAACTGGGACCTGCTGGGCACGCACTACACGTGGGATAGATTCGCCGCCCAGGTCATCGAAGCCATCGAATCTCCACTGTCGCCGCCCCTCGGTCGCGAGGGTCTGATCCGCCGCACTCGCCTCGTCTGCAGCGAATGGGCGTCCCCGATGGGGCCCGTCCGCTCACACACATCCGCCGCCCTCCGCCGCTTGCGCCGCCCAGCGAGATCGCCAGCGTAGTTGCATCGAGCAGCGACCGGCGATCAGCGAGGCGGGAACGGCGGAGTTACGCTTGGCCGCGAGCCGACCCCGCAGGGCGATGATCGAAGCGGGGGAGGCTCCCTTTGGAGAGAGCGGCGCGCAGCCAATGCCAGACGAGAAGCCCGTCAACTACTACCAGAACCTTCGGCCGGAGATGCTCGACTTCATACCGGCAGACTCTCGGAGGCTGCTCGATGTCGGCTGCGGCGAAGGCTACTTCGCCCAGCAGTTCAAGCAGGCCAGGAACTCCGAGGTCTGGGGCATCGAGGTGGTGGAGGCCAGGGCTCGGGTCGCCGTAGACAGGCTCGACAAGGTCCTCGTCGGCGACATCGCGACCCTCATCCCACAGCTGCCTGTGTCCTTCTTCGACGTCGTGGTCTTCAACGACGTGCTGGAGCACCTCCTCGATCCGTACGACGTCCTCGCCCGGATCAAGACCTGCCTCACGCCTCGAGGCGTCGTCGTGAGCTCGATCCCGAACATCCGCTACTATCCGACCTTCTATGACCTGCTCGCCTACTGCGAGTGGGAGTACGAGGAGTCCGGGATCCTGGACTCGACCCACCTGCGCTTCTTCACCGAGCGGAGCATCCGCAAGATGTACGAGCGGCTGGGCTACGAAGTGCTCCGCCACGAAGGTATCAACAAGATGGAGCACATGCCCAGGAGATACCGGATCGCCAATCGCCTGTTCCATCACCGGTTCTGGGACATGCAATTCGTGGAGTTCGCCACGGTCGCGCGGCCGCTCCGGGCCGCCGACGAACCGGGCACAAAGTAACCGCTCGTACGACTCGCCCGCCTGGGCCGTGGTGGCCGGCGACCCCCGCCGCCGCATAGCATGGCGCTGAGCTAGATTCCCTGGCAGAAGCCTCACAGGAGAGCTGGGTTGCCCGACGACCTCATCAGCACGGACGACGCCATCAGGCGCCTGCGGGCCGACCCCGCCTATGCCGCCCTCGTGCGAGACGCCTACCTTGGCCGCGACGTTGACGACTCGTGCCGGCGATTCCGGATCTCCGGCGAGTTCGCGGAGGTAAGGCGAATCCTGGGTCAACGCATCGAGGGAGCGAACGTCCTCGATGTTGGGGCGGGCACGGGGATCTCGTCCGCCGCTTTCTGCGCCGCCGGCGCGGCCCGCGTCGTCGCCCTCGAACCGGATCCAAGCGACGAGGTTGGACGCGGCGCTATGGCGCGCCTGCGGGAGCGCAAGTTCGAGGCGATCGACGGCGTGGGGGAAAGCCTTCCGCTTCCGGACGCATCTATGGACATCGTGTACTGCCGCCAGATGCTCCATCATGCGCGCGATCTGGATCAGGTCCTGCGGGAATGTGCCAGGGTCCTCAAACCGAACGGCATCTTCTTTGCCTGCCGGGAACATGTGGTGGACAACGACCAACAGCTTCGCGAATTCCTGGCGACACACCCGGTCAACCGGATGGCGGGCGGAGAGAACGCCTACTCGTTGGCCGCTTACGTGCAAGCTATCCGTCGGGCGGGACTTGTGGTGGACCGCGTGCTGAGGCCCCTGGATTCCGTCATCAACGCCTTCCCGATTATCTCGACGCAACGGGAGCTGGACGAGCTGCCCGCGATGAAGCTGGCCGCCAAGTTCGGTCTTCTCGGCCGCGCCGCGAGCCATATGCCCGGCGCCACCAGACTCGTGCGAGCCCGTCTGGATAGGCCCACCCCCGGTCGGATGTACTCCTTCCTCGCCCATCGCCCGGGCGAGTCCAAGGCTCGGCAGTGACATCAAGCACGAGGGTCAGGCCCGTTCGCGTCTGTCTCGATGCTCGCCTTGTGTCTGGTGATCGAGGCGGCGTCGAGCAGGTCATCATCGGCCTCGCGGATGGGTTGTCGCGACTCACTGACGCACGAGACGAGTACCTGTTTCTCGTCGATCGCGATAACGAGGATTGGCTGAGACCGTATGTGAGCGGCCCGTGCCGGCTGTTGGTGTCCGAACCCTCCAGCTTCGGCCATCCGGGGGGGTTCCTGGCCGATCGGGGCCGCCGAGCCATGGCGCGCCTGAGGAGAAGACTGGGTCGTCCGGCGGCCGGCGGGCCAATCGGCCTCCCTCCGGCCAATCGTGCCGTCGAACGAGCCAGCGTAGACCTCATGCAATTCACCATGCAGGTCGGATTCCGGACGGACATTCCGTCCATCTTCCAGCCCCAGGATCTCCAGCACATCCATCTGCCGGAGTTCTTCTCGCCCGAGACCCTGGCTGAACGGGACATCATCTACAGGGCGCTATGCGACCAGGCAACGATGGTGGTGGCGAACAGCCGTTGGGGAAAGCGGGACCTGATCGACAGCCTCGGCCTGCCCGATGACAAGGTCGAGATAGTCCCCTATGCGCCCGTCATCGAAGCCTACGGACAGCCCTCTCCGAGCGATCTCTCGAGAACTCGCTCCAGTCTTGGCCTGCCGGAGACATTCGCTCTATACCCGGCCAAGGCCTGGCCACACAAGAATCACCTGAGGCTTCTCGAGGCGTTCAAGCTCCTGCATGACCGAGGCCTGACCATTCCCGTCGTCTTCACCGGGGCGCAGAACGGCCTCGACAAACCCGTTCGTGAAGCGGCGGCGAGGCTCGGGGTGTCCGAGCAGGTTCTCTTCACCGGTTTCGTCGATCCGATCCAGCTCAGATCGCTCTATCGCCTCGCCCGCCTGCTCGTCTTCCCGTCGCTCTTCGAAGGCTGGGGCATGCCCATTCTCGAGGCGTTCGCCGCCGAGCTCCCAGTCGCGTCTTCCAACGTCACCTGCCTGCCGGACTTGAGTGCTGGGGCCGCCCGGTTGTTCGATCCCTGGGACCCGGCTGACATCGCCGCGGCCATCGGCGATCTGTGGACGGATGAGCCAAAACGCATCGAGATGGCCCGGCTTGGCTTGGCCCGCGCGTCAGTCTTCTCCTGGGAACGAACGGCGCGCGTCTTCCGAGCCCACTACCGGCGACTGACCGGGCGCGGACTCACCAGCGAGGATCTCGAGATCCTCCGCACGGGGGCGCTCGTGTGATGCCCAAGACCGGACGTGTCGCCCAGCACGACCTGGCCTCGGTGGCAATCGTCACGCCGTCCTACAACCAGGCGCCGTTCATCGAGAAGGCGATCGAATCGGTGCTCGCGCAGGAATACCCGAACCTGGACTACCTCGTGGTCGATGCCGGCAGCACAGACGGCACTCTCGACATCCTTCGGTCCTTCGGAGACCGGGTCCGCTGGATCTCGGAACCGGACACCGGCCAGGGCGAGGGCGTCGACAAGGGCATTCGCCTGACCCAGGGCGAGATCATCGGCTGGCTCAACGCGGATGACTTGTACGCACCGGGGGCGGTGTCTTCGGCCGTGGATGCTCTCGGGGGCAGCCAGTCGGCTCCGGGCGTCTACGGCAATGCCACATTCATCGATGCCGATGGCCGGGAGATAGGACCCTGCACCCATGTCGAGCCGTTCAGCCTGACCCGACTCATCAACTACCTCGACTTCATCGTGCAGCCGGCCACGTTCTTCAGGCGGTCGGCCTACCAGTCAGCCGGAGGACTGGACTGGGGTCTGCGCTACTGCCTGGACTACGACCTCATGATCAGGCTCGGACGGCAGGCTCCCCTTCTCTACTTGCCGAGGGTCCAGGCTTTCGTGAGGGTCTACCCGTCGACCAAGACGGCGAGCGGCGGCCTGCCTCGCCTCGATGAGATCGAGCGAATGATCAGACGCCACGGTCGGGGCAGCTTGCCGCGCTTCTTCCAGCGCGAGATGGTGACGGTAGCCTGGCAGGAGCTCAAGCTGGGCGTCTCGAGTCGTCGATGGGGGCGGGCCGGCCGCGGCGCAATGGAGTTGGCCCGGTACGGTCCCCGAGTGACGGCCCGGAGAGTGGCTCGCGCGGTCCGCCGCTAGTCGAAATGAAGGCACCGCCGCGCTCGGTTGTCAGCGGGTAGAGCCCGAGTCGCGACCTTCAGGATCGAGCCCTCATCCGCGTCGCCACCGCCTGAAGCCTTCGACGGCCTCTCCGCCACAAGAAACGTGGCACGTCCCCCGGGCCAACGAGCGGGACTCTGAGTGCGTCCACGGAAGCCCGGATCAACTCTCCTCGCCGAGCGCTGTCACGTGCTCGAGACCAGAGGTATTCCCTGAGCCTTCGACGGCGAATCACGTCGAGCCTGCGCCGGTCGCCCCGCGGTGTCTGCTTGATCCAGTCCTTCGACAGCTCCAGCACGCGAATCGCGTCGTCTTGAGCCCGTGGCAGATCTGTGGTCATCTCGGTGGCCATGGCGATTGAACGAATCCGATACACGCAGTCCGGGATGTCGAGAACTCGGAAGTGGGCACCCAGAAGGGCAAGATGAAGCCACAAAGCCCAGTCCTCGTAGACAACGAGCGACTCGATGAATGGCCCCGGCACACGATCGAGCAGCTCCCGAGAAACGAGGGCGGCATGCACGGTCAGGCGGTTGCTGTGAAGCAGGGCTTCGCGGGGGTCCCCGCCGAAATCCGGCCGTGTTCGAGAGGGGCGTTCCCGGCCTTCTGCGAACTCTACGTGGTCGGTAACCACGATGGTGTCGGGACCTGCTTCCTCGAGGACCCGCAACCGTCGCTGGAGCGCACCGGGCTTCAGGAGATCGTCGGCATCGAGAAACACGATCGCCTGGCCGTTCGATGCAGCCAATCCCGCGTTGCGCGCGGCAGCGGCGCCGGTCCCGGAGCCCACCACGATCCTGGGAGCGACAGCGTGGCCGGAGGCGATCTCGCGAGTGCGGTCAGTGGATCCATCGTCCACGACGATCGTCTCCACGTGGACGCCTGCCTGGCTGGCCACCGAGTCGAGGGTGGCGCCCAGCGTCGCCTCGGCGTTCTTCGCCGGAATGATGACCGAGATGAGGGTCATCGACGCCTTCGGACGATGCGACGGGCGAGGCCACGAGCCAGAGATCGCACCCGCCACTTGATGGGCCGCACATATGCGGCCTCCAGCAGCGTCAGCCCGGCCCGGCTCTTGAGCGGCATCCCGTGCCTGCGCCGAATGCCGAGATCCTCGCGGACGGCGGCCGTGGCGCGGTTGACGGACTTGGCCGAGGGATGGATCCGGAACCGGGACAGCACGGCGTCCGGCAGCGTTGCGATCGGGCCCAGTGCGGCCAGCCTCATCCAGAGGTCGACATCCATGGCCAGGTCGAACCTTCGATCCAGGCCACCTGCGCTCCGGTAGCAGGTTGCCCGAAAGAACGTCGAGGGCTGGGCCAGGTTGTACGGGTACGCCAGCAGCTCCTTCAAATTGCCCGCGGGCGGCGTTGGGATCGCCCCAGCGATGGCCCCGCTGGGACCGATCAGCAGCGCGCTGCCGCTGACCAGGGTCGCATCCGGACGCGCCTCGAACTCCGCCGCGACTCGCCGCAGGGCACCTGGCTCGAGAAGATCGTCGGCATTTAGCCAGCCGAATATGTCGCCGACGGCCCCGTCGAATCCCTTGATCAGCGCGTCCGTCTGGCCTTCATCCGGCTCGAACCTCAAGGTGACGTGCCTTCCAGCGTGGTCGCTCAGCCACTCACGCGACCCGTCGGTTGAGCCACCGTCCAGGACGATGTGCTCGACCTCGACGTCGGAGGCCTGCTTCGCGACCGACTCCACGTTCTCCACCAGCCATGGCATGCCGTTGCGGACCGGCGTGACGATAGTGAACCGCATCATTGGCGTGGCTCGGGCCGCTGCGTCGAGGGCGCTCGCTGCGGCCCACCTTCGGACCGCAGTCCAACCGGAGGCAATCCGTGGCCTGGTCGGAATCGGCTGGAGAGACGATGAATCTGCGGCCTCACCGGCATCCTCTCCTCAGGCGCGACGGTCGACCCGGCATCGCCATCGCCTCTCCGCGGTCGACCAGGTACTCTCGCCAGGGTCAGCACGAGCGGGACTCTACCAGACAGCCGTCCCCCTTTGGTCTCTTGCCGGACTCGGGGCTGTGTCGGACGCACCGATCGCCGGTTGGAAACAGGGCCTTGGTTGAGACTCTCGGGCCAGCGCCTTCGCCTCGGCACGTGTGGTCTAACATAGGCAACCTTGGCCAGGGCCCTCGTCGCAAAGTCGGAGGCCACCTCACCGCACGGAGACAACAACAGTGAAGCAGCGCATTTCACAAGTGATCGAGCGCGTTTCGGCAGGGGCCGAGCGCGTTTGGAGAGGCCACAAGAAGCAAGTAGTCGCTGTCGGCGCCATCGCTGCGGCGCTGATCATCGTGGCCGCAGGGCTCCTGATATCGGCCGGACATCCCAGCCAGGTAGCGCAAGCCAGCCCTTCACCGAGCGTCAGCCAGACCCTGGCCACGCCGACGGAGTCGCCGACGGACGTTGTCCCCTCGCCGTCGGCGTCCGACCAAGCGGACCCGAACGCTCTGCCCGTCGGTTGGACGTACAGCGACCTCGACGGAGTCTTGGCTCCGGCCGACCTCGCCCATCGCCTGCCGCTCGCGATCATGATCGACGACAACAGCGTGGCCAGGCCGCAGTCCGGCTTCTCCAGCGCCTCCATCGTCTACCAGGCTCCGGCCGACGGGGGCGAGGATCGCTACATGATCGTCTTCCAGGAGGGAACCGCATCGGACATCGGTCCGGTTCGCAGTGCCCGCCCCTACTACGTCTACTGGGCGGCCGAGTACAAGGCCCTGTTCGGGCACTTCGGTGGCGACGCCAAGTCGCTGCAGCAGGTCGTCCCCTCGATGTCCCAGAACATCTACGACCAGGATGACCTGAGGGGCGGATCCTGCCCGTACCACCGAATTGATACCCGGGCCTCGCCGCACAACGCGTATACGAACTCCACGGTGCTGATCAGCTGCGCTGGGAAGAGGGGCTATCCGGCGACCTACCAGAACCTGCCGGTCCGCACCTTCGTTGACGACACACCGGCATCCGATCGGCCGGAGTCACAGTCGGTCACGATCCCCTATCGCACCGGGGCCATCGGCTACCAGTACGACCCGACGAGCAACTCGTATTTCCGCATTGTCGGCGGAGAGAAGCAGGTCGATCCGGCCAACAGCGCGCTGGTCCTCGCCCGCAACATCGTCGTCATGTTCCAGGTGGTTACCATCGACCCGCAGTCCGAGCCCGGCTACGCCAGACCCGTTGTGGCGAACGTCGGATCGGGCAAGGCCATCGTCTTCAAGGAAGGGAAGGCCATCACCGGCACTTGGAAGAAGACATCGAACACGGCCCTGACTCGGCTTTATGACAACGCCGGCGCAGAGATCCCATTCGTCCGAGGCGAGATCTTCATGCAGAGCGTCCCTGTCGGCACGGCGGTCACCTACAAGTAGGCCCAGCCGCGGACGACCACTGCCGGCCGAGAGGCCAAGGGACCACCAGCCAGCCTGCTACGCTTCACGCCGTGGAGACGATCTCTCGACCCCGGGAGACCTCGACGCCGGACCACCCGGCGATCGGCATAGACGTCACCCCCCTGACCTCCGGTCACGGCATTCGCGGTATCGGCAGGTACGTCGCCGGTCTGATCGAGGCCCTTGGCCGCGAGGAGCCAGACTGGTGTGCCGAGCAGCTGGGCGTTCTGGTCAACGGAGCGGCCGACCTAACCTGGCCCTCGGCGCGCACGTGGCGAGCCCGTCGGGCGACGATCCGCCCTCAGGACATCGGCTGGCTGGCCTCCGCCGTCTTCGACCGGTTGGCGATCCGGGGATCGGGCCCCCGGCTCTGGCACCAGACCGATCCGAGCAGCCCGTTTTCGCCTGTTCCGGCACGACGCACGATCGCGACCGTCTACGACCTTATCCCGCTGCGCGACGCGGCCGTGATGCACCGCATGAGGCTTCACCGGCGCATCCCGTACAGGATCTACCTGCGCAGTGTTCGAAAGTCGGGCCTGGTCATCGCGATCTCGGAAACGACGGCCATGGAAGTCAGAGAGGTCCTGGGCGTGCCGGCCGAGCGAGTGCGCGTGGTATATCCCGCCGTTGTGCCGTTGATGGCTACCGATGCGCCGAAAGCTGCCGACAAGAGCAGCGATCCCGACTTCCTGTTCGTGGGCGTCCCCGACCCTCACAAGAGGCCCGATCTGGCCATCGACGCCCTGGCCGCGTTCCGCCGGATCAACCATGCCGGCCGGCTGACGTTCGTTGGCTTCCATCCAGATCGGGATAGAGCGAGACTGGTCGCACGAGCCCGCACGGCAGCGGTGGCCGACGCGGTCGTGTTCCGGGACCTCGTCAGCGATCGGCAGCTGGCCGCGCTCTATACATCCTCGACCCTGATGGCGCTGTCGCGAATCGAGGGCTTCGGCCTTCCGCCCGTAGAAGCGCTGCTCGCGGGTGGCAGGGTGATCGCGGCCCGAGAGCCTATCTACGAGGAGGTTCTTGGAGATGCCGCCTGCTACGCCGCCGAGGCAAGCCCCGATGCCATCGCCGAGGCGATGTTGACAGCGACCCAGACAACGCCGCCCATCGCAGCACGCAGGCGTCTTGAGGCCCGGTTCTCCTGGCGCGCCACTGCCGATGCTCTTCTCGCCGCCTATCGAACAGCGCAGAACCTGCGATGAGGCTGGGCTACGACCTGAGCATCCTCCGCCATCCGCGGGCTGGTACGGCTCGATACGCGGAGGAACTTCTGGCGGCGATGACCACCACGGCCGCTCCAGGGGATGTGGTTCTGCCGATCCGAGGACTACCTCGAGGGCCGCGCGGCCTCCGCTTCCGCCGCTATCTGCATCTGGCAGAGGATCTCGCCTGGTGGGGAGTTGGCGGTGCGGCCGTCGCGGCCAGGACCCGTGTGAGCGCGTGGTTCTGCCCTGCCAACACGCTGCTCATGGCACTTCCGCGACCGATGATCGTGACCATCCACGACGCCAACTTCCTCACGCAGCCGGACGCGTACGACCGCGGCTACCGCATGTACGCCAATCGGATGTTCCGCCACGCGGCGCAACACGCAAGGCGCATCCTGACCGACTCGGCGTACTCCGCCGGCGAGCTGGTGCGGCTCCTGGATGCTCCCGCCTCCAGCATCGTGGTCGCCTACCCCGGACTCGACCATGCTCTGAGGGTCCAGCCCGACCGGCCCGATCCGTCGCTGCCCAAACGCTATGCGCTTTGTACTGGGCAGACCGAGCCTCACAAGAACATCGGGTTGCTGATCGAGGCCTGGAGGGTGGGCGTGCCCGAGGACCTGCACCTGGTCATCGTGGGTCCGCCTGGCCGCGACGACGAGCGCTTGAGGGGCCTGGCCTCGCGGTCCGTCCTTCGAGAGCGGATCCACTTCCTGGGTCCGGTCTCCGAGGAGCGTCTCGCCAGGCTGTATGAGAGCGCGACCTGCTTCCTCTTGCCATCACGGGCGGAAGGATTCGGCTTTCCACCACTCGAGGCCATGGCACGCGGCGTCCCGACGGCGGTCGCTGCGGCGGGCAGTCTCCCGGAGGTCACGGCCAAGGGAGCATTGCACTTCGATTGTGAAGATGCCACCGCATTGGCCGGCCTGGTCCATGGCCTGGCAGACGATGATCGCCTGCGCAGGCGATTGGTGACGGAGGGAAGGCGCGTTGCCCGACGATACCGCTGGACGGACACGGCCCAGGTTGCCTGGTCGGCAGTCCGGGGGGCCATCGAGGATGGCTGACCGGACGAGTCTCGAGACGCAATGAGCGAGTCCGCGACGACCGAGCAGATGATGTCCAGCGAAACCCGCCCGGATTCCACCGAGCTGGTAGTCGCGATCCTCAACTGGAACGGCTATGCCCTCACCCAAGCCTGCGTGGAATCTCTCGGACGACTTTCCGGGCCTGCCCATCGAGTCCTGATCGTCGACAACGGATCGGCGGAGCGCGAGGCGGAACGGCTGGCCGGCGAATTCGGAGGGCAGGTCGAGGCATTGGCGCTGTCTCGCAACGTCGGGGTCGGTGGCGGGTATAACGCAGCGATCCGGTGGGCGCGCGATCGCGGCGCGAAGTACGTGCTGCTTCTCAACAACGACACGCTCGTGAATGACCCGCTCCTGGCCAGGCGGCTGATCGACGCATGCGGGCCGGACGTATTCGCGGTAGGACCGCTTGTCAAGGAACCCGGCGGCCGGGTGTGGACGGCCGGTGGGTTACTCAACTGGAGAACGTGCTGGACGGGCCACCTTCAAGCCGACGAGATCACCTCACCCACCTCGCCGTACCCGGTCGCCTGGATCGACGGCTCGTGCATGCTGGTGTCGGTGGCCGCCGCCTGTGAGATCCAAGGCTTCGACGAAATCTTCTTCCTCTACTGGGAGGAGGTAGACATCTGCGTCCGTGCCTGGCGCCATCGGCTCCGATGTCTCGTCGACCCACGGGCCTCCATCGTGCACCTGGTCAACCAGACCGCTCGGCCATCCCAGATCGACTACCTCATGCTGCGCAACGCCATCCTGTTCATGCGCCGCAACGGAACACAAAGTCAGAACGCCACCTTCCTGCTGCACCTGCTTTGCCGCCGCATGCCGCTCTTCGTCGCCCGGCGGATCAGGCATGGTGGCGGGGTCCGAGAGAGCATTGGAATGGCTCTGCGTTCACTCGGCTGGAACCTTCGAGACGCAGCCAGGCAGCGCGGCTGGAGGCGCGAGGCGGGAGGATCTATGGTGTGCGATCGCGAAGGCGGACGGCCGATCTAGAAGCGGCTGAAGCGGCCCAGTCCACCCTGCCTTGATTCACGTCCCGGCTCGATGCCGGCCGGCATCCAGGGCCGCCTAAGGCTGGGACACTCGTTTCGCCGAGTACCACTCGATCGTTCGCCGGAGCCCTTCCTCGAAGGGGGTGCGGGCCACGAAGCCAAAGCGCTCGCGAGCCCGGCTCGTGTCCAGAGCGCGTCGGGGCTGGCCATCGGGCTTGCTCGCGTCCCACCGCACCTCGCCCGAGAAGCCGGCCAGTCGGGCCGTGAGGGTGACGAGCTCCCGGATCGTGACCTCCTGGCCAACTCCGAGATTGACCGGATCCGGATCGTCATAGAACTCGGCGGCCAGGGCAATCCCCTCGGCGGCGTCGTCGACGAAGAGGAACTCGCGGGAGGCGGAGCCGGTGCCCCATACCTCGATGAAGTCTTCTCCCCGGTCACGGGCATCGAGGCACTTCTTGATCAGGGCGGGGATCACGTGCGAACTCGCCTCGTCGAAGTTGTCTCCCGGACCGTAGAGGTTGACCGGAAGGAGGTGGATCGCGTCGAATCCGTACTGAGCCCGGTAGGCCTGACCCTGGACCAGAAGCATCTTCTTGGCGAGACCGTAGGGAGCGTTGGTCTCCTCGGGATAGCCGGCCCAGAGATCGTCCTCGCGGAACGGCACCGGCGTGAACTTCGGATACGAGCACACGGTCCCGACACCCACGAACTTGGCGACCCCTGCCAGCCGGGCCTGCTCCATCAGCTCGATGCCCATGATCGCGTTCTCGTAGAAGAACCGACCTGGGTTCGCGCGGTTGGCCCCGATGCCGCCTACCACTGCGGCCAGGTGGATGATGACCTGGGGCCGGCCATCGGCGAGGCAGCGGGCTATGCCGTCGCGTGTGCGCAGGTCGTACTGGGCGCTGCGGGGGACGAAGACCTGCGTAGCACCCGCCGCTTGGAGCCGCCTCACCACCGCGCTGCCCAGGAACCCGGCGCCGCCGGTCACCGTGACGCGCCGATCGGTCCAGAAATCGCTCATTGCGGCAGTTGGCCCTCTCTGTACGCTTCGCGGGATCGAACGTCAGAATACCCCAGATCGCGGAGCGCAGAAGTGATCTTCTCCCGCGGGCGTTCCAGGCCGTGGCGCTCTGACGCACGTCGACTGCCATAATCCGTGGCTATGGAATCCCGACCGCGCTTGCGGTTGCTGGCGGTCAGCCCATACGCCGCGTACCCCCCGGTTGGCGGCGGCAAGATGCGGGTCTACCACCTCCTGCAGGAGTGGATGCGGCTTGGGCACGAGGTCACCTTGTGGGTGGCGCCGTCGGACGAACCCGAGCTCGAGTGGTCGGACGGCGAGTCGCGGCCCCAGCTTCGGGCGCTCCCCGCCCTAACCCGCGGGTCCATCCGCTCCAAGATCTCCGCGCTCCTCTCGCCGCTGCCGGGCGAGGTGTGGGCTCGCCCCTCGGGGGTCACCTGGCGTCGCGAACAGGCGAGCCGCTTCGACGTTGTCCTGTTAATGCAGGCTCATGTCGGACGATACGCCGCCCCGTTCATCGAGGCCGGCGTGCCAGTCATCCTCGACCAGCAGAACGTGGAGTCCCAGGTATCAGGCGAGATTGCCCGCCTCGCGCCGACGCGAATGGGTCGAGCCCGCGCGCGCTTGGATGTCTGGAAGTGGCGATCCTACGAGCGAGGGCTGGTGTGGCGAGTCCAACGGACCGTCGCGGTCTCGGAGTCGGATGCTCTGGCCTTCCGCCAGCTCGTGCCATCGGCCTCGGTAACGGTCCGGCCTAGCGGTGCGGACTTGCGGTCGCTGAAGTACGTGGACCATGGGAAGAACCGCGGCGACAGCCTCCTGATGACGGGCACCCTGGGGTACCTGCCCAATCTCGATGCAGCGAACTGGATGATCGATCGGATTCTCCCGCTCGTGCGCCGGGTGCGTCCCTCGGCCCGCCTGGTCCTCGTAGGTGCCAGCGCCCCGGAGTCGCTGCGGAAGCGGGGCGGGGACGCCGTGGACATCGTTGGCCGCGTCCCGGACGTACGGCCCTTCCTGGAAGAGGCCGACCTGTTCGTGGCGCCGCTCCGGGCAGGCGGAGGCACCCGCCTGAAGCTGCTCGAGGCCTTCGCGGTCGGGCTGCCCACGGTCGCAACGACGGTAGCGAGCGCCGGAATAGCCGTTCGCCAGGGCATCGATCTCGCGGTGGCGGACGACGAGGGAACCTTCGCCAAAGAGATCATCCGCCTCCTCGACGATGTCTCCGCGCGACGGGCGATGGCTGAGTCGGCCCGGCGCCTCGTCGAGGAGCGCTACGACTGGCGATCGATCGCGGCCGACTACGAGAATGATCTGTACGACGTCGTCCTGGCCGGTCAAGGCCGTGGTGGCTGAGGGGCCGGCAGGTTCCTGAAGCGCTCACCTGAGGTCGCCGGCTACGGCTACGCGCCGGCTACGTGTCGGTTGCTACGACTACGGCGCCCGCATCGCGGGCCTGCGTGCCCGCCGCGCTCACGGAGACCGGTCGCCGCCGAGAGCCAGACGGTATGCCTCCATCGTCCGCTCGGCACAGGCATCCCAGGTGAAAGCGGCTGCCCGCACGGGGCCGCCGAGACGCAAACGGGACCGCAGTGCCTCATCCGTGGCCGCCCGGAGCAGGCCCTGCGTGACCGCGCCGTCATCGTCCGGATCGACAAGGACCGCGGCGTCGCCGGCGACTTCCGGGATCGCGGTGGCGTCTGCCGCGAGCACCACAGCGCCACAGGCTAGCGCCTCCAGCACCGGAAGGCCAAACCCCTCGTACTTCGACGGGTAGGCCACCACGTGGGCGGCAGAGTTGAGAGCGCGGAGAGTCTCCACGTCCACGTAACCGAGTTCATGAACCCAGCCCCGACCGTCGGCGGAGTCTATCGCCCCGTCGACGGCGGCGGCCTTCCAGGCGCGCTGGCCCGCGAGCACAAGATGGAGATCGCCGGCTCCTTCCGCCCTGGCTCCCGCGAGAGCGCGTATCAAGCGCGGGATGTTCTTCCGCGGATGAAGGTCCCCGACGGTCAGCACGAATCGCGCCGGGAGCCCCAGGGTGGAGAGATCGCGTCGGGCATCCTCCTCGCCCATTGGATGCCAGAAGGGTTCGACTCCGAGGGGGGTGACCACGATCCGCCCGGGGTCGATTCCGTAGTGGTGGCTGATCCGCGACCGCGTGAACTCCGATATGGTGATGACCGCCGCAGAGCGCCTTGCGGAAAGCCGGACTGTGAGCTTCAGGCGCATCTCCGTCCGGCGCGAGAACATCCCGGGCACGTCCTCGAACGACACGTCGTGGATGGCGGTCACGACCGGCAATCTGGCCAGTGGCGGCGCCACGTACTGGACGTGGAGCAACTCCGCGCCATCGCGCTTCGCGCGAAACGGGAGCTCCACGGCGACGCGAAGGTAGGGTGCCCTGACACGAAGATCGCGGCGGACAGGCGGGCTGGCCGTCGGCCATTCCGCGCCCGCGTCGACGTATACCGTCGGGGCGACGTCATCGCGCCGCTTCAGCGCCTGGGCCAGGTTGACGATGTAGGTCTCGTTACCGGTCTTGCGGCGGCCGACGACATGAGCGTCCAGGGCTACTCGAATTCGGTGGGATGCGGGTACCATCACAGTCATTATGCGCATCGCCATCCTGGGCATCCGCGGCGTCCCCGCCAACTACGGCGGCTTCGAGACCTTCGCCGAGCAGTTCGGCAAGCGACTCGTGGCACGCGGCCACCAGGTCACGGTCTACGGCCGCGACCGGTCTGTGGCTCGCGGGATCCATGAGTACCTCGGAATGCGGATCGTGCGCTTGCCGGCTCCACGGTCGAAGTACCTGGAAACGGTCATCCACTCCCTCTTTGCCGCTTGCCACGCCCTCACCAGACGCTACGACATCGTCTACATCTGCAATTCGGCCAACGTGCCGGCAGCGATCCTGCTGCGCCTGTTCGGCCGGCGCGTCGTGCTCAACGTGGACGGCCTGGAGTGGAAACGCAGCAAGTGGAGCTCCGTCGGAAAAGCCTACTACCGTCTGTGCGCCTGGGCCGCCGCTCATCTGCCGATTCACATCGTGACCGACGCCCGCGTGATCCAGCGCTACTACAGGGAGACGTACGGTCGCGACTCTGACTACTTTCCCTACGGGACGGACCTGGAGCCAGTCGCTGATCATGGGACCCTAGAGCGACTGGGCCTGGAAGCCGGCCGCTACGTCCTCTATGTCAGCCGGTTGGAACCGGAGAACAACGCCCACGTGGTGATCGAGGCCTTCTCGAGAGTCAAGACGAAGCTTCCGCTCGCGATCGTCGGCGATGCTCCATATGCATCCGACTACAAGGCCGGTCTTCGTGCCACGACCGATCCTCGCGTTCTCTTCCTGGGCGCCGTGTACGGGGCCGGGTACCGGATCCTGCGATCGCACGCCACCGCATACGTCCAGGCCACGGAAGTGGGGGGCACCCACCCGGCCCTGGTCGAGGCGATGGGGTACGGCAACGCCATCATCGCCAACGACGTCCCAGAGCACCACGAAACGCTCGGCGATGCCGGTCTCTACTACAGGGGATCGGCCGGGCTAGCCGCAGCGCTCAAGCGAGTCCTGGACGACTCGAGCCTGGCGGCAACCCTCCGCGAGCAGGCCCACGAGCGGGCTCGAAAGCTCTACGCCTGGGACGCGATCACTGATGCCTACGAAGCCTGGCTGAAGGCGCTCCTGGCGCGCTGATCCCCAAGCCACTCGGCCGGCGGCGCGCCGAGGATATACTCGTCGCCATGACTGGGACTGCACTGATCACGGGGGTCACCGGCCAGGACGGCTCGTATCTCGCGGAGCTCCTTCTGGAGAAGGGATACCGCGTCGTCGGTATGACCCGCCGTTCCAGCACGGACTCAAATGAGCGGATCGAGCATCTGCGGGGCCGCCTCGAGCTCATTCAGGGCGATCTGCTGGACCAGGCCTCGCTTGGCACGGCTATCCAGACGGTCAGGCCCACAGAGGTCTACAACCTCGGCGCGCAGAGCTTCGTGCCGACCTCCTGGAATCAGCCGGTCCTCACCGGCGAGTTCACCGGCCTTGGCGTGACGCGCATCCTGGAGGCGATCCGGCAGACCGATCCGACCATCCGCTTCTACCAGGCTTCCTCCAGCGAGATGTTCGGCAAGGTGAGGGAGGTTCCTCAGACGGAGCTGACCCCGTTCCACCCGCGCAGTCCCTACGGCGTCGCCAAGGCCTACGGCCACTTCCTGACCGTCAACTACCGCGAGAGCTTCGGCATGTACGCCGTCTCCGGGATGCTTTTCAACCACGAGTCGCCTCGCCGTGGCCTCGAATTCGTCACCCGCAAGGTCACCGACGGGGCCGCCCGGATCAAGCTCGGAATGGCCAAGGAACTGCGGATGGGCAACCTGGAAGCACAGCGAGACTGGGGCTTTGCGGGAGACTACGTCCGGGCAATGTGGGCGATGCTCCAGCAGCCCGAGCCGTCCGACTATGTCGTTGCGACGGGCGTTGCCCATTCCGTCCGAGAGGTGTGCGAGATTGCCTTCGGACGACTTGGACTCGATTATCAGAAGTACGTCATCGTCGATCCGGAACTCTACAGGCCGGCCGAAGTAGACCACTTGCTGGGTGACGCCAGCCGGGCTCGGGCCGCCCTCGGTTGGTCGCCGTCGGTCGATTTCCAGGGCCTCATCGAGATGATGGTCGACACCGACCTCGAGCGGCTGCGGGCCCACATGAACGGCGGAACCTCCGTGGATGTTCCGTCACCCACCGTTCCCTGAAAGGGATCCCAGCGCATGAGGGTCTTCGTCACCGGTGCCATCGGCTTCGTCGGCGGCTGGCTCCAGCGCGAGCTGGTGGCGGCAGGCCACGAAGTGGTCGCTGCCCCCGGCCCCGACGCGTTGGACATCACCGATCGCGCCGGATTGATGCGGTGGTTCTCCGGGCCGGACGGTCATCCCGACGCGGTTGCGCACCTGGCCGGGATGGCCTTCGCTCCCGATGCCGGCAGCAACCCGGCTGAGGCGTTTCGAGTCAACGTGGGCGGCACGATCGCCGTCTTCGAGGCACTCCGCGAATTGGGCTATCGGCCGCCGGTGCTCGTGTCGGGCTCGTCCGACGTCTACGGCGCCGTTGGTCGAGAGGACCTGCCCCTTTGCGAATCGACCCCGCTGAATCCACGACAGCCGTATGCGTACTCCAAGGCAGCCCAAGAGGCCGTCGCCGTGGAGGCCGGCTCGCGATGGGGCTTTCCGGTCGTGGTGACTCGCTCGTTCAATCACAGCGGACCGGGGCAACGGCCGGTCTTCGTGCTGCCCGCCCTGGCGCGACGCGTGGTAGCGGTCAGAAGAGGCGAAGCCCCGGCGATCGTTGCCGGCAACGTGGACGTGCGGCGTGACATAGGCGACGTCCGCGATGTCGTGCGGGCCTATCAACTGCTGCTCGTCTCCTCCGCCAGCGGCCACCTCGGCAGCGCTCCAATCGTGGTCAACGTGGCCACCGGCCAGGCAGACTCGATCCGATCGTTCATCGAGCGACTCTGCGCGCTGGCCGGCATCGCGCCCGTCGTCCAGGTGGACCCGGCGCTAGTGCGAGAGAACGACCCGCCAGAGATCTGTGGTGACGCTTCGTTGCTGGCCCAGTTGACCGGCTGGCACCCGGAGATACCCATCGAGCGCACTCTTGTCGACCTTCTCGCCGAGGCCGAGACCGAGGCTGAGGCGAGGGCAGGCAAGACCCACTAACACAGTCGCATCGGAAGTAGCATGCGCATTGGAGCGCTCCCCTGGCGTGCCAGCTACGACAGAGGTTGCCTACTGCGTAGGCGCCGAGCAGACCTCGAAGGGCTGCGTTCCGACTTGGGCAAGCAGCGCCTGCCACCGATAGGGTTCCGGAAGGTTGGGCAGGATCATGGCCTGCCCGTTGGCCAGTGCATCGCCGGCACGTCCGTCCAGCAAAGCGGATGGCTGACCGGCGATTCCCACCAGCAGGACCATGCCGGGCGGTGGCGACTTCAGCCAGATGGCGCGCCGGTCGACGGGTACGGAGACCACTGTGCTGGGCCCTGAAGGACGCACCACGCTGCAACTGGCTGAGGTGCCGGATTCGGCGGTGCCATCCTTGACGTCGAGCGGCGGCGCGGCTGCGTCTGAGGGTGGGGGCGGGACGAATCGGACGGCAGGGCCGAGGAGTCGCACGGCCGTCATGTTGACCGCCTGGCTATCGGCCGCGGACTCCCAGTCCCAGGCCAGCGCCGGCGCTCCAAAGCGCTGGATGACGGCCAGGTAGTCTCGGCCCGTGAGTTGCGGAATGTAGTCAGGATCGATCCCAATGTCCAAGTCGACGCCGGGGACCGATCTCACCGCCACGGCCAGGTCCAGTTCGGCCATTTCGGTCGCTCGAATGCCCTTCTCCCCCCGGGCGGCGCCGACGAACTGGCGCATGTTCCCGATCGACATGGGCACGATCAGGAGGAAGATGGCGGCCGGGACGAGTACCAACCTGCCTCGCCCGATCCATGTGCCACGGTCGAGACCGCGCCCAACGATGCCCGAGATGGTCAGCCACACGAAAAGCGCAGCCGGGTATAGGTAGCCGGAGCGGGCTGCGTGCTCGACACCGAAAGAGCCGCGGAAGAACGCCTGGAGGCCGTACTCGGCGACGAGCGCCGCAAAGGCTGCGGCCGCCAGCGGCGCCGGGCGAAGTCCACGGATCACTGCGACCGCTACGCAGGCGCCGGCCGCCGCGAGTATCAAGGTGCCGATCCAGGCGTAGTGGTCCGGCGGCAGTCCAACGACGCCGCACGTGGCTGCCCCCAGGCCGTACAGGAGCGACTCGGTGCCCCTGACCAGGGAGAAACCCGTCCCGGGCAGCGCCTGGAATTCGCCCGACCAGATGGCGTACCAGACGCCGTACAGAGCGATTGCAGGTACGGTCGCGAGGAGCGCGGCCCGGTCGCGATGGAGCACTGCCCACACCACGATGAGTCCAACGAAGATAGGACCGAGGCTCGACGAGGCGACGGCGAACACGAGGGCCAGGACCGCCACTGTGAGATCTCGCCGGCTGTGAGATCCGGAGATCTCCCCCTCCGCCAGCAGCAGTCGGTCCAGTGCGAGCAGGCCGCCCGCGGCCGCCAGCAGGTACTGCATCTGGAAGGGCTGCAGCAGGTCCTCGAAGGCGCTGCCGAGCAGCAGAACAGATAGGCCCGCCATGAGCCCGAGCAACACTCCGGATCGTCGGGCGACGATGTGGTACAGGAGACCGACGCAGACGAAGTCCGCCAGCCAGGTGACGAGCAGGTAGGGCAGGTACGTATGCAGCCCGAAGGCGGCGAGCAGTACCTCGTAGACGGCGACCAACGTAGCCAGGAGAGTGTCGACCTGGGGGGCGAAGAACGAGCGGACGCTGGGATCGGGTCGTTGAACGATGAAGTTCCACTCGTCCTGCCAGAACGTCACCCAGCGAGACACGAAGAGCAGGAGCCCCAGCATCGCAATGCCGACCACAACGAGGATCGCGATCGCAAGACGGCGGTCCCAGAGGAGGTCGGGCGAGAGACGACGCTGCCACCTCCCCGGGTCGTTCGCTCGCGCAGTCGACGCCGGTTGGGTCACGCTCTCATCCCTCCTCTGTCGTTCTTCGTCGCCAGGCTCCGCGATAGTAGCGCCCAGCCTCGCCGAGCGGGCAGCGGCACCGTGACCGGGGGCCCATCCGCTATCCTCTTCCCGCCGAAGAGACCCCGTGAGCCTGCTCATGTCTGGCGGGCGTGGGCACGGCCGGCTAGCACGGCCCCGACGCTTCGTAGGGCCCGCGCAGATAAGGATCCGACGTGACGAGCAGCGCCGTGGAGGTATCGCCCAGGCCAGCTGGAGGGTGGCACCGGCTGGAGAGCGGACTCGCCCACTTGGTTGCTCGTCCCCACTTCCTGGACGGGCTGGCAGCCGTCATCATCCTGGCCGGCGGGGTCCTTCGGTTCTTCCAATCGACGGCCCTCAGCTACTGGCTCGACGAAGGCTTCACGGTGATGTTCTCGCGTCAGTCGTGGGACCAGGTACTGGGCCTGAACGGTTCGTACGACACCCACCCGCCCCTGTACTACGCCGTCGTGAAGGCAGTCGCCCTGGTTCTTCCCGAGATTGACGCCGGCCGCTACTTGAGCGTCGTTGCCGGGACCGCAACGCTAGCCGTCTTCTACCTGCTCGCCATCCGACTCGTGAGCCGCCCTGCGGCGGTGATCGCCGTCCTGGCGGTTGCCCTCTCACCGCTCGCCGTCTGGTACTCGCAAGAGGCTCGCCAGTATGCCTTGGCCGGGCTTGCGGTCAGTCTGACCTACCTCGCGCTCGTGGCCTTCTACCAGGAGCCCCGGCGGCGCTGGGCGCTGCTCTACGGTCTGGCGCTGGCAGCGTCCATGTACCTCGACTACAGCGCTCTCTACCCTCTCGCCCCCCAGGTCTTCCTGCTGCCCATCGTCATCCGCCGACACCTGTGGCGCGCCGGGCCGCTCGTGATCGCTGGGATCGCGGCCGCCGTCGCATACCTGCCATGGGTTCCTCAGGTCCTCTCGACGGTACAGACCCTGGGCAATGAGCGAGCATATTTCCTCGAAGCTAACCCGCCGGCCGTGAGGGACAGCCTCCTCTCGATCGTCGGGCTTGCGGGCCATACCATCTACCACGCCGGCAGCAAGCCATCGGCATGGGATCGCTGGCCCGGCCTCGATCCCGTCATGGCCGGGCTCGCTGTGGTGATCATCTGCCTCGGCAGCCTCGCACTTGTGCGACACCGGTTTGGCCTCGCGGTCGCGCTGGCCCTCTCGGTCGGCACAGTCGCGGCCGGGGCACTGTTCAGCCAGGTGAGCCCCGGATTCGCCCCTCGAACGGTGTCCTATGCGGTCCTTGGCTGGGCAATCCTGCTCGGAGCCGCGGCCGGCGCACGGGGTCTGTCGCTCCCCTTGCGGACTCTCGGCGTTGTGGCGGTCTGCGCAATGTTCGCGCTCTCGACCGTGTCGCTGTACGCCGTGTACCGCGGAGACAAGCAACACTGGCGGGACTGGGCGTCCGGCGTTGCCCAAGCGACTCGCCTGGGGTTCCCGGTCATCACGTTCCCGACGATCGCGCCCACGTTGATCGATGCCTACCAGCCCGGGGCTCTCGCGGGACCGCACCTTTCCCTGTACGACTCACCCGACCTCGCAGCGGTCGAGAGCTTCGCCAAGGGTCAGTCCGGCCTATGGATCGCCGCCTACAACATCGCTGGGAGCATCAGCATCGGCCAGAGGCTTACCGATCTCGGATTCGTGCACGTGACGAACGTGCGGTACTGGGATTTCCTTTCTTTGGATCTGTACTTGCGCCCGGGTGCCACGCCAGGGCGCCAGCTGGACGTGAATGGCGCGTTCTCGGGGTCCGGCAATGAGGCCACTGGCTGGGATCTGAGTCCCGGAGAAGCGACTCTGGCTCCCGGGCCGGATGGCCGCGAGCTCACCCTGTCCAATCCCGGCGGCGCCGAGACGGCGGCGGTCTACGACCTGCCGGGCGGACCGTGGCGCCTCTACACACTGACGTTCGAGGCGGAGTCGCGCCTGACCGCCGGCGGGACGCGTGCCTTCCTCGAATGTGTCGGCGGCGGCAGCCTCGTCAGCGTCGCACCGGATGTGGCCGGACTACAGATCGCAGCCGGCGGAGGCTGGCAGACGGTCACATTCAGCGCCCTCTGCCCTGACGGGACGGATGAGGTTCGGATCGACCTGCGTAACGCAGGCACAGGCGACCTGGGCCTGCGCGGGGTCCGGCTGTTCGAGGCAGCGGCGCCGTGACCCGTTTGGCCCGGCGGCCCATCCGCTATGCTCTTGCCGCCGAAGACGACCGGGCCAGCCAGCCTGTCGGTGACTTGTGAAGGTATAGAGGAGACAGGAGAACTGGATGATCGCCCGTGTGAACGTGAGCCTGCTCAGATCCTGGCGATCTCTCGCGCTTGTCGCCCTCGTTCTGGGGGGCATCGCGGGCGTGTGGCGGCTAAGCGATCGCACACCGACCAGCCTTGCTCTCGCCACCCTTGCCGTCGGCGGAGCGGGCCTGGTCGCGTTCTTGTCCACGCGGCGCCCGGTGGTCGCGTTCGGGGTCCTTTTCCTGCTCGCCTCGCTGTCCCGGTGGACGATCGACACGCAGCTGGGCAACATGCGGCTCGAGCAACCCGCGATCGCTGCCGGGCTTCTCGCGATGCTGTATGCGCGCCGGCTGCCCGATCTCGCGACATGGCGACGTCTCCTGCCGATGGCCGTCGCCTTCATGGTCTACCTGGGAGCGCTCACGGCCTCGTCGCTGCTGCACTCACCGGACCGGGTCGACAGCCTGCGCATGGTCTTCTGGATCGGTCTCTCCATGGCCGGCGGACTGCTTGCCTTCCTGCTCTTGTTTGGAGGGGATCCAGAGGGCGGTCCTCACTGGCTGCGACTCGCGGCCGCACCACAGGCGGCGGCGGGGATTCTGATCGCGCTCCTCTTCTTCTGGCTAGGCCCTGTCATCCTCGCTGGCGGGCAGTATTTGCCCGGCATGGACAACAAGGTCTACGGCATGTCGTGGGAGGCGAACGTATATGCCAGCCTCCTCGGGGCTGTAGGTCTCTTCGCCATCGAAGAGTCCCGATCCAGGCCGCGGCTGAGGAGCGTGGCGCTAGTTGCGTTGCTCCTTCTGGGAATGGCGGTGGGCCTGACCCGCGGCGCATACCTTGGGTTGACCGCCGGCCTGATCGCCTACATCGGCGTCATCCTCTACCGGAGGCAGCGACCGCGCAGCCTGCTGCTCCCGGGCTCGGTCGCCGTCGGGGCGATTGTCGTCGGACTCCTGGTCGCGCCGGTGCTGCTGGACTACGCTCGCACCCCGACCCAGCCGATCGACCTGACCACGCCCGGCTGGGGCAGGGGGCTTGCGATCGGGCCGTATCTCCTGCCGGGCCTGCCCGGTCACCCCCCATCCGGACTCCTGAGGATGGACATAGTCCCGCCCGCCCCGCCTGTCCCGCCGGGGGAACCGAAGCCGCCCCCTGTCGCGCCGCCGCCAACTACCGATACCATCGCGTTCCGCCTGGACCGCATACCCATAGCCCTCGCGGACTGGCACGGCGACCCGGTTATCGGCCTAGGCGCTAACTCGTTCGGCCAGAGACACGTAGATCTGACCCAGGGTCCAGCAGCTCCCGACCATCTTGCCATTCTCGCCGTTGCCGCCCTTTACGAATCGGGCGTGGTGGGCTCTGTGGGTCTGATTGTCGGCTTCGCGTTGATCCTGCTGGCACTCTGGCGCGCGTCACGACGGCCCACCACGGGGCCAATGGCCGCAGCGTACCTGGGCTCGCTGGTCTCTCTGCTCGTCGCCTATCAGGCCACCAACGCCCTAAACTTCTCCCTGATATGGCTCATAGCGGGCGCCGGCCTGGCGATGGTCTTCAGCAAGACGGCGGACAGAAGCAGCGCACCTGAGTGAACGCCGCGGCAACGATGGGGATTCGTCCGTTTGCCCTGGAGAACCCCATCGGGCAGGCCGCCCGGCTTGGCGAGACTTGGAGACACCTGCCTGGGACGGGGAGGCTATCATCGCAGAGGCGACGCAAGCGACGGACGGTTGGCTGCGCGGCTGAAATGATCGTGCCGTAGCACCTACCATGCGCGCTAGGCGACCGGCGGCAGTCCACGGTTGGGTGTGGTCGCGCGCTAGCAAGGGGTAGAGAAGCACAATCGGATGGCGCACATCCTGTTTGCCGCGATCAACTACTGGCCGGAGCCCTCCGGAAACGCGCCGTATACCACGGGGCTCGCCGAGCACCTCGCTCAATCCGGCCATCGCGTCAGCGTGATCACCGGCTTCCCGCACTACCCGTCGTGGCACGTGGACGCGGCTTATCGCGGTGGCCTGCGCCGACGCGAAGTGATCGAGGGGGTGGAGGTCATTCGGCGCCGTCACTACGTCCCGGCCCGCCAATCGGTCGTCGGCCGCGGCATGTACGAGGCGACGTTCCTGCTCCACGGCTTGTTCTGCCGCGTCGACCCCCCCGACGTCGTGGTAGGGGTCGTTCCGAGCCTGAGCGGAGGAGCCCTGGCCCGGATCTTCTCGGCGCGCTGGCACGTTCCGTACGGGGTCATCGTCCAGGATCTGATGGGGCGCGCCGCGGAGCAGAGCGGGATGGCTGCGGGCGGGCGCGTCGCCGGCGGCGTCTCACGCCTCGAGGGGTGGACGCTTCATCGCGCCCGGGCCGTCGGTGTCGTCTCCCCCTCCTTCGTGCCCTATCTGAGGTCGCTGGGCGTTCCGGCACGGCGGATCATCGACCTTCCCAATTGGATCGTTCGTCCCGCCGTCAAGGCGAGCGTTGCCGAGACCCGTCAGCGCCTGGGGTGGGGCACCGAGCAGATCGTGCTTCACGCCGGGAACATGGGCCTCAAGCAAGGCCTCGAGCAAGTCCTGGACGCTGCGGAGCTGGCGGCGGCATCGGAGCCCCTCATTCGGTTTGTGCTGCTTGGAGACGGCAACCAGCGGGCGTCGCTCCAGCGAGCGGCGGCCCACCTGCGGAACGTCCAGTTTCTTCCGAGCCAGCCGGACGACGACTACGCAGCCGCGCTTGCCGCAGCCGACGTGCTTCTCATCAGCCAACGATCGACCGTGGCCGACATGTCGTTGCCGAGCAAGCTCACCTCATATTGCGTGGCCGGCCGGCCGATCGTGGCCGCGGTCCGCAACGACGGTGCCACCTACCGGGAAATCCAGCGAACCGGGGCGGGCATGACGGTTCCTGCCGGAGACCCCGACGCATTGCTGCGCGCCCTCGCCAGCCTCAGAAGCGACCCGGCACTGGCGGCCCGTCTCGGTAAGGCCGGAGCCAGCTATGCAGCGACCGCCCTCACATCGTCAGAGGGCCTGGAACGAGGGCGCAGGTTCGTCGAGAGGCTGCTCGTGCCGCCGCGGAGCGAAACAGCCCGATGAAGGGCGCAATGGAGCAGGGGCAGTCTCCTTTGTCGGCGTGCCCCGCGACGGACGAGCCGGAGGCAAGGACATTGCGGCGAGCCTTTTCCCGACGGGATTCGCCTTGTGACTGACGACGATCTTCAACCGGCAGGCCGGCAAATGAACCCAACTGGCCGTGACTCGGTCCGCGGGTCCACGTCGACAGCAGGGTCGATATGGAGTGGTCGCGCGGCTGCGACGCTCGGGTCCGTGGCCACTGGCCTGGCGTACCAACCAGTCTTGATAGTTAGCGGCATCGCCGTGGCACGGCTCCTCGGCGTCGAGAACCGAGGCGAACTTGCGCTCCTATCGCTGGTGCCCATAGTCCTGTCACAGCTTGGCGGCTTGGGGCTTCCTCTCGCGCTCACGTACTACGTCGCAGCACGCCCGGAATCGGCGCGCCAGCTGCTCACATGTCTGCGGCCCGTCGTGGTCTGCCAGGTCGCGAGCCTATTGGCGCTGCACGCTTGTCTCATCTGGGCTCTGTTCTTGGGCTCTTCCTCGGTTGAGGTTCCGTATGCGGCGGCTGTGACCCTGCTCGTCGTTCCTGGGGTCCTGGCTCAGCAATACGGCTTCGCCATGCTACAGGGCCTCCAGCTGTATCGGGCGTTCAACATCCTGCGCCTTACCCCGGCCGTGCTGTATGCGCTTGGAGCAGCCGTTGCGTACGTCGCAGGGTGGCGTGATCTGCTCATCGTCACGGTGATCTGGGTGCTAGCGAGCGTCGGGGCGGGCGTCTTGACCATTGTCGTGGCAGCAGCCCGCGCCCGTGAGCGCAGGCGCGATTCTGAAGTTGATCGGCGGAAGTTGCTTGGGTTTGGCCTCAGGGGGCTGCTCGGCTATGTTTCGCCGGTCGAGACCTTCCGACTCGACCAAGCGGTTGCGGGCTTCCTGTTGTCGCCGCAAGCGCTCGGGCTCTATGTCGTCGGCGCGGCATTCACGAACCTTCCTCGTTTCGTGGCTCAGAGTGTCGGTATGGTCGCGTATCCGGCCGTCGCGAGCCAGCCGACTCGGCGGCTGGCTCGCAGGGAGATGCTGCGGTTCTTCGTCGTTGGTTCGCTCATGGCAACGGGACTAGTGGCTATCCTGGCAGGGCTCGCGCCGTGGATGGTGCCGTTCTTCTACGGTCAGGAGTTCGAGCCGGCTGTGAGGATCACCCAGATCCTTCTACTTGGCGCCCTGTTCTTGAGCCTTCGTCGTCTGCTAGCTGACGGACTCGGAGGGATGGGCCTGCCAGGCATCAACAGTGTCGCGGAACTCGTCGGCTGGGTCGCGTTGGCGCCGTGTTTCCTCATTCTGGTCCCTCGCTACGGACTCGACGGCATCGCATGGTCTGTCGTGATCTCATGGGGCGTGAGTCTTATCGCAGTCGCGATTCCTGCCATCGCCATCAGTCGCGTGAAGGAACAGGCCGATGGCGCATAGCGGGTGCGGCCGCCAGCCTACACTGGGGCCCGTTTCTTGGTTTGCTCACGTCGGGACAAGGCGTCAGCTCCTCCTGGCCCTACCCGTTATCCGGCCGTGGCTGATACGCGCATTCTTCTCCTGTCGACTGCTCCACTGGGAGATTAACGCGATTGATCGCGTTGGGGCTGCGGATCATCGATGCTCGATGGGTACGGCTATCTCGGATGTCCAGAATCGGGCATTTCTCCGTGATCGGGAACCTGTCTTCACTTCACCTCGGCGAGGAAGCATCGATCGGCAACTAGAACTCAATATCGTCGGCAGCGATGTCCACAGCCGCTGACCGGGCCGCAGGAACCTGCATTCTGAGGCTCCATGTCGGACGTCATTCATCGGTTGCGTGCCGTCACTACTTGGATTGTTCGGGAGGGATCAGCATCGGAGAGTTCACGACAGTCGAAGGCGTCCGAGCGACCATCTTGAGTCACTCACTTGACGTCGAAACCAGCGTCCAAATCAATAGACCAGTGAGGATTGGGGAGATGTGCTTCGTCAGCTCTAATGTGTGCGCAGTGCCCGGCGGCACCATTCCCGAAGGCTGCGCGATTGCGATGGGTGCCGTGGTTGTCGGAGAACTGCCCACCGGCAAGGCTATGCACGCTGGCGTCCCGGCCAAACCGGTCAAGATGAGAATCGAGGACGGTGCCTGTTTCCGCCGAAGACGGGGCGTCGTTGGACTCGACGAACCGGACGGGCTTGCGAACCCCGGGTCACGGCCATGAACCTGCTGCGAGGGAGTGTCCCCACGTTCAAGCCGACACTGGAGTCAGCGGGAAGGTTGGCCGCAGCCGCGGCAGTTGTGACGGTTTCGTGGAATGCCGTCCGTCTCAGCTCCAGCGTCACGTTGTCGGACGCCTTCCTGCTGGTCGCCGCAGCGGTTCTCGTTTCGGCCGGCGTGACCGGTCGGCTCACTTCGCTCGGCCTGACCGGGCGGCTCAGCGTCAGTTCGGTTCCCATGTGGCTGCCGATCTCGGGAGCTCTCCTGCTCGTCGCTGGCGTTCTGTCGGCACTCAGCTCAGCCGACGTCAAAGGCAACCTAGCCCCCGCGGTCGCTTTCGTGATAGCACTCACGTTCGTTCCGCTGATAGTCGGCCTCGCGACTGGAACGAGCCGCTTGATCAGAACCTTTGCCTTGCTTCTCCTCGTGTCATCTGCGATCAGCGGCGGAGAGGCCGTAGCCGACTTGGTCAGCGGAGCTGGCATATCTACTGCGATCAGCGGCGCTGCGTTCTTGGGCCGCTCGGCAGGCCTGTCGGTTCATCCCAACCATATGGCTCTCGCGGCAGCCATGGGGCTCCCACTCGCGTATGGGCTGCTCGTCACGAGTAGACGACGCGCGGAGCAGACTTTCGTCTACCTGCTCCTCCTGCCGGTCACTGGCGGCATATTCGCATCGGGATCGAGGGCGGGGCTGGTCTGCGCTGTCGGGGGAGTTGCGACGGCTTGGTTCCTCTCGCGCGGGGAATACAAGCGGTGGCGCGTGGCTGTTGTTATGTTCGCGATCGGTCTCTTGGTGCTGATCGTATCGTCTGCCATGGGGTGGCACCAGCTGACGGTCGCAACCGATCGACTCGTTGGCCTTCAGCCGACCACAGAGAGCAACAGCATACGCGTGGCGGATTACACGCAAGCGGTGGCTTCGATCTCCTCGAACCCCCTCGTGGGAACGGGGTTCTCGTCTGTTCGCATCGCGCACAACATCTACCTGCAAGTGCTCGAGGCCGGCGGCGTCCTCGGCATAACGGCCTTTGCCATCTTTGGAATCGGTTTCCTTTACTTGGGCCTTCGGCTCTGTCGGGATATGAGGCTGCCGGCGGAAATGGAAGCGTTCGCGGCTGCCGCTACAGCCTCCATGCTGACGTGGTTTGCGGGTGGGCTCGTCGGCAACCAGATCTACGATCGCTACCTGTATGTGCCCTGCGGTCTCCTTGTTGGAATAGCCCTCATGGCTCGGAGTAGCTCAGCTAGCCGGATTGGCGCAGTCATAGGGAAAGAATGGATGAGAGATCCGCGCATCGAAGAGCATCTAGTCGGAGGCGCGCTTGCCGTTGACCTTGGGTGCGGAGGCGGCGAGTGGGCGGATGCCGCAATGGGCCGGTACGACCGGGTTGTGGGAATTGACGTAAGCCTCGACCGTCTCGAACGCAGAACGCACCCCAAAGGGGGCTGGGAGTTCGTTCAGGCAGATCTGAACAACGGCATCCCACTGCCGGACGCGTGCGCCGACGGCGTCCATGCGGACCAGGTGATCGAGTACGTGGCAAACCCACTGCAGTTCGTCCTCGAGGCCTACCGCGTGCTGCGCCCAGGGGGAGTTCTTGTGCTGGCGACGCCAAACGTGCGGGACATGCGCCACGTCATCCGGCTCGTTGCGGGAGGCCACGGGTCGATCACTTCTGGAGAGGTCCCTCGCACGCCAGAGGCATGGGACGAAGGCCGCGTTCACTTCCTGTCCTCGCGCGACCTCGAGCGGCTCGCTCGCACGGCAGGCTTCTCAAGCATTCAAACGGAGGCCCTCATCGACACATCGGGCTCGATGAGGCCCCTGCGGCGCCTCCTCAACAGTGCGAGAAGACGCGGCCTGGTCAAGGGGCTACTCTGTGGCAAATTGATGCTTGCGGCTACCAAGTGAAGAATCCACGGCACTCACCGGTTGCGCTCCCGTGGCTTGGAGGCAGGCAGTTCGAGAGTGGAGACTGACCCAAGTTGACTCAGCTTGACAACCGACCTCGCCGGATACTCGTCACGGGAGGCTCCGGTTTCATCGGGACCAACGCGATCGAGGCGTTGCGGCGTCATGGCCACACGGTCATCAACATCGATGTCGCGCCCCCCAAGGACCCAACACATGCGAGTTGCTGGCGCCAGGTGGACATCCTGGACCTGCCTGCGCTGCGTCAGGAGCTCCTTTCCTTCCAGCCGGAGATCGTGCTCCATCTTGCCGCCCGCGCAAGCCTCGACGGGAGGGGCGGCCTAGCTGCTTTCGCTGCGAACATCGATGGCGTCGCCAACATGATCCAGGCGATCATCGCGGTGGGCTCTGTCGAACACAGCTTCTTCACGTCCACCCGCCTGGTCAACGACCTTGGCTACGCGCCCAAGCACGATCGGGACTACCAGGCGTCAACGATGTACGGGCTCAGCAAGGCGCGCGGCGAAGAGTTGGTCCGGGATGCCAGCCATGCGCTAGGCACGTGGACGATCCTGCGGCCCACAGGGATTTGGGGCCCATGGTTCGGCGTCCCATACCGGGACTTCTTCAAGACCATTGAGCGTGGTCTGTATCTTCACCCCGGGCGGCGCACCGTTCGGAAGGCATATGGATACGTTGAGAACACCGTCTATGAAATCGAGACGCTCATGGCACAACCAGCCGCCGATGTACACGGGCAAACGTACCTGCTCACGGACTACCCAGCCGTCTCCGTTCGAGAATGGGCGGAACTGATCCGCGAGAAGCTCGGAGCGAGGCGGATCAGGAGCGTCCCAATCCCAGCGCTACGTGCCGCGGGCGCTATCGGCGATGTTGTGGAGCGAATTGGGGGCCACGCGCTGTTGACGAGCTTCCGTGTGAACAACATGGCGACTGACATGGTCTACGACACGTCGCCGCTCGAAGCGATGGTCGGTCGACTCCCCTTCAGCCTGGAGGAGGGCGTGGACCGGACCATCGCGTGGCTCAAAGCTGGAGCTGGATGAGAATCCTTCACGTCACGGCGTGGCTAGCCCCCAGGTACGGCGGCCCCGCCGCCTTTCTCCCGAAAGCTTGCGCAGCGGTCTGTGCGCTCGGCCACGATGTTGAGATCGTGGCCACCGACGCCGATGGACCAGGCGTCGTCGACGCGCCCACGGGCCGTAGGGTGGACTGGGCGGGCGCGGCTGTGACATTCCATCCGCGGTCGTGGCCGCGGCGCTTCCTCGTGTCTTGGCCGCTACTGCGCGACCTCTGGCAACGGTCATCGCGGTTCGACGTTGTACACATTCACTACCTTTACCGCTTCCACACTATCGCCGCGGTTCTTGCCGCCCGACATGCCGGCGTTCCATACGTCATCCAAGCTCATGGCAGCCTCGATCCGTGGCACCGACGGCGACGACGGCGCACGAAGAGCCTTTACCACGCCCTCATCGAGGACTCGCATCTTCGCGGGGCAGCTGCGATCATCTGCACCACGGATCAGGAAGCGAGGGCAATCCGCGGTCTCGGCTACGCGGGATCCACGTGGGTAATACCGATCGGGATCGACGCCGAGGATCTTCGGCGCCCGGCGTCGGCAGATGCCTTCCTGGCGCACGCCGGCGTGGAACCGAGAACGCGCGTCGTGACATTCCTGGGTCGGATCTCCGAGAAGAAGGGGCTGCCATTGCTCGTGGAGGCATTCCGCGACACTGCATCGCAGTTTCCATCCGCTCGATTGCTCGTGGCCGGCCCGGACGACGAAAGCATCGGGCGAAGGCTTGGTGGGCGCATCGAGGAGCTGGGCCTCAGCGGTCGCGTCTCGTTCCTCGGATCGGTCGAGGGCGACGAGAAGCGGGCACTTCTCCAGCGCTCCGATGTCTTCGTTCTGCCGTCAGCCGACGAGAGCTTTGGGATTGCCGTTGCCGAGGCGATGGCGGTCGGCTGCCCGGTGGTAGTGAGCCCCTACGTTGCGCTTCAGGATGTAGTGGCATCCACGGGAGCCGGCATCGTCGCAGAACGCACCAGTGCAAGCATCGCCACGGCCGTGAACGCGATCCTTCAGGATCGCCCGAAGGCGGACGGCATGGCGGCCGCAGGCAAGCGAGTTGTTGGCGACAAATACTCCTGGCCTCGAGTTGCGGCCGAGTTGGAACGCATGTATGCGAGCGTCCGGGCGACATCGGCTCGGCGAACTGGTCGAGCCGTCAACTCGGCCCCAGCTGCGGACTGGACCCCCCGGGAGCCGCCCATTGTATGTCCGAAATGCCGTGGTCCGCTGCGACTTGAACCCGGCGAGTATGAATGCGTTGGGTGTCGCCAGTCGTTCTCCATCATCGATGGGATCCCGGTTCTTGTGAGCGACCTCGGAGTGACTGTGCATGACGAGATAGACCACGTCCACGTGCAGGGCGAAGGTGCTCGGGATGCTGCAGCCCGCAAGGCGGCGCAGGCGCGGCACTTTGACCGCGATGTCACTGAGCAGTTCGAGATCGAGCGGCCCCACGGAACGCCGCGACTCTACCGTTTCTTCCTTGGGGAGAAGTTCCGTCGTGCAACTGAGCCCTTGGGGTGCCATCTGTATGGAGCAACTGCCCTGACCGTCTGCGGCGGGTCGGGCATGGATGCCGAGTACCTGTCTCGTGCGGGCGCCACGGTCGTCAGTTCGGACCTGTCGCTGGGTGCCGCTACGCGAGCAAAGACCCGCTCTGAGCGCCATGGCCTGGAACTCGGATCGATCGTGGCGGACTTGGAACGCCTTCCGTATGCCGACCATTCGGTGGATCTCGTGGCCGTTCATGACGGGCTGCACCACCTGGACGACCCATACGCCGGCGTGTCTGAGATGGCGCGCGTCGCTCGGCGCTGGGTCGTCATCACTGAACCAGCTCGGGCGTCGGTGACGAGGTTGGCGATCCGCCTGGGACTGGCTCTGGAGCGAGAAGATGCCGGCAATCGCGTCATTCGCCTTGAGCCGTCCGAGGTGGCCGCATACCTGGAAGCACGTGGGTTCGTGGTGCTACGGGCCGAACGCTACGCCATGTACTACTCACATCGTCCAGGGACGATCTTCCGGCTCCTGAGCCGGCCGGTCGTCTTCATGGTCGTGCGAGCCGGTTGGCGGGCGGCCAACGCTCTGTTGGGCCGATTCGGCAACAAGATGGTTGTCGTCGCGGAGCGCACCCAGCGAGGCGAGGTCGATTCCAAGGCTCCCATGCCATGTCAGGCCTGGTGACGCGAACGCGATGACGAACAACGCGGGAGAGCGGCCAGAGCCGTCTTCGAGTCCTTACCCCTACAAGTAGAGGGCCATATTGGGGCAGCTTGAGCCTGCCGAGCTGGACATATTGCGGTCACAAGCTGCCGGACTGCCAAGGCTCCAAACACCGCGCGTGATGGCCTGATGTCCGTGTACTCTGGGCCTGCCGTCGTGCCGCTGCACAAGGGAGAATGAAACGAACAACCAGGGGCCACGATCGAGGCTTCATCCTTGAGTCCGGCAGACACGCGAAATGTCGACACTCCGCTCGTGTCCGTCGTCGTTCCGGTGCACGGATCTGCCGAGTACTTGGAGACGACGCTGCGGGCGATCCAGAGCCAAACGTATAGGCCCATAGAGGTTGTGATCGTCAACGAGCGAGCGACAGCCGATCTGAGGTCACGGGTGAGGGCCGTTCTTCCCGACGCCGTCGTCGTCGATTCGGCCGCACCCGGTCCGAGCGCGGCCAGGAACTCAGGTCTCGCACACTCCGTCGGTCAGTTCGTCGCCTTCCTGGATTGCGATGACGTCTGGCTGCCAGGTTTCGTCTCGGCCCTGGTTGCGGAACTCGTACGTACCCCTTCGGCTGTCTTGGTTGGGTGCACATTCATCGAGTTCGATGCCCGCGGTCCGCGGGCAATTCGTCCGTTCAGGCGAGTGCGCCTTTCACCGGATCCCGTCCGCTCGACGTTGATCGACTATCAGGGCCCGCCGTCAGTCGTATTGTGTAGGCGAGATGTGGTGGACCGGCTCGGCGGGTGGGGCGAATATGCTGCCCTGGAGGACCGGGTCTTCTTCGGCCGCATGGCCGTCGCCGGTCCCGTAGCGCACGTCGACCAGCCTCTCGCCCTCTATCGTATCCATCCGGACAACCTGACTCGTCGCCAAGCCACAACTGATCCCAATTCGTTGTACCTCGCCGTGCGACAGGCGAACGAGGCAGTCCTGAAGGAGATCGAGGCATCTCCCCGCAAGACGCGCCTGGAGCGAACCCTGGATGCCAATGCACATCGGTCCGCGGCGCAGTTCCATCTCCTCGCGGGCAACCGACGGATGGCAGTTCGAGAGGGCCTGAAGGCTCTCCGCCTCGCGCCGACCAGCCCAGAGCCGTACTTCGTCCTACTGCGAGCGCTTCTGGGCGACCGGGTAGCGCGACGTCTTCGTAGCTCGGTCGAGCCAACGTTCTCCGAGGAGATCCGTGAGCAAGTGCGGCGAGCCAACCAGCCGACAGCGAGACCCCCTCAGCCGTGACGGACCGACCCAATGCGCAGCTCGGATTTCGCTCCGGCGTCCCTATGCCTTCCTGACAGCCCCGAGGGCTTGCTGGCGCGACGGCGACGCATCTTACTCCGTTACTCCGTCAAGCCAAGTTCACATACGACGACGCCGCTCTTGTCCTGTGCGCTCCGAGCGGGTGCAGTTCAGCGGTCCGCTCAGCCGATACCCACAGCGGCCTCTTTGCGGACGCTGTCACCACAATGACCCTCGGATGCGGAATTCATAGGTCTTGCGACCCGGTTTCACGCGAATTGTCCACCGGAACTCGCCGGAATTGGCCGACCGTTTCACGGCTTTTGGCCACTCGTTTCACGGCTAGTGGTCACCCCTCCTCGGAGACCACCAGCAGCGGCGGCGTGAGGTCGTCGGACACCGCACCATGGCCTCGATGTCGTCCATCGAGGAGAGATGCCGGTGCCCCGTTCCCGTTCTGCGATGCGCAAGATCAGAGAAGTCCTGCGGCTTGCCCAGCCGAGGTCCCTATCGCCGACCCAGATCGCGATCGCGGCGAGCTTACCGCGGACGACGGTCCGCAACTATCTGTCCCGCGCTGCGGCCGCCGGCCTGATCTGGCCGCTGCCGCCTGATCTCGATGATCGCGGTCTAGAAGAGCGGCTCTTCGGGAGACCCGCTCCACCGCCGACGATCCTGGCGCGCCCCGTTCCCGACTGGGAAGAGCTCCACGCCGAGCTGCGCCGGCCCGGAGTCACCCAGGCCCTGCTATGGTCCGAGTATCGGGAGCACTATCCCGATCGCTTCGGATACACCTGTCCACCGAGACCTATCACGCCTATGCCGGCAAGCTCGATCTCGTGATGCGCCAGGACCATCACGCTGGCGAGAAGCTCTTTCTGGACTTCGCCGGCGACACGACCCCGATCGTCGACCCCGACACCGGCGGGTGCTGCTGCCAGACGAGCCTCAAGCGCGCGGCAAGTCAAGCTCACGGTGTCCCGCCATTGAAGACGCACCACCCCGAGTCTCCAGCCACCGTGCATGCAAATCCGAGACTCTCCATGAGGAGAACCACATCTTCTGACGTCGTGCCAAGGGCTCGGAGTTGTCTAGGATGCAGTTCGAGCGCAACTTGTCTGACCGCGCCACGCCGGAATACCTCGCGAGCACCATCAATGACGTGAGATTCGTACCCTTCGACGTCTATCTTCATGAGGTCCACCGTTTCGACGCCCAAAGACGGCAAGAGGTCGTCGAGCTTGACCTGCGTGACATGCTCACGCCTAGTCGGATAACGGACGGGAGGAGTCGCCGACGATGCACCGGTGTTCACGGAAGGCATGATGTGGAGAACAAGGACTCCGGCAACATCACCCACCGCCGCCCGCACGACATTCACGTTGGAGCAGCTATTCAGCCCGAGGTTGGCAGCTAGTACATCCGCCACCCTTTCTTGTGGCTCAACTGCCACAACACGCCCGCTGGCGCCGACGAGCGCTGAAGCCATGACCGTGAAGTATCCCTCGTTTGCGCCCACGTCGACGAAGGTCATCCCGGCGCTGAGGTTGTCGGCTAGGCGTCGCGTCATCGACGGTTCGTACGCGCCAGTGCGAATAAGTTCTGCTCCGAAGTATGAGACTGGATCTACGAGAAACCTCCCAGCGGGGACGTGGACCTCGCGGCGCCGAACCCGCAGTAGCACCTTCACGACCGACAAAGCTGCAGCTGGCCTCATACGGAAGAGGCTGCGCTCCAATCGCGAGAGACTCTCCGGTGCCACGAGCGATCCCTTCTTCCTCAGCCTAGTAAGCGGACTATCTCGAGCACGGCTAACCCCCGGTCGCTCAACGGCGGCTACCGGTCGGTGCCGTACCGAGAGTCCCGCTGACGTCCTGAATACACGTTGCGCTGCCGTGCGCGCGGTTCATTGCTGCCTCGCGAGCACGGGGCCAAGCGACCATCGCCCGGCGAATTGAACCAGTTGTGTCCGCCGCGTCTCACCCAGTCAACGGATCTTAGCAGATGGGCGCCGGCCAGCGAGTGTCGGAAGGCCCGATCCTCTAGATACCGGCCCCACTCCACGCCCAGATTCTCCGTCATGCTGGCCGGGAAGGTACAATAACTGCCCGACTGCCAAGGCCTAGCTACCATCCGCTGCGGTCGGATATCGATATGCTCTGGGCCGTACCATCCGCGCATGCCGTTACAAGAGCAGAGCGAGACGAATAGCCACGAGGCCAGGAATCACGGGAGACCATGCTCCCATGGCGAAAGCGAAGCATGAGGGTCGCGGTCATCGGCTGCGGTCTGATCGGCACGCGCCGAGCGAAAGTCGCAGTCGACTCGGGTGACGAGGTCGTCGTTGTTGCCGACATCTCCGCAGACCGCGCCCAAGCTGTAGCCGAGGCAACACGGTCAAAATGGACCGTGTCCTGGCCGGAGATCGTTTCTCGCGACGACATTGACGTCGTGGTCGTGTCCACATCCAACGATCTTCTCGCTGAAGCCTCGATCGCGGCACTGGAGTCGGGCAAGCACGTCTTGTGCGAGAAACCATTGGGCCGCAACGCCGCAGAAGCCACCGCGATCGTCGCAGCGGCCCAGGCGGCGGGGCGGCTACTCAAGGTCGGGTTCAACCACCGCCATCACCCGGCAATCGCCGCTGCGCGCGAGCTGGTGGGCGAAGGCGCAATTGGTGATGTTTTCGCGATCCGGGCGCTGTACGGGCACGGTGGCCGGGCGGGGTACGAGCGAGAATGGCGAGCGAACCCGGCTCGTTCGGGGGGTGGCGAGCTCCTGGACCAGGGCGTCCATATCGTGGATCTGGCGCGCTGGTTCATCGGGGAGATAGCTCAGGCCCAGGGCTACGTCGGAACATATCACTGGCCGATCCAACCGGTCGAGGACAACGCGTTCGCGCTCCTGCGCGCTAGCAGTGGTGGCATCGTGTCGTTCCACACGAGTTGGACTCAATGGAAGAACGCCTTCCGTTTCGAGGTACTCGGAACCGGCGGCTATCTTCGAATCGACGGACTTGGCGGCTCTTACGGTACCGAGCGCTTGACCCTCGCGAAGCGGAACGAGGACTCCTCGCCGCCCGTGGAGGAAACAACTTCATTCGAGGGCCCAGACCAGTCATGGCGCAGCGAGTGGCAGGAGTTCTCGACGGCGATCGGGCAGAACAGGCAACCCCTCGGCAACGGCGACGACGGTCTTGCGGCTGCGCGCATTCTCGACGCGATCTACGAATCCGCCGCGTCGGGAAATGCCGTCGAGGTGGCTCACGCATGAAGGCGATGCTGCTCGCCGCAGGACTTGGAACTCGCCTGTACCCGCTCACGGCGGATCGGCCGAAGTGCATGGTCTCCGTGGCCGGCCGCGAGGTCCTGATCCGCAATATCGACTGGCTTCGCTCGAATGGGATCCATGACCTGGTGATCAATCTCCATCATCACGCGGAAGCGGTAGTGGACTCCATCGGTGACGGGTCGCGCCTGGGCGTGAGCGTGGCATATTCTCGCGAGCCAGAGTTGCTGGGTACCGCCGGAGGGGTCCTGGCTGCGCGATCCCTGCTCGGGGACGAAACGTTCATCGTCGTCTACGCGGATAACCTGTTCGATGTCAGACTTCGGGCAGTGGTTGATGAGCATCGCCATTTCGGAGCGGAGGCCAGCATGCTGCTACTGGAGCGTCCGGATGTGAGCAGCAGTGGAGTGGCCGTGCTCGACGATGCCGGGTGGATCACGGAATTCCAGGAGAAGCCCCGGCCGGGAACAGAGAGGAGCCACTGGGTGAACGCCGGCCTCTTGGTCTGCGAGCCTGAGTTGTTCGAAGTCATTCCCGGTGCAACCCCCAGCGACCTGAGCCTCGACGTCATGCCGAAGCTGGCGGAGCGTCAGCACGCGCTGCGAGGCCACCGTCTGGCACATGGCGAGCGCGTGATGTGGATCGATACCATGGATGACCTAAGGGCGACCGAGGCAATGCTGGCAACCACAAGCGGCAGGGGTGGCCGATGATCCTGACCAGGGCGCCGCTCCGCATCGCGCTCGGCGGTGGCGGCACCGATCTCCCTTCCTACTACGAGCAGCACGGCGGCTTCATTCTCAGCGCCGCCATCGACAAGTACGTGTACGTCTACCTGAATAGGCCGGCGGCCGACGATCTCATCAGGGTCAAGTACACGCGTTACGAGGAAGTCACCACGCCCTCCGAAGTCCAGCACGATCTCGTGCGTCCCGCCCTGATCGAATTGGGAATACCGGGGAACATAGAGATCACGTCCATGGCGGACGTCCCCGCGGGAACCGGACTGGGCTCGTCGGCGACGTACCTGGTCGCGCTTCTAACCGGCCTGCATGAGTTGAAGCGCGAACGTATTCCCACACACGCACTCGCCGAAGAGGCTTGCCATATCGAGATGGACCTTGCCGGGCACGCCGTTGGCAAGCACGACCACTACATGGCGGCTTTCGGCGGCATTACGTGCCTGGAGATCGAGCGGGATGGTCGTGTCACCGTAACCCCGCTGGACATCTCCCCTACGGCAGCAGCCGAGCTTCGGCACAATGTCCTGCTCTTCTTCACGGGCATTACCAGGAGCGCCAACACCATCCTGGCGGAACAGAAGCGCGACACGGCCTCGGCCCAACCGGACGTTGTCGAGAGCCTGCACCGGACCAAGGAGTTGGGACGGCAAGTCAAGTCCGCGCTCGAAGCCGGTCGAGTCGACGAGTTCGGCGTGATCCTGCACGAACACTGGGAAAACAAGAAGCGCCGATCGGCCCTCATCAGCAATCCCGATGTCGATCGCTGGTATGGGATCGCCCGCGACTGCGGTGCCTTGGGCGGGAAGCTCGTTGGCGCGGGGGGAGGAGGGTTCCTCCTGCTCTACTGCCCGGGAACCGCAAAGGCCGCAGTGCGCGAGGCGCTTGGCCGCGAAGGGCTCCGCGAGATGCCCTACGCGTTCGACTACGACGGCGCCAAGGTGATGCTGAACGTATGAGCCTCGTCCTCGTCACCGGTGGAGCCGGCTTCATCGGGTCTCACACGGTCGACCTCCTGCTCGAGAAAGGGTATGAGGTCCGGATCATCGATTCGCTGCAGCCTCGGGTCCACCCCAGGGGCAAGCCCACGTACGTTCCGAAGGACATCGAGTTCATCCAGGGCGACGTAGCTAACCGCGCCGACATGGAACGGGCTCTCCAGGGCGTGGACTATGTGTTTCACATGGCTGCCTACCAGGACTACCTGCCCGATTTCAGCACGTTCATCCACACCAACACCGAGTCGACTGCTCTGATCTTCGAGCTGGCGGTCTCCGATCCGGACCGTTTCCCGCTCCGCAAACTCGTCGTGGCGTCATCGCAGTCGGTGTCGGGCGAGGGCAAGTACAAGTGCAACGCTGAGGACACCATCTTCTACCCGGACCCGAGAACGCCTGATCAGCTCCAGCGCGGCGAGTGGGAGATCCCCTGTCCGACCTGCGGCTCCGCGGCTACGCCGCTCCTGATCGACGAGGCGACCTGCAGCAACCCTGGAACCACGTACGGCGTCTCCAAGTACGCCCTCGAGCTGCTGGCTTTCAACCTGGGTCGCCGATACGGCATCGAGACCGCGGCGATGCGCTACACGTACGTCCAGGGGCCGCGCAACTCGTTCTACAACGCCTATTCGGGCATTGCGAGGCGCTTCGCCCTGCGTATCCGGGCTGGGCTTCCCCCGGTCTGCTACGAAGATGGGCTCCAGAGACGCGACTACGTGAATGTTCGGGACGTCGCCAGAGCCAACCTCATCGCCCTCGAGAACCCACTGTCGAACGGCCTGGCGTTCAACGTCGGTGGTGGCCGCGCCGTCACGGTTCTCGAGTTCGCCAGGATGATGCTCGACGCCTCGGGTAGTAACCTGGAGCCGATGGTGCCCGGCGAGTATCGGCTTGGTGATACCCGCCACACCGTGAGTGACCTCACGAGGATGCGGTCGCTTGGCTGGGAGCCTCACACCCCGGTCGAAGACAATGTTCGCCAGTACCTCGAGTGGCTCGATACGCAGGTGGGCACGGACGAATACCTGCTGGAAGCCGAGCGGGTGATGAAGGAGATGGGAGTCGTGCGCAAGGTTGACCGCAAGGTACGACCATGAGGACGGAATGACCTACACAGACGAGTTCCTCTCCAACTCCAAGAAGATCATCGATCTTCTCGATCGAGAGGCAATCGAGCGCATCGCTTCGGAGCTCGCTGCCGTTCGAGCTCGTGGCGGTCGCCTATTCATCCTCGGGTCGGGCGGCGGCGCGGGGCATGCCTCGCATGCGGTCAACGACTTCCGCAAGATCGCCGGCATCGAAGCGTACGCGCCCACGGACAACGTGTCCGAGCTCACCGCCCGGATCAACGACGAGGGCTGGGAGACGAGCTACTCCAACTGGCTCCGTGTAAGCCGGATCGAGGCGTCCGATGCGATCCTGATCTTCTCCGTCGGTGGCGGCGATGCCGTTCGCAGCATCAGCGTCAACCTGGTCCGATGCATCGACCTTGCTCGGGAGGTCGGGGCGACCGTTCTGGGCATCGTCGGCCGCGACGGAGGCTACACCGCTGCCGTCGGCGAAGCCGTCGTGATCGCACCCGTGGACCGCGACACCGTCACCCCGCAGACGGAGGGCCTCCAGGCGGTCATCTGGCATCTGCTGGTCTCCCATCCGGCCGTTCGTCAGAAGCCTGGGAAATGGGAGTCGGCCACTTGAGCGGTCGGCCTGCGGTCTTCCTGGATCGGGACGGCGTACTGAACCAGAGCCTCATCGGTGCGGACGGCGTGCCCCGGCCACCGGCCGGCCTGGCTCAATTCGCGCTTGTCGATGGAGCGGCCGAGGCCTGCTGCCGTCTCGGCGCGCTTGGCTTGCTGCGGATCGTGGTCACGAACCAGCCCGACGTGGCGCGAGGCACGCAGCGACGCGAGGTCGTGGAGGCGATCCATCAACGGCTGCGAGAAAGCGTGTCGGTGGACGACATCCGGATCTGCTATCACGACGACGATGACCTCTGCGATTGCCGGAAGCCGAAGCCGGGCCTGCTGCTGTCGGCTGCGAATGATTGGGGGATCGATTTGGCAGCCAGCTTCATGATCGGCGACCGTTGGCGGGATATCGAAGCGGGCCAGCGGGCCGGCTGTACGACGATCCTGATCGACACGCGTACGACCCAGCCTCTTGCGATCGAGCCGACGGTTCGAGTCGAATCACTTTCGAGCGCTGTAAGCTGGATCAGCGAGCGTGTCGCACGAGCGACGGGAGCAGCCAGATGAGGGTCTGCGTTGCCGGCCTCTGGCACCTCGGCACGATCACCGCGGCGTGCCTGGCGGCTGCCGGCCACGACGTAGTGGGTCACGATCCGGACCCGCAGAGGGTTGAGCTACTGGCGTCTGGCCGGGCACCGATCCAGGAACCTGGCCTCGACGCGCTCATCGGCGAAGGGCTCGCCAGCGGGAGGCTTCGTTTCTCCTCGGACGCGGCCGGGGCTGCCCGCGAAGCCCAGCTCGTCTGGATCAGCTACGACACCCCCGTGGACAGTTCTGATCGAGCCGATCCGGACTCGGTGGTCAAGGCCGCGACCGACTTCTTCCCCTCCCTCGGCGCAGGATCGGTCATGCTGATCTCATCACAACTGCCGGTCGGAAGCACGCGCCAACTCATGAGATCCTTCGAGCGGCTGGGTGGGGATCGTTCCGTAGCATTCGCCTATAGTCCGGAGAACCTGAGGCTGGGTACCGCCATCGACTCGTTCACCAAGCCGGAGCGGATTGTCGTTGGCGTGGAGAACCCGAACGGTCGGGCAGTCATCACGGCTCTTCTCGAGCCTCTCGGAGCGCCGATCGAATGGATGCCTATCGAGGCGGCCGAGATGACGAAACACGCCCTGAACGTATTCCTGGCCACCTCAATCGTCTTCGCCAATGAGATCGCCGCGATCTGCGAGTCAGTCGGAACCGATGTTGCCGACGTCGTTCGCGCGTTGCGAGGCGATCCTCGCATCGGCCAGCGGGCGTATCTCGGCTTCGGGACGGGCTATGCGGGTGGGACTCTTGGGCGCGACGTGACCTACCTGGCCGACCTGATCTCCGAGCGACACCTCGAGGCGCCGCTCTTGACCAGCATCAGCCCGAGCAACCGGCATCAGCAGGGATGGGTGCGGCGCGCGCTGCGCTCCCAGCTGGGGGAGTTGCGCGGTCTACGGATTGGGATCTGGGGTCTTACCTACAAGCCTGGCACGGATACGCTCCGCCGGTCTGCCTCGATCGAGCTGTGTGAGTGGTTGGCGGACCGGGGCGCAATCCCAGCTGCACACGATCCGGCCGTGCACGCCCTGCCGCCAGCCCTTGCCGGTCGCATCGACCTGCAGCCTGATGGGCTCAGCGCGGTTCGAGGCGCAGATGCTCTGGTCGTCATGACACCGTGGCCGGAGTACCGGCTGGTCCCGCCCGACGCAGTCGTGGCTGAGCTCCGACGGCCTGTCATCGTGGACCCTGCGCGGTTCCTTGCCCTGCTGTTCGGGACCGATCCCAGGGTTCGGTATTCGGCCGTCGGATTGGCCCGAGCATGACGCAGGCACTGCAGGGTCGCTCCGCGCTGATCACCGGGGCGAGCATGGGACTGGGACTGGCCATCGCTCGCGCCTACCTGGAGGCGGGCGCAAACGTAATCGTCTGTGCTCGCGACAAAGGCCCTCTTGACGACGCGCTCCGCGAACTGGCCAGCCTGGCGAAAGAGGGCCAGATCGTGGCCGCTGAGACCGGGGACGTATCCAATCCAAGCGATGCTGATCGGCTTGTCGCGGCCAGCCTGGAGCGGGTCCCGGAGTTGCACATCCTCGTCAACAACGCCGGGGTCTACGGCCCGAAAGGGACGATCGACGAGGTCGAGTGGGAGCCGTGGGCCGAAGCGATCCGAGTCAACCTGCTGGGCTCGGTACTCATGGCTCGGGCCGTCCTCCCTCATTTCAAGGCGCACCGGTACGGCAAGATCGTCCAGTTGTCCGGTGGAGGCGCCACGGCCCCCCTTCCTCGGATCAGCGCCTACGCGGCCTCGAAAGCAGGGGTCGTCCGGTTCGCCGAAACGTTGGCTGAAGAGGTCCGTGAGTTCGGCATCGACGTGAACTCCATGGCGCCCGGAGCTCTCAACACACGACTCCTTGACGAAGTCCTCGAGGCCGGGCCGGAGAAGGTGGGGCGCGAGTTCTACGAGCGCGCGGCCCGCCAGGCCGCCGAGGGCGGCACATCGTTCGACCGAGGAGCTGGACTGGCCGTGTTCCTTGGGTCGTCCCTGAGTGACGGAATCACCGGTAAGCTGATCAGCGCAGTGTGGGACCCATGGGAGACGTTGGCCGCCCATACTGCCGATCTCCAATCAAGTGACGTGTATACGCTGCGGCGCATCGTGCCCAAAGACCGTGGTTTGGTCTGGTAGTGGGACCCGCCGTAGGTGGAAGGCCAGGTCGAGATTTGACGACGTTGAGCGATCTGCGGGTCAAGGTGTTCGCCGATGGCGCGGACCTCGCGGGCATGATCGAGATGCGGGCCAACCCGCTGATCCGGGGATTCACGACGAATCCCACCCTCATGCGTAAGTCGGGGGTCTCAGACTACCGAGCCTTTGCGCGGGCAGTCCTCGCCGCCATCCCGGACCGTCCGATCAGCTTCGAAGTACTGTCCGATGAGTTCGAAGTCATGCATCGACAGGCAGTCGAGCTCGCAGGCTGGGGCGCGAACGTGTTCGTGAAGATCCCTATCACGGACACGCAAGGGAGATCGAGCGCGGATCTCCTGCGTCGACTGGCTGCGGAGGGCATTCGAGTCAACGTGACCGCCATCCTGACCCTCGAGCAGGTAGCGGTAGCTGCCGAGGCTGTGTCGGCGTCCCCTGCTGCGGTCATCTCCGTCTTTGCCGGACGAATCGCGGACACCGGGCGCGATCCCGTGCCGCTGATGGAACGGGCTCTGGAGATCCTGCGGCCGCATCTGAACACCGAACTGCTCTGGGCGAGCCCACGTGAGCTTCTGAACATCCTCCAGGCGGACGAAATCGGGTGCCACATCATCACGGCCACGACCGACATCCTCAAGAAGCTCGATCTGGTCGGGAAGGATCTTTCGGAGTTCTCGCTCGAGACGGTGCAGATGTTCGTTCGCGATGCCCAGCTGGCGGGACTCGAACTCTAGATTGAAGGGTCTCCGAGTTCTCTCGACACCTGGGAGGCCCATCCAAGTCCGCCCGCGCGCTCGGCCACAACCGTCATCTTGTTACCGAAACGGCCGAGCACCGAGTTGCCGACTCGCCAGGACGATCGAGCCAACGGGAACAGCCCTCGCCGGCTGAGCAAGCCGAAGGCCCGTCCGGGCTCGTGGCGGTAGTACATCAGATACCGCCCATCGGCCAGCGTCCGAAATCCCAGTCCCTCGAGCTCAGCGGAGATCTCACCCGGGCGAAGCCGCATGACCACGTTGCCCGACTCCTCCTTATGCAACGCCAGACCGAGCTTCACCGCCAGCCGGGTTCCGGCGGCCCGTGCGGGCTCCGTGATCGAGACGGCCCTCCCGACCCTCGCCATCTCGGCGATCCCCTTCTCCGGATGCTCGAGGTGGTGGAGGCCATCGTGGACGTAAACCAGGTCCACAGCAGCGTCCCCGGCAGGTAGCCGCTCGACGTCGGCAACGATCGAGAGGAGCGGGAACCCGCCACGCCGCGCTCGTTCACGGGCACGCTTGGCGGCCCCCAGCGAGATGTCGGAGGTTACCACAGCAGCGCCGCACTCCCGGAGGAACTCGGCATCCATACCTGATCCGCCGCACACGACCAGTGCGGTCGCGCCGTCGAGTCGTCTTCCCAGCGGCGCCACCGCCCGCCGGAACTTCTCCCGCAGCAGCCACTCGTACAGCGGCGCCGTCCCGTGGGGGCGCGTCGTCTCGAACTCAGCCGCCGTCTCGCGATCGAAGTGCGCCGCCTGACGATCCTTGTGCTCGTCAGAAGTTCCGTGGCTGTGCCCATGTTCGTGGTCCAGTTCGTCCTGGTCAGCCGCAGCCCGATCGGCAATCAGAACGGGGATACCGTCCTCGATCGGATATCGCTGTCCGCAGCCATCACAGCTGGCTTCATCCGGCCCCCAGGAGAGATGCGAACGGCACGCCGGGCACGAGAGGAGGGATTTCAGGCGCTCTATGTCATCTGGGGATTCGACGTGCGTCGCTCTGCCGTCTGTTGGCGCGGATATCACGGCGCGCACAGAGCCGGCGTCACTTCCTTCGGCGAGAGGAACGACGGGAGTTCGGCGAGCCAGGGCGAAACCCGCCGGGATGTTGGGTAGACGGTGCGTGGTCCCAAAGCCCGCAGAATGTAGCACGACAGACGACGCGTCGTCCCGGTCCCCGCGAGCTTCGCCAGGACCATCCCGCCACCCCTGAGAGGCACTCCCGGAGGCGCTGGCGGTAGGCCGTTGCCGCTATTCTGACTCGAGCCCGACGCTTGGAGACGCATCGTGATCGAACGCATCAGGGCTGGACTCGAACGCACCCGGACCAGGATCAGACCCATCTGGATCGGCCACCGTAAGCTAACGATCGCCGTTGGCGCGATCGCGATCGTGGCGATCGTCGGCACTGGGCTGCTGGTATGGCTCAGACCGGCGCAGGCGTCTCCAGCGGCTAGCCCTTCGTCGTCGCCGTCCCCGACCGCCTCTCCTACCCCGTCTCCTACCGCCTCACCAACGGCCTCACCGACCCCTTCACCCTCTCCCACCGAAGCGGGCCCCACGGATCTGCCCAGCGGATGGGAGTACAGCGATCTTGACGGAGTGGCGGCTCCGGCCAACCTCGCCCACCGCCTGCCGTTGGCGATCTCGATCGGCGACAACGCCATCGCCCGACCGCAGTCGGGCTTCTCTTCGGCCTCGATCGTCTACCAGTCGTATGAGGAATACGGCGAAGACCGCTACATGATGATCTTCCAGGAAGGAACCGCATCCGATATCGGCGGCATGCGGAGCGGTCGACCCTACTTCGTGCGGTGGGCAGCCGAGTACAAGGCGCTGTACGGCCATGACGGGGGCGACACCAAGGTTCGCAGGGTGACGATCCCCGCGATGGCCAGCTACTTCTACAACATGGACCCTGGCGCCGGCGGAGCTTGCCCCTACCACCGCATCACGACCAGAGTGGCTCCCCACAACGAGTACACGAACACGGCGGACCTCATCCGCTGCGCGGCGAGCAAGGGCTACCCGGCGACTTACCAGGGCCCACCCTCCCGACCCTTCGTCGCCGACATCCCGGCGGCCGAACGGCCCGAGACCGAGGCGGTCTTCGTCCCCTATCGCACCGTCTCCGTGAGTTACCAGTACTACCCGGAGAACGACTCGTACGTTCGCATCCTCGACGGGAAGCTTCAGATCGATCCGGCCAACAACCAGCAAGTGATCGCCCGCAACATCGTCGTCATGTTCCAGACGGTCACCAACGACTACATGGACTACAACATACAGAGAATCGCCATCGGCAATGTCGGCTCGGGCAAGGCCATCGTCTTCAAGGAAGGCAAGGCGACCACCGGCACCTGGAAGAAGGATTCGGACTCGGCCCTGACCCACTATTACGACGACTCGGGCAGGGAGATCCCGTTCGTTCGCGGCGAGATCTTCATACAGAGCGTCCCGCCCGGAACGGCCGTCACCTACAAATAGGCACCCGCCGGGTCACGCCTGGCAGGCCGCCGGCACGACCCCCGGGAGCCCGTAGTAGCTGCTCTCCGAGCCGAACAACGCCACCGACAGGTTGGCGACCAGCGCCATGTCCAGCCGGCTGGTCCACGTCCCGCCCGTGGTGGACGTGTCCGGATGGTAGCTGTAGGGCGGACCAAGCACGCAGTTGGATATCGAGGTCACGTGCTGGGCGGCCGACACGTAGTCGCGGGCGGTCGCGAGCGGAAAGTCCGTGGCGACGACCTTGCCGGCCAGCGAGATAAGGTTGCCCACATTCGGCAGGATGGACGGACTCGCCACCTTCCGCTCCAGAGCCACGAGCAGGGCCTGCTGGCGAGCTGCTCGCTGGTAATCACTGCCGCCCGCTCCTTCACGAGAGCGGACGTACAGCATGGCCAAAGAGCCGTTGAGGTGGACGCGGCCGACGCCCATCTCTATTCCGGTCGACGGGTCGTCGATCGCCCGCTCGTTGTAGATGTCCACGCCCCCGATCGCGTTGATCATGCTGGCGAGGCCTCCCAGGTCGAGTGCGGCGTAGTAGTCGATGGGCAGGCCGACCAGGAAACTGACCTCCTTCTTCAGGGTGATCATCGGCGGATCCGGAGACTTGTAGTAGCCGTTGATCAGCTTGTTGACCAGCTCATTGAGCTTCAACCCGGACTCGGCCCAGCCGCCGTAGTACAGGTCGAAGGCGGAGGTGTCGCGGGGCACGCTGATCATGGTCACCTTGCCCGTCCCGGTGTCCATGCTCACAACCATCATGGTATCCGTGATGGCGTTTTGGAAGGCTCGGCCGGGCATGTTGTCCAGGCCCACGACCAGGAAGGTGATCCGATTGGGATTCTTCGTTCGAGCGGGCGTAGGGTCGGCGCTCCGCTCGACGGTGGCTGCGGGATGGAACGCCGACAGGTCGAGCGGCGTGGGAATCGGGGTGGCGGTGGGGCTGGGGCTGGGGGAGGACGAGGTGCCCGCAGCGAAGATGTTGTTGTTGGCCGCGATGTCGAGATCCGCCTGATGTACGAGCCATGCGTCGGCGGCCACGTAGGTGTGCATCCCGACGATGGCCACGAGGAGGGCGGCAACGACACCCGCCTCCAGGGGGCGGAAGCGGAAGCGCCGGGCCCGCGGCGCGGAGAGGAAGGCGTGGGCGGTCGACGCGACGCGCAAGGCCCCGGCCAGGACGACGAGAACGGCCACGGTCAGGGCATAGCTCTCGTCGAGCATGCTCGCGCCAACCCACCACAGCCCGTGGGTGAGCTGGACCACGACCCACACCGTCAGAACCAGGGCTGGCAGAGCGAAGATGGCGGCCCAGGCCCGGCGACCCAGGAACAGCTGGCCCAGGCCCGGCCAGAGGAAGGACAGAGCGGCCGCGATCAGGGGCGAGCGACGACGTACCGCCGGCTCAGCGGTGGAGTCGGGCTCGTGGGCGGAGCCGGGCTCGCCGGCCACCGGCTCAGCGCCGAAGCCGGCCTCCTCTGCGGTGTCTCGAGTCTCGTTCCCCATTTGGATCCAAGTCTAGGGCCGTCGACGCGGCCCGCGTGGCCCGCCATGCCGGGTCTTCGCAGTGGCAGTCGCGCCGCTACTGCATCACCAGGCCGCCGTCGACCGCCAGAACCTGGCCGGTGATGTAGCTCGCCTCATCGGAAGCGAGGAAGGTGACCGTCGCAGCTATCTCCTCGGGCGTCCCGAAGCGTCCAAGCGGGGTCGCTGCCTTGATCTGGTCGGTCAGGGCCGCGGGCAGGTCCTTGGTCAGCTCGGTCACGACGAAACCGGGAGCCACGGCGTTGCAGGTGATGCCGCGCGAGGCCACCTCGCGGGCCGTCGCCTTGGTCAGGCCGATCAGGCCGGCCTTGGACGACGAGTAGTTGGCCTGGCCCATCTGGCCGGCCTGGCCCGAAACGCTGGACATGTTGATGATCCGGCCGGCATGGGCCTTGAGCATCGGGCGGACGGCGGCCTTGATCATGTAGAAGGCGCCGAAGAGATTGACCTCCAGGACCTTGCGCCAGTCGTCGATGGGCATCCGCATGATCAGGTCGTCGCGGGTGATGCCGGCGTTGTTGACCAGGATGTCGATCTTGCCGAAGGCACCGACAACCGTCGCGACGGCCTTCACGCAGGCATCGGGGTCCGTCACGTCCGCGGCGATGTAGATGGCTCGACGGCCGAGGGCTTTGATCTCGGCGACTGTCGCCTCGGCCACTTCCGGACGGCCGATGTCGACGAAGGCGACGTCGGCGCCCTGGCGGGCGAGGTTCAGGCAGATGGCCTTGCCGAGACCTCGTGCGCCGCCCGTGACGAGCGCGGATTTGCCGGTCAGGTCGATCATGATTGGCTCCCTTCTGCTCGAATTCCGGTCCGGCTGGTTCGAGCCCCCTCCAGCGTGGGCCTCTACCTCATCGCTTGGGCCGGGTAGCGGCGGCGCCGCTGCCGGCGCCGGAGACCGCTGCGTCGGAGATCGTCGTGGTTGAGCGGGCGTCCAGCCTGGGGCGGCGGCCGTTGCCGGCCGCGTTGCCGGCGGCCTTCGCAGGCTCTTCGAGGAGCCACTCCAGGGCCGGTGGGAACGGATTGGCCGGCTCAATGCCGGGGTCCAAGATGCGGATATCCTGCGGTCGAATGTGCTCCGAGCGCAGACGATCTGCAGGGTCGGCGGTCCACTCCAGCGCCACGGCGCCGGCGGTGCCGCCCGCGCCGAATGCGACGAGCACGACTCGGTCGCCCTTGTGGATGCGCCCTTCCGCCACAGCTTCAGACAGGGCGATCGGAACCGATGCGGCGGAGGTGTTGCCGTAGCGGTCGATGTTCAGGAGGACCTTCTCCATCGGGAAACCGAGCGCTTTGGCGGTCGCCTCGATGATTCGGGAGTTGGCCTGGTGCGGCACGACGAGATCGACGTCTTCGAGAGCCAGACCGGCGTTCTCCAGAGCTCGAAGGGTAGTCGCGGTCAGCTTCCGCACCGCCAGCTTGAAGGTCTCCCCGCCCTTCATGCGCATGTAGTGCTCGCGAGCGGCGACCGTCTCGACCGTACTGGGACGGGCCGAAGCTCCACCCGGGATCCAGATCGAGTACGTGGCGGCAGTGTCAGTGGTCATCTCGATGCCGAGGGTTCCGCCAGGCTCATCCGACGCCGAGAGCACGGTCGCACCGGCGCCGTCGCCGAAGAGAACGCAGGTGGCGCGATCGGCGAAGTCGGTACAACGGCTCATCGTCTCCGAGCCGATGACCAGCGCATGCTTGCCCAGCCCACTGGCGAGATAGGCGTGGGCCATGGCATGACCGAAGACGTAGCCCGAGCAGGCCGCTGCCAGATCCATGGCTGCGGCCCGGGTGTTGCCAATGGCCTGCTTGACCAGCACCGCGGCCGAGGGAAGCGGGTAGTCCGGAGTGAGCGTGCCTACGAGGATCAGGTCGATGTCGTCGGGTTGCAGACCGGCAGTGGCGATGGCCCGCAGGCCCGCTATTGCGCCCATGCTGGCTGTGGTCTCGTCGGGACCGGCGATGCGGCGCTCGCGAATGCCGGTGCGACTGGCGATCCACTCGTCGGAGGTCTCGACCATCTTCTCGAGATCGGCGTTGCTCAGAACGTAGCGAGGGGTGTAGGCACCCCACCCGGTCACGCGTACACCGAACGTTGAACGCGACATCACGGTTCGACCTCAATCAGCGGCTGCTTCGCCTTGACCAGCTTTCCTGACTCGGCGACCACGCGCACGACTCTCCCAGCCTGGTCCGACTTGATCTCGTTGAATAGCTTCATGGCCTCGATCAGGCCGATGACGTCCCCCACCTTGACGTGCTGTCCGACGCCGGTGTAAGGCGGCGAGGCCGGTGTCGGAGCCGCATAGAAGATGCCCGTCAGCGGCGCCTTCACTACCTTCACCGTCGAAACCGGAGCGGGGTCGGCCTGAGGGGCCGCCGCCGCGCCGCCGGCCGGATCCGCGCCCGCGGCGGGAGTCACGGCAACGGCCGCTGCCGACGGCGCCAGCGCCGCGGGCTTGCGCAGGACGATGCCCGTCTCGCCGGCCTCGACTTCCAGCTCGACCAGATCGCTCCGCTCCAGGAGTGCGCCGAGCCGATCGACCAGGCCCAGCAACGCTACGGTCTCCTCGGACATGACCGGCTCGCCGGCCTCGGTTCTCTCGGGGTTCGCCCCTGTAGGCAGGCCGGGCGCTTCGTCGTGGCGCTCGCTCATCGTCCCTCCCTCACTCGGCCCAGCGCCGGAAGACCAGGGCGCTGTTCTGGCCGCCGAAGCCGAAGGAATTCGAGACCGCGACATCCATTGCCCGGCGGCGGGCGTGGTTCGGCGTCAGATCCAGCCCGGCCGCGGCTTCGTCGGGATCGTCGAGGTTGATCGTCGGCGGCACGATCCCGGTTCGAATGCTCATGATCGTGGCGATGGCCTCGATGGCGCCTGCCGCGCCCATGGTGTGGCCGAACAAGCTCTTGTTGGCGGTCACGCTCACCTGACCGGCCCGCTCGCCGAAGAGCGTCCTGATGGCTTCGAGCTCGCGCGGATCGCCCTCCGGCGTAGACGTGGCATGGGCGTTCACCATATCCACATCATCTACCGTGAGGCCCGCCTTCTCCAGGGCGCAGCGAATGGCCCGGACCGCACCCGCGCCCCCAGGCGCCGGGAGAGTGATGTGCGAGGCGTCGGCAGTGGCTCCGTAGCCCACCATCTCCGCCAGCGGCTCCGCCCCGCGGGCTCGAGCATGATCGAGCGACTCCAGCACCACCACACCGGCGCCTTCGCCGATGACGAAGCCATCACGGCCGCGGTCGAAGGGGCGCGAGGCGCGCTCGGGCTCGTCGTTGCGAGTGGACAGGGCCCGCATCGCCGCGAACGCACCTATCAGCGCCTCGTGTCCGGGGGCTTCGGCGCCGCCGGCCAGCATCACGTCCGCGTCGCCGCGGCGGATGATCTCCCAGGCCTCGCCGATGGCGTGACCGCCTGTCGAGCAGGCGGAGACGACGCTGAAGTTGGGGCCCTGCGGCCCAAAGACGATGGCGATCACGCCCGCGGCCAGGTTGCTGATGGCCATCGGGATGAGGAAGGGGGACATTCGATCCGGCCCCTTCTCGGCCATGAGCAGGACCTGGTCGGCCAGGGTTCGAATGCCTCCGATGCCGGTCCCGACCACGACGCCGGTCCGCTCAGCCTCCAGACCCTCGAGTCGCGCTGGGAGCCCGGCCTGGTCCATTGCCTGGCGGGCCGCCACGAGCGCTAACTGGACGTACCGATCGTTGCGTCGCTGGTCCTTGCGGTCGAGGACCGCGGAGGGGTCGAAATCCTTGACCTCGGCGGCGATGCGCGTGGTCAGACGCGACGGGTCGAACTGCGTGATCGGGCCGACGCCGGATCGGCCGGCTACCATCGCCTCCCAGGTGGACGGAAGGTCGAGTCCGAGCGAGGTTACCGCACCCATTCCGGTGACGACGACGCGAGGCTGGCCGTTGGTCGGACTCATCGGACGAGCTTCCCCGTGCGAATCGTGGCGGCGCGATACACATCGCCGGGCAGGCCGCGCACCGTGAGGGCGTCCGAGACGGCCATGACGTCGTAGGTCGTCCGGCGGATCTCGGCTTTGATCTGCCCGTCCTCGATCTCGATCAGCGCCCAGCTGGCCGAGGGATCGCCGTCGAAGACGTACCCGGCACTGCCGTCGTTGACGATGGTCCGCCAGCCGACCTCGCGGACCTCCGGCGTGTGAGTATGGCCGCAGACGATGACCTTGGCGTCCGTGCGGCTGACGCGGTCGATGATCACGACCGGATCGAGGTCCGCGGGGAAGCCGTCGGTCAGCGAACCCGGCGAGGCGTGGCAGAAGAGGATCAGGTCGTCTCCGACCCGCAGCCGTCGCTCCCACGGGAGGCGGCGCAGGTAGTCCACGCCGTCGTCGCCGATCTGGTCCCTGGCCCAGTCCGCTGCGACCTGGTACGAGTCGGGAGTTCCTTCGATGAACCACGGAAACGCGGCCGTGAAGTCGCCGTCGGCGACGGCCACGTCCGCGTTGCCGAGCGTGACGTAGGCGCCGGCTCGCTCGAGCTCGCGGACCAGGGCTAGCGTCCCGACCGGATCCGGTCCGTTGAAGACCAGGTCCCCGCAGATCGCCACGTAGTCGGGGCGAGCGGCATCGACGGCCTTGCGCACGGCTTCGAGCGCGAGCCGGTTACCGTGGATGTCGGACAGGGCGGCGATGCGAGCCATCAGCGCAGAGCGCTCTCGGGGGCGATGATGAAGCTGAGCTTGGCGTCGCAGGCCACGTCCCCGTCGACCGTCGCCACCCCATGACCCCGGCCGAACTTGCTGCCGAGCCGTTCCATCGTCACTTCCAGCCGGAGCTGGTCGCCCGGCGTGACGATTCTCTTGAAGCGGCACTCGTCTATCGCGGCAAAGAGTCCGAGCCGATCGCCGAAGCCTGGCTGCTGGGCCACGAACACGCCCATCGTCTGGGCCAGGGCCTCGATCTGGAGCACGCCCGGCATGATCGGCTGACCCTGGAAGTGGCCCTGGAAGAACCACTCCGTGGCCGTCACGGACTTGAGGCCCACGATCCGCTTGGCCTCCTGGTCGTACTCGACGATGCGATCGACGAGAAGGAACGGCCAGCGGTGCGGGATGAGCTTCTCGATCTGGCGAGTGGTCAGGATCGGCTCGTTCGTCGCGGCGGTGTCGGTCACGGGGCGGCTCCTGGTGGCGTGGGCTGCGGCTCAGCGATTGCCGGCGGCGACGAACGGAGCGCTGCCGACGCGGTCGAGCAGGTTCGTCGTCACCTTGCCGTCGATGAAGATCTGATTGGCGAGGATCGCGCGGTGCAACTCGATGTTGGTCGTGACACCATCGACGAGCAGTTCGCGCAGCGCGGCGTCGCCGCGGGCGATGGCCGACGGCCGATCCGGAGCCCAGACGGAGAGCTTGCCGAGAAGGGAGTCGTAGTAGGGTGGGATCTCATAGCCCGGATAGAGGTGTGAATCCACTCGAACGCCAGGCCCGCCCGGGGCGAGGTAGGCATCGACCCGACCGCCCTGCGGCTTGAAGTCCTTGCCCGGATCCTCGGCGAGGATGCGGAACTCGATGGCGTGACCGCGCGAGACGACGTCAGCCTGAGTCAGGCCCAAGGGCTCGCCGGCCGCGATCTTGATCTGCAGGGCCACCAGGTCGATGCCGGTACAGAGTTCCGTGATGGGGTGCTCCACCTGGACGCGGCAGTTGATCTCGATGAAGTACGCGTCGCCCTTGGAGTCGACGAGGAACTCGAGGGTGCCCAGGTTCTCGTAGCCGGCTGCAGCGATAGCCCGAACGGCACGTTCGGCCAGGTCCTGGCGGGCGGTATCAGAGAGAGCCGGGCTGGGCGTCTCCTCGATGACCTTCTGATGTCGCCGCTGTACCGAGCAGTCGCGCTCGCCCATGTGGACGGCGTTGCCGAAATGGTCCACGGCCACCTGGATCTCGATGTGGCGGTTGTCGTCGAGGAACTTCTCCATGTACAGCGCGTCGTCGCCGAAGGCCGCTTTGGCCTCGGAGCGGCTGATCTTGAGAGAGCCCTCCAGCTCGCGCGGCGTCCGCACCAGGCGCATCCCCTTGCCGCCGCCGCCGGCCGAGGGCTTGATCATGACCGGGTAGCCGATGCGCTCGGCCTCCTCCAGAGCATGAGCCTCATCGCGCAGCATGCCCGAGCCCGGAATGGTGGGCAGGCCGTGCGACCCGAGCAGCCGGCGAGTGGCCTCCTTGGAAGCGAAGCGCTCGAGAACCTCCGCCGGCGGGCCGATGAACGTCAGGTCGTGGGCTCGAACGACGTCGGCGAAGCCTTCGTCCTCCGCGAGAAACCCGTAGCCGGGGTGAATGGCGTCGCAACCGGTCACGATCGCGGCGGAGATGACCGCCGGCGCCGACAGGTAGCTGTGCCTGGCGTCGGCCGGGCCGATGCAGACGGCTTCGTCGGCCAGCTGAGCGGCCAGGCCGTCCCGATCCGCCTCACTGTAGGCCACGACCGCACCGATGCCGAGCATGCGGCAGGCGCGCAGGATTCGCAGGGCGATCTCGCCGCGGTTCGCGATCAGGACCTTGGTGAACATCAGGCTTTTCCGACGGCGGCCGGCTGGCGCTCGGCCCTGGGGCCGTCGAGCTTCTCGACCCGTTCAGGCGGCTCGATCAGAACCAGATCCTGACCGTACTCGACTGCCTCGCCGGCATCGGCCAGGCTCGCTCCGACGAGGCCATCCAGTGGCGCGACCACGTCCTGCTGGACTCCGAGCACGTCGACCCAGCCGATGCGGTCGCCGGCCCGGACGGGCGTCCCGATCGCTAGATCGCGGCGCGGGTGGTAAATGCCCACGGCCGGAGAAGTTGCCGCAATGCGACCCGGCTCCACCCTGGCTGCCACTTCGTCGTCCTCGTGCCGCCTGTCTCGGTCTTCGGTCCCCCGCACGTGGCTTACGACTGGCCGTCCCGACGGAAGGCCGTGTCCGGCGTGGATCTCGACCGGACCCCTGGCCGCCGAGCGGCGGCCCTCTTCGACGCTGGGCGGCCTGCGCAGGCGCGCCTTCCAGCCATTCTGGCGAACCTCTATCTCACCCAATCCGCCGGCGGCGAGCCTGGCGATCAGAGCCGGCAGGACCTCGTCGGCCAGCCGGCCGATGGCATCGTGATCGCGCTGGATCCGAAGAGCGTGATCCGCATCGGGCCGGCTGACGATGGCAGTCTTCTCGCGGGCGGGCATTGCCTACACCTCCTCGCGGCCGGACGAACCGCCGCGCCTCGCTCCGGGGAACGCGGGCATGGACGGCCGACCGGTGAGTAGACCACGTAGCCGATCCGCGATGCCGATCCGCTCCGTGGGAGCGGCCGACCGATCGGCCACGGTGAACGGGCCATAAGCCCGGTATCTCTTGAAGCGAGCCTCCACCAGCTCGTCGAGCGGCATGCGGCCGAGCGCATCGAGCTGTTCGATCACAGCCTCCTTGATGCGCCTGGCCGTCTCGGCCGGGTCCGTGTGGGCTCCTTCGCCGGGCTCCGGAATGACCGCGTCCACGATGCCGAGCTCCTGCTGCTCGCCGGCGGTGACCTTCATCGCGACGGCCGCCTGCTGCGATTGCTCGGCCGAACGCCACAGGATGGTGGCGCAGCCTTCGGGGCTGATGACCGAGTAGATCGAATTCTCGAGAGCCAGCACGACATCGCCGACCGCCAGCCCGAGCGCACCGCCTGAGCCGCCTTCGCCGGTGATGATCGCCACGATCGGAGTTCGGAGATGGGTCATCAACCCGACCGACTTGGCGATGGCTTCGGCTATGCCGCGTTCTTCGGCCGCGGCACCCGGGAAGGCCCCCTGGACGTCGACGAAGGTGAGAACCGGCATGGCGTAGCGCTCGGCCAGGTCCATGACGCGCATCGCCTTGCGATAGCCCTCCGGGTGGGGCAGGCCGAAGTTGCGGCGGATGTTCTCCTCGGTGTCCTGGCCTTTCTGGAAACCGATGACGACGATGCGCCGCCCCGCGATCCGAGCCAGGCCCGCCACTACCGCGGAGTCGTCGCCGAAGAGCCGGTCGCCGTGCAGCTCGATGAACTCGTCGGCCATGACCTTGAGCAGCTCGAGCGTGTGCGGGCGCTTCAGGTTGCGGGCCTGCTGGACGTGGGCCCAGACCGCGGCCGTCACGTCTTCCGCCTCGCCTTCCGCGGCGTGGCCGCGGCCCAGAAGCCGATCAACCACGGGGGGCCTCCCCGCGAGACCGGCTGGCCTCGCCGTTGCGTGACTCGCCGCTCTCGCCGCCAAGTGCCTCGGTGAGGGCCGAGAGCAACGAGCGCGACCTGGGGGCGGGCGCCGCAAGAGGCTCGCCGGCGCCCGCCTCCGGCGGAGCGGCCAGGAACGCGAGCAGGGCGATGATCTCGTCGCGCAGGCGGGGCCGGGTGACGATCCTGTCCACGAACCCGTGGCTGAACCAGAACTCGGCGCGCTGGTAGCCGGGCGGCAATTCCTCGCCGATAGTCCCGGACGAGACGCGGTCGCCGGCGAACTGGATGAGCGCATTCGGCTCGGCGATGTTCACGTCGCCGACCGCGGCGAAGGAGGCGAAGACGCCGCCCGTGGTTGGGTCGGTCAAGACCGAGATGAACGGCACGCGAGCCGCCCGGAGTCTCTCCACGACGCCCATCGTCTTGACGAGCTGCATGAGCGAGTACGTCCCCTCCTGCATGCGAGCCCCGCCGGAGGACGAGACGATGATGAGAGGGATGCGCTCCGCCAGGGCGGCCTCGCCGGCCCGCGCCACCTTCTCGCCCACGACCGAGCCCATCGAACCGCCGATGAACCCGAAGTCCATGACGCACATCGACACCCGCTTGCCGCCCATGGTGGCCAGGCCCCAAACGGCCGCATCGCGCAGGCCAGTGGCAAGCTGGGCGGCCATGAGCCGATCCGGATAGGACTTCAGGTCCGTGAAGCCCAGGGCGTCCACCGGCTGCAGATCATCGTCTCTCTCTACGAACGAGCCGCCGTCGACGAGCTGCTCGATGCGGGACTTGGCCGAGATCCGGAAGTGATGCCCGCAATGAGGACAGACGCGCAGCGTCTTCTCGAGCTGCTTGTTGAACAGCATCTCCGCGCAGTCCGGGCACTTGGTCCACAAGTCCGGCCGGTAGGCGTCGCGGCGGGGGCGGAAGGGCAACCTAACCGGCATCAGGACACGACCTCCAGGATTCCGTCGACGACCCCGGTTCGGCGGCGACCGGACCCCGTGGCACGATTGTGGGCCGCCCGTGCGGCACGGCCCATCCGGCCCGACGCCGGGTGCGAATGGCGCCAGGCAACGTAGACCGCGCCGATCGAGATCGCGGACGCGACGCCCACGCCGCCGACTATCAGCGGCCGTGACTGGCGCGCGGCCATCTCGGGGAGGCGGCGCAGCGCCCACGCTGGGGAACCCGCGTCCGGCTCCGTCAGAGCGGTGGCGGGCGGCATGGCCGTGGTCACGGGGCCTTCCCCCGCAGGCGAGCGGCTACGGTAAGCGGCCATCGTCCCCGGCGTCGCGGCCGCAGCCTCGGTCTCGGCGACCTCTATGTGGAGGCCGGCCCGGAGCCGCATCGCGCCCGCCGCGAGGCGGGCGGCGAGCGCCTCCTCGAAGCGGAATGAGGGGTGGACTCGGACCAGATCCGCCCGCAACTCGCGCGCCGCGACGCGTATCTGCGGGTCGATGTCGACGTCCACGGGGAATTCCGAGGCGCGCCGCTCGTCGGCGGCCATGAGCTCGTCCAGATACCGCTCAGTGCGCCGCGCGTCCCGCATTCCGCCGCCGAGCATCAGCTCAGTTGCCCCCGCAGGTCGTTTGCCACGGAGCGCAGGGCACGATGCAGCAGCACCCGAACCGCTCCCTCGGAGCGACCCAGTATGGCCGCGATCTCGGCCGTCGACATCTCGTCGACGAAGCGGAGGATGACCGCCCGGCGGCGATCCTCCGGCAGGCGTGCGACTGCCTGCCAGGCCGCGCTGCCGGCCTCACGAGCGGCCGCGGTCTCCGCCACGTCGTCCGGGGCGGAGAGCTCCGCAGCTTCCTCGAGAGGGGTGGCGTGGCGGCGTCGGTCCCGGCGTCGCTCGTTCGCGACGATGTTGTGGGCGATGCGGAAGAGCCAGACGCGGAACGTGGAGATGTCCGCGGGGTCCGCCCCGCCTTCGATCGTGACCGAACGCGAGGCAATGAAGGCGTCGACGCGCTCCTCGAAGCGGGGCAGGCCGGCCAGGGCCTGCATGAAGACACGCTCGCTCGCGTCTTCCGCGGCATGGTGGTCCCGGAGCTCGTAGTACGCGTAGCTATACACCTGGGCCAGGTACTTCCTATACAGGGCATCGAAGCGAGTTGGATCGCGCCGGGCCGCCTCTACCAGGCCGCGGTCGCGGTCCAGTCGGGCGGGACGGGTGCCCTCCTGCGCTCTACTCAACACAAGCCGGCTCAATTCGTTACACCCCCGCCGTCGATGCGAGCCAGGCGTGGGCGACGTCCCCCGCGAGAATCTCCCGCTCGACGCCCGGCGCATCTGGGTCCTCGATCAACAGCGCCCCCGACGCCCCATCCACGCCGACCGCGCGAACCGACTCGCTCGAGCCATCGGGCAGCTCCAACCTGACCATCCGATCCGTGGTCGCCTGGCGATCGTGCCAGCCCGCCACGTCGAAATGCCCGTCGCGCAGGGCCAGCACGCGCGGCTCCAGCCGAAGCAGGAACGCGGTCAGCAACTCGTCGGAGTCGATCGAGCGTCCCCGCGAGGCTTCGCGCAGGCTCGTCATCGAGCCCGCCAGCTCCGCCGGGAACCGTTCGCGCGGCCAGTCCGCGTTCATGCCGATCCCGACCACGGCCTGGACGGCCGCCGTGCCCACGCCCTCGCTCTCGCCCAGAACCCCGCCCAACTTGCGCACGCCGGCGTCCCCTGCCACGACGATGTCGTTGGGCCATTTGAGGCGGAGCACGCCGATGGGCAGCCCGGCCACTTCCTCGGCGGCGTCGGCCATGGCCAGAGCCACGACCGCACTGAGGCGCCACAGCCGGTCGGGCGGCAGGTAGCTCGGGCGGAAGCCGAGCGACACCAGCAGGGCGGCGCCGCCCGGCGCGCTCCAGGTTCGGCCCAAGCGCCCCCGCCCGGCCGTCTGCTCGTCGGCGACGGCCACACAGACCTCGGGCGTTCCTCCGGTCATCCAGTTCCGAACGATGTCGTTGGTCGAGGGGACCGACCGGAAACGCTCGTGTCGCGAGAAGAACGCTGCGTTCGTCGTCACGCGCCCGACTTCGGGGTCCCGCCGGATCCCCCACCGGCCTCGGCGGCCACCTCGCCCCCGAGCATCGGCTCCGGCTCCTCGAGAGCGAATGCCTTGTGCAATGCCCGAACGGCGGTCTCGACCTGATCCTCGGCGATCATGCAGGTGATCCGGATCTCCGATGTCGAGATGATCTCGATGTTCACTCCGGCTTCGGCCAGCGCGGCGAACATGCGCGAGGCGTAGCCCGGGGCGTTCTGGATGCCGGCTCCCACGATCGAGACCTTGGCCATCGCCGAGTCGGTCGTCATCTCGCGAAAGCCGAGCTCACGAACGATCGGCTCGAGGATACGCTTGGTCTTCGCCAGGTCGCCTCGAGTGATGGTGAAGCTCAGGTCCGTCGTGCCGTGGTGGCCGACGTTCTGGACGATCGTGTCGACGTTGATGCCGGCCTCGGCCAGGGGCGCGAATACGGCGTGAGCGACGCCAGGCCGGTCCGGGACCTCAACGAGGGTCACCTTGGCCACGTTGCGGTCGTGGGCCAGCCCGCGAACCTTGTTGCGCTGCTCCACGAACAGGTCCTCCTTGATAAGCGTGCCGGGGACGTCCTCGAACGAGCTCAGCACCTCGATTACGACGTCGTTGACCCAGCCGAGCTCGACGGCCCGGACCTGCACCACCTGTGCGCCCTGGTGCGCGAGTTCCATCATCTCCTCGTAGGAGACGACCGGCAGCTGGCGAGCCTCGGGCACGAGACGCGGGTCGGCCGTGTAGATGCCTCGGACGTCGGTAAAGATCTGGCAGCGATCGGCTTCGAGCGCGGCCGCCAGCGCGACCGCCGTGGTGTCCGAGCCGCCACGGCCCAGCGTGGTGATCTCGGACAGGTGCGGATCTCGCACGCTCTGGCCCTGGAAGCCGGCGACGATGACGACTCGACCCGCCTCGTTCTCGCTGACGATTCGCTTGGTGTCTATGCCGGCGATGCGGGCCTTGCCGTAGTTGCCGTCTGTGGTGATACCCGCCTGAGCGCCGGACAAAGCGATCGCCGGCACGCCCAGTGCGTGCAGGGCCATCGACACGAGCGTCGCGCTCTGGTGCTCGCCTGTCGCGAGGAGCATGTCCAGCTCGCGCGGATCCGGTTCGTCAGTGATCGCGCCGGCCAGGGCGAGCAGCTCGTCGGTGGTATCGCCCATCGCCGAGACGACGACGACGAGGTCGCAGCCGGTCGCCCGCTCGCGGGCGATGCGCGCCGCAACGCGACGGATCCGGTCGGCGTTGGCGACGGACGAGCCACCGAACTTCTGAACGACGAGGGGTTTGGACATGGCGGGCATTCTAGCAGCCCGAGGCGGCCCTTCTCGACACCCCGGGGCGCAGCCGGCGGGACTCCTCAATGGCCCGGAAGCGCATCGGCGCTTCATCGCGGCTCACGGGGCGAAGTGGGCCATCAGCCGTCCTGCCGCGCCAGACCGCGCCGAGCAGCGGGCCACGGCGAGCCGTTACCTCCGCCGGCCAGAGTCTTGACCGCGACGCCATGCCTCAGCTGTGCGACCATTCCCGGACGCGGCGCCCTTCACGACGAGGCTCCGCGACGCGGCGAGGCTCGAGACGGTCACCGGAGGCACGATGTTCAGACGACGCGAACGACGCGACAAGGCGGCAGACGAAGCCGACGAGACGCGCGCCGAGCCCGAGCTCGAGGACGATCTGGCCGAGGGTCTCGACGACGAGCCGGAGGACATGTCCGCCGACCTCGAGTCGCAGGCCGCAGACTACCTCGCCGACAACGAAGTCTGGATGTACGGCCCCAACGCCGGGGCGGTGCTGGAGATCCTGGACCGGCTCGAGGAGATCACCCCGGCCGAGGCCCGGCCCCTCGCCGAAGCGTGGCTGGCGGTCCCCAAGTCGGATCGCGAGCAGGCTCGCAAGGCGGTCCGGAAGCTCTACGAGAGCGACGAGGAGACGGCCCGCCACCTTCAGCTGGTCAGGGAGGCCGTCGGAACGTGGATGGCAGTGACAGCCGGCCACCCGGAGTACGTGAGCGCGGAGCCGGACTGGGCCCGCATCTGCGCCCAGACCGGCGAGGCGGCGCTGGACGCGGCCACGGCCGTGATCGTGGAAGAGACGCTCGAGGAGAGCCACTTCGAGGCGTTGTACTCGCCGTGGTCGGAGACGACGGCCCAGCTGGACGCGGACGCCGAGGCGGCGAGCTTGGAGGGCGGCGACCGGGCTTCTGCAGCCGGCGGGGATGAGGCGGAGGGCGGCGAGGACGAACAGGATGGCGAGGAGGCCACTGGCGAGGAGGAGGCCCGGTTCGGCCCAAACTCAGACGCCGTGGTGGACTTCCTGAACCGCCTCTGGCTGCTGACGCCCGAACAGGTCGGGCGGCTTGTGAGCGGCTGGCAGAACGCCCCGCGCGAGGAGTTGCGCCAGGCCCATGACTCCCTGAGCGCCCTGGTCGACGAGGATCCCGAATGGCGCGAGCAGGTCCGCCAGGCCCAGGAGAAGCTGGCGCCGTGGCTGAACGCCGGGCGCCTCGAGGAGACGGCCGGCTTCCTCGGCCAGGCCGGCCAGGGTGAGTCCCGCAAGATGGCCGGCCCTGCGCTGGCCGACGCCGTGGCCGCGCTGGTGCTGGGAGATCTGCTCGATTCCGGGGACGCCGAGGTCCTGTACGGGCCGTGGTTCAACCTGATCGGTGCGCCGCCGCTCCCTGAGCCGGCAGGGGAAGAGGCAGCCAAAGCCAAGGGCAAGGGCACGGCGAAGCCCGCCGCCAAGGCCAAGCCGAAGCCTGCGGCCAAGGCCAAGCCAAAGCCTCCGGCCAAGCCGAAGCCCGCCGCCCCGGCCAAGCCAACGCCTCCGGCCAAGGCGAAGCCCGCCGCAAAGGCGAAGGGCACACCCAAGAAGGCGACGCCGGCAGGCAAGAGTCCGCCCGGGCGTCGACCGGGCCAGGAGGGATGATGTTCGGACGAGGGAAGGGGAGGAAGGGGCCCGTCGCCAACCAGCTGAGGGGTGAGGCCAAGCCCAACACACTGAGCTGGGTCGCGACGGACGCCGAGACCCGTGAGGCGGAGCTCGCGTACGACGAGCTCGCCGAAGATCAGGGGCTCGAAGAAGACCTGGAGGACGAGGCGGACGATCGAACGCCCGCCCAGCGCCGGGCCGACCTGCAGGCGGAACTCGATCGTCAGGCCGAGGAGTTCGGGCTCACCGGTTCGAACCCGACGGCGATCTACGGTCCGAACGGGGAGGACGTGGAGGCGGTCCTCGAGGCGCTGTCGGGCATCGACACGGACCGGGCGGAGCAGCTCGCAGATGCGTGGGTGGCCGGCGACGCGACCGAGCGCGAAGTCCTGGAGCGTGACCTGCTGCGTCGCAGCCGCCTCGGGACGCACAGTTTCGAGCTGACGGCAGCGGAGGACGCGGTCGCGGCCTGGCTCAACGCCCAGACGCCCGAGGACGATGCCGATGCCGCTCTTTGGAGCCTGGTGGCGGATGCCGCCCGCGGAGCAGTCGACGCGCTGATCCTGGACGAAGAACTGGACGACGCCGACTTCGGCCTGCTCTACGGTCCGTGGGCGGACGTCATGGACGCCGACGAAGAGAACGGCGCGGCCGAAGCCGTGGGAAGCGGGGCAACGCAGGAGGACCCGGCGCGAGGCCCCGAGGGATCCCCGGACGAGCCGGACGGGGAGTTCGGACCCAATACGGAGCTGGTCCGGCAGTTCCTCGTGAAGCTCGGCGAGCTGACTCCCGAACGTATCGGGGAGTTGACCGCCTTCTGGAACGGGCAATCGAAGTCGGACCTGCGGCAGGCGCATCGGGCCATGCAGGAGTTGGCCAAGGAGGACGAGACCTGGCGAGAGCAGGTCAGGGCGGCACAGGAGCAGATCACGACCTGGGCCAACGGCCCTCACGAGATCCGGCACGGCGGTGGCCTTCGACGGCCCTCGAGCGAGGTCGAGGCCAGGCTGGCCGCGCTTCCTCCCGTCACCGATGCGGTCTCGGCGCTGGTGCTGGCCGACCTGCTCGACCGGGAGGATGCGGAGACGCTCTATGCCGCCTGGGAAGCGGCGGTCGGCGAGCCGACGCTTCCGGCGTTCGAGGACGACGGGACCGCCTGAGCCGAAGGTCCCAAGGCGGACGACCAAAGGCCGGACGAACTGACGCCGGCCCCGGACAGGCACTCGCCGAGGGCTCCTGCCTCGCCTGGACACGCGACCGGCCATCTGCAAGACTCGCGGCCATGAAGCAATCGATCGTCACCCTGGACATGGAAGGCGTGCTGACGCCGGAAATCTGGATTGCCGTGTCCGAAAAGACGGGCATCCCGGAACTGCGCCGCACCACGCGCGATGAGCCCGACTACGACAAGCTCATGCGCGGGCGCCTGGCAATACTCGACCAGCATGGATTGAAGCTGTCGGACATCCAGAACGTCATCGGCACGCTGCGGCCCCTGCCCGGTGCAAAGGAGTTCCTGGACGAACTGCGCCCGTTCGTGCAGGTCGTGATCCTGTCCGACACGTTCGAGCAGTTCGCCGCTCCCCTGCTCCGCCAGCTCAATTGGCCAACCCTGCTGTGCCACCGCCTGGTCGTCGAGAACGATCACATCGTTGACTACCAGCTGCGCATTCGGGAGCAGAAGCGCGAGGCCGTGGCCGCGTTCAAACGGATGAACTATCACGTCATCGCTGGGGGCGATTCCTTCAACGACACGAAGATGCTCGCCGAAGCGGACTGCGGCATCCTGTTCCGCGCGCCCGACGGTGTGAAACAGCAATTCCCCCAGTTCCCGGCCGTGGAAACCTACGCCGACTTGATGAAGCTGATCAAGCAAGAGATGGCGTAGGCGCTGCCGGCGGGCCTGCGAACGGCCGCCTGCTTGCTCCCGAGTTCCGCCGCTCTGCGCTTAAGTCGCATGCGACTAATGCGCTGTCGCGTCGGACTCGATCGCGTCAGTCGGCCGACCCTGCCCCTCTGCTACCAGCCCAGGGCGCGGACGACGCCATCGATCGTCGCCGCCGACTCGCGGATCGCGCCGGCGCCGCCGGCGGTTCGCTCAGCAGTCTCCGGGTCCTTGAGGCCGTGGCCGGTCAGGACGCACACGATCGTGGCGTCGCGATCGATCCGCCCCGCCGCCGCCAGCTTGCAGATGCCCGCCAGGCTGGCGGCCGAAGCGGGCTCGCAGAAGACTCCCTGGCTCGTGGCCAGTTCCCGATACGCGGCCACTATCTCTTCGTCCGTGACCGTCTCGATGAGCCCGCCGGACTCGTCGCGAGCGGCCTCGGCCTGCTTCCAGCTGGCCGGGTTGCCGATGCGGATGGCCGTGGCGATCGTCTCGGGCTTCTCGACGGGATGGCCCAGCACGATCGGCGCCGCGCCGGCCGCCTGGAACCCGAACATGCGCGGCCGCGCCGAGATCCGGCCCGCGGCCTGATAGCGCGAGAAGCCGGCCCAGTAGGCCGTGATGTTGCCGGCGTTGCCGACGGGAATGGCCAGGATGTCGGGGACGCGGCCGAGGTCGTCGCAGACCTCGAACGCGGCGGTGGTCTGGCCATCGATGCGGTAGGGGTTGACCGAGTTGACCAGCGTCACCGGATGGGCGGTCTGCTCGGCCATCTCCCGGACGACCGTCAGCGCCTGGTCGAAGTTGCCGTCCACGGCGATGACCTTGGCGCCGGCGGCGATCGCCTGGATCAACTTACCCAGGGCGATCTTGCCCTTTGGCAGGACGACGATGACCTCCAGCCCGGCGGCGGCACCGTAGGCCGCGGCCGAGGCGGAGGTGTTGCCGGTCGAGGCGCAGATGACCGCCCGCGCGCCCTCCTCGACGGCCTTGGATATGGCCACGACCATCCCCCGATCCTTGAAAGAGCCGGTCGGGTTCGTGCCCTCGTACTTCACGAAGAGGTTCGGAACGCCGATGCGCGCCCCGATATGGTCGAGCCGAATGAGAGGCGTGAAGCCCTCGCCCAGGCTGATGATCGGAGTGGCGTCCGATATCGGCAGGAACTCGCGATAGCGCTCGACCAGGCGCGGCCGGGCAGCGGAGACGTCCGAGAGGTTGAGGGGCGTGGACACGGCAGATGGCTCCGTCTACGAGGTCAGGATCGGGTAGATGGGGATGTCGCGGTCGGGGTCGATGAGCGGCTCGATGGCCTCGCGGACCTCGGCCAGCGGCAGCGGCCGCGTCTGAACCGCCACCCAAGTCCGGCTCCGGTGCCGTGGGAGGCTGCTGGGCGGCGGCGTGGCCACCTCCTCAGCGAGGCGACCCGGGACTTCGTCCGGCAGCACGCCGGGCAGGCAGACATACCACGGCCGGCGGATGGTGGCACGGTCATCGGCGAGGGTCACGAGACCGGGCGCCGCGGGCGGCAGATCCGCCCAGGTTGACAGGCCGCTCCGGACGACTTCGAGCAGGTCGGCAAGGACGGCGCTGCTGGTCGCGGGACCGCCGGCGCCGGGACCCTCGAGGGAGACGCGACCGACCGGGTCGGCGTCGACCTCCAATCGGTTGAGCACGCCGTCGGTGCGGCCGAGGGGCGCGGCTACCGGTACGGCGGAGGTCATCACGGAGCCGGCCAGGCCGAATGCGGGCTCGGCTGTGCCGGGCGTGCTGGCGGTGGCAATCAGCCGGATGGCCAGACCCAGGGCCACGGCTCCGGCGATGTCATTGGCCGAAACGCCGGTGATGCCAGGCTTGCCGTCGCCGCGCAATGACGGCGGGCTGGCGATGATGGAGCCGATCTCCGGCCACGCCCCAAAAGCCAGCCGGGTCAGGACGGCGAGCTTGTTGGCGGCGTCGTGGCCCTCAACGTCGGCGCTCGGGTCACGCTCGGCATAGCCCTGGCCTTGTGCCGCGGCGAGCACCTCCTCGTAGCTGCGCCTGGCCTGCATCATCTCGGTCAGGATGAAGTTGGTGCTGCCGTTGACGATGCCCCGCACCCGGCGGATGTGGTTGGCGGCCAGGCCGCGGGCAATCGCGTCCAGGACTGGGGTGCCGCCGCAGACGGAGGCTTCGTAGCGAAAAGCCGTGCCCTTCGCGCGCGCGATCGCCTCCAGCTCCAGGCCGTGATGAGCCAGGACATGCTTGTTCGCGGTCACGACCGGCTTCCCCGCCCCGAGCGCCTCGGCGATCAGCGAGCGGGCCGGCTCGTCTCCGCCCAGCAGCTCCACGACCACGTCCACGTCGTCGCGCCTGACCACGGCTCCGGCGTCCGGCACGATGATCTCGCGCGGCATGCCGCGGTCTACGGCGCCCTCCACGTCGAGGTCGGCGATGGCCACCAGCTCGAGCATCCGGCCGCGGGCCGGGCCGATGCGCCGGTCGGGGTTGCGAAGGAACCCTCGGGCCACCTCTGCGCCGACGGTGCCCACGCCGAGGATCGCGACACGGACGGGTCGTTGCTCGGTGGGCATTGGCACTCGACTGGGGCCAGCGGCACCGAGTTGGAACCGCAGCCGACGGTGACGGACGGGCTGTGCGTCGTCCAGGAATGGTACCCGAGGCGTCGCCACTTCGGTTCGTGGCCGCCAGGACGGTGGACGCGGGTCGGTCGCTCGCGGGGATCGGTGGTAGGTTCCCCTGGTCATGGGCCCGATCCTCCTCATCGACAACTTCGACTCCTTCACCTACAACGTCTTCCACGGCCTGGTTGAGGCCGGCGCGAGGGTTGAGGTCCACCGGCGCGATCTGATCGATCTGGAGGCGATCGATGCCCTCGATCCGCGGATGATCGTGCTGTCGCCCGGACCCGGCCGCCCCGAGGAGACGGGCGTGTGCCTCGACGTCGCGCGGACCCTGTGCGGACGAGTACCGATCCTGGGCATCTGTCTCGGGCTCCAGGTCCTGGCCGTGACCTGCGGAGGCCGCGTGGGTCCGGCCCCGGAGCCAATCCACGGCAAGACTTCGGCCGTGGCGCACGACGGGCGGGGGCTGTTCGAGGGGTTGCCATCGCCGATGACGGTCGGGCGCTATCACTCGCTCTGCGTGACGGAAGTCCCACCCGAGATGGATGTCTGCGCCCGCACCGCGGACGGCACCGTGATGGGCCTGCGGCATCGCCACTTGTCGATGGCGGGCCTGCAGTTCCACCCCGACTCCTTCCTGACGCAGGACGGCTCCAAGATGCTATGGAACGCGGTCCATGGACGTTTCTGAGACCTGGACCGCCAGGCGCGAGACCTACCCGTCGGCCGGCCTGCCCGATCTGCCCGACATGACCCCGTTCGCCCTGCTCCACGGCGCAGGCCGCTGGGTCATCCTCGCCGAGGATCCTCTGGCGGCGGTCGAGGCGGCCGATTTCGCGCCCTTCCGCTTCGAGCGGTCAGGATCGGCGCCCCCGATCAGGCCGGACCTGGTCGGCCTCGTCGGGTACGGATACGACGCCGGCTGCGGACCGACCACTCCCCGGCATCCCGCCCGCGAGCCACTGAGTCTCCCGGACTTCCGCTTCGTGTTGTACGGCCGGGTCCGCGTCTGGGACCGCGAACTGGGAATGCTGTACGAGGGAGTCCGCCGGGCGCCGCGTATGATCGAACCCAAGCCGAGCCTGGTGAGGCCCGGGCGCTTCCAGGCTCGCAAGGTATGGGACACCGATGCGCCGGCCGGCTACTGGGCCAAGGTCGGGCGCATCCGCGAGGAGATCGCCCGCGGCAACGTCTATCAGGTCGATCTCACGCGCCAGGAAGCCTGGGCGTACGAGGGCAGCCTCCTGTCGTTCGCCGGGCGCCTGGCCGAGGCCGACCCAGCGCCCCGATCGGCCATCGTCGTCGAGCCCGACTTCGCCATCATCGGCGCCAGCCCCGAGTCATTCCTACGCATTGATGGCGGGGTGATCACGACACGACCGATCAAGGGCACCGCCTCGCGGGGGATCGATCCCAGCGACGATGATGTGGCGGCAGCGCGGCTGCTCTCCAGCGCCAAGAACCTGAGTGAGCTGGCGATGATCGTCGACCTGCTCCGCAACGACCTGGCTCGCGTCTGCGCCGTCCCGTCGGTGCGCGTGACCGCCTTCCCGGAGCTGGAGCGCTACGCGCGAGTCATGCACCTCATGGCCACGGTCACGGGCACGCTCCGGCCGGACATCACGCTGGAGGAGCTGCTACGGGCAACCTTTCCGGGTGGCTCGATCACGGGATGCCCCAAGCTGGCGGCAATCGGCCTGATCAGAGAACTCGAGGAATCCCCGCGTGGTCCGTATACGGGGGCGTTGGGCTGGTTCTGCCATGACCTTTCGCAGCTGGACCTAAGCATCGTCATTCGCACCGTCTGGGCCGACGCGCGTGAGATGAGGTTTGGGGTTGGCGGGGGCATCGTCTGGGACTCTGATCCCGCCGACGAATACCTCGAGACCGGGTACAAGGCGGCCTCATTGATCCGGTGTCTGAGCTGACCGCATTGGGCATGAGCACTGACCGCCTCGCTCCGTCCGCTAAACTCGCCACTATGACCGACGCCGCCGCCAAGCCCACCCGACCTTCGAGCCTGCCCGTCAAGCCGCGCATCTTCAGCGGCATCCAGCCCACAGGCCGGCCGCACCTCGGCAACGACCTGGGCGCGATCCGCAACTACGTGGCGCTGTCGGAGCGCTACGAGGCCATCTACTGCGTCGTGGACTACCACGCCCTGACCCACGTCCACGATCCGGAGGTCCTGCGGCGGCAGACCCTGGAGATGACCGCGGCGCTGATCGCACTCGGCCTCGACCCCAACCGCTGCACGCTCTTCGTGCAATCGGACCGGCCCGAGGTCACCGAGCTGTGCTGGCTCTTCAACACCGTGACCCCGGTCGGGTGGCTCCAGCGGACCCCCACGTACAAGGAGAAGCGCGAGAACCAGCCCGAGGACGTAAACAACGGCCTGCTCAGCTACCCCGTCCTTCAGGCCGCGGATATCGTCATCTACAAGGCCTCGCTCGTGCCGGTCGGCAAGGACCAGGCCGCGCACCTGGAGCTGAGCCGCGAGATCGTGCGCGCCTTCAACACCCGATACGGCGAGACCTTCCCGGAGCCCCAGGCGGTCTACACCGAGGCGCCGGTCGTCCTGGGCACCGACGGCACCAGGAAGATGAGCAAGTCGCTCCGAAACACGATCGAAGTCCTTGCCGAGCCGGACGTGATCCGCAAGCAGGTCATGTCGATGGTGACCGACACCCAGCGGATCCTCCGATCGGATCCGGGACGGCCGCAGGTCTGCAACGTCTGCCAGCTGCATCGTCACTTTGGCGCCGACTACGAGGAGATCTGGGAAGGCGAGCGAACCGCCCGAACCGGCTGCGTGGACACCAAGAAGCTGCTCGCGGAGCGGATCATCGCCCACTACGCCCCGGCCCGGGAAACCTACCGCGAGCTGATGGCCGACCCGGCCCGCCTGCGCCGCATCCTGGACGAGGGCGCCGAGCGAATCCGCCCCATCGCCGAGGCCACAATGGTGGAGGTCCGCGAACGGATGGGGCTCCGGTAGAACGACTGGGGCCATCTCGCGCCGCCCGTCCGTCGTAACATCTGCTCGATCAGCCCGGTTGAGAATCGAGGGACCATGAGCGAGCAATTTGCCACGCCGCAGTTCACTCTGACCCCGCGCGAACACCGCTGGCTGGCGGCGCTGCTGATCCTGGCGACCGTCGCCGTCGCTTTCGTCGTCCTGGGGTTCGTTACCAGTCTGCTGGCCTACTTCAACGACGTGATCATGGTCTTCTTCCTGGCCTGGCTGCTGGCATTCATCCTCAGCCCGCTCGCCAGCGCCCTGGTTCACCTGTTCCCGCGTCTGCCCCGGGCACTGGCCGTCATCCTGGTCTACACGCTGCTGATCGGCGCGCTGGTGGTGGCCATTCTGCTGTTGGCTCAGCAGCTCTATTCGTCAATCAGCAACCTGGTCACCAACTGGCCGTCGGACAACCCCGATCAACTGCGCAAGACTCTCCAGCCCGGACAGGACTGGCTCAACTCAGTCGGCGGCAGCCGGATCAGCCTTTTTGACCAGGTCAACCCGATACTGACGAACCTCAAGAACGGCGCATCCGGCCTGATCAAGCCGCTGGGCGACATCGCCGTCGCCAGCATGGGCATCTTCGGCAACCTGCTCTTCATCTTCTTCCTGTCGCTTTACATGGCCGTCGACCGGGACCGGATCGTCAGCTTCCTCTTCCGACTCGTCCCGCCCGGCTACACGGACGAAGCTCGACTGCTCGAGCACAGCGTCGCGCGATCCTTCGGCGGGTTCCTCCGCGGCCAGGCGCTCTCCGGCGTCCTCTATGGGGCGGTCTCCATGGCCGCCAGCCTGCTCCTCGGGTTGCCGTACATGCCCGTCACGGCCGTGTCGTCCGGAGTCCTCCAGTCCATCCCGTTCTTCGGCCCGTTCATCTCCTGGATGCCGCCGGTGCTCGTCGCTATCTTCTTCAAGCCGGAGGCCGCCCTGCCGGCGCTGATCATCATGGTCATCGGCTGGTTCGTCCTCATGAACATCATCCAGCCGCGACTCATGGCCGAAGCCGTTGGCCTCCACCCGGTGGTCGTCCTCGGCTCGGTAATGATCGGCTCCAGGATCGCCGGCATCCCGGGCGCGATCTTCGGCATCCCCGTGACCGCGGTGATCGCCTCGTTCTTCTTCTACTACCTGGGCCAGCACCGCATCGACGGCGGCCCGGTGGCCCTGCGCGCGGCGCGCCGCGTCGAGGAGCGCGAGGGGCGTCCGATCAGGGTGCCGCGCCTGCCGCAGGCGGGCGTGGACCAGGAAGTCGACGAAACCACCCCTCCCGTCGTTGCGACCACCGTCCGCCGCCGGGCCCGCCCGGCAACGGCACAGGCTCGGCAGGTAGCCGCGCCCGATCAATCGCCCAAGCCCGCCCCGTAGTTCGGCGGCCCCGGCCTGAGTCGGCCGGACCAGGTCAGGACTTGGGGACCTTGACCAGCGCCTTGACGATGTTGACGAAGGTCGCCTGGCTGATGCCGCCCGTGCCCGTGGCTGCGTAGCCCTTGGCCGTGCCTGGGTTCACGTAGATCGCGAAGCCGCCACCGGACAGGGAGTAGAGCTGACCCGGCAGATCGCCGAAGCTCGCCGCTCCAATGCTGCTGCCGGGCGAACAGGCGGACGTGCAGAAGGGGCCCTCCTTGATCTCGATCCTCGGCCCGCTGGGGCAGGTATGGCCCGAGTTGGTCTGCGTGCAGTAGACGATGTCCAGCCCGGCCGAGCCGTAACTGCCGGAGTCGAAGAACCACGGCTTCGACACGACACCGCAGTAGACCGCGAACGAGGCGGTCTTGGCTGCGTCGGCGAAGAGCTCCTGAACGCTGCCCGAGCCCGAGCAGGCCCCTGCCGGACCCGAGGGTCCCGGCGTTGGGGTCGCGGCTGGCGTGGGGGTGGCGCTCGGAGCCGCGCTGGCGCTCGGCCCCTGCGTCAGCGAGGGCGCGGGTGTCGGAGTGGGGGTCGGTGTCGGCGTGGCGGTGGGCTCCGGCGTCGGCATGGCGGTGGGCCCCGGCGTCGGGGTCGTGTAGATGATGATGGGCGTCGGCGCTGCGCTTCCGCAGGCCACCGCGACGAGAGAGAAGGCCATCGCTGCGGCGACGATGGAGGGGACGCGCAGACGTCGGGAGTTCACGGGCAGTCCTCGGTGGTTCACGTTCTCCCCCATTCTCGAGATACCGGCGCTGGGAGGGGCAGTTTGCCGTCGACCAGAACGCCTATTCGGATCCCAGCCGGCTCAAGGCAGGGATAGCCGGCTGTGCGGTGAAGATGGATACCTGAGCGCTCTCTGGAAGCATCACGCCCAGCACCTTCTGCAGGGCGAGGACGTGGACGCAGGATCCCCAGCTCTCGAAGAAGTGGCAGGTGCAGTGCCAGGCTTCGCCGTCGAGTCGAACCGTGTGAGTGTCGTTGTCGCCTTTGAACGTGACCGCGAGCTGTTCGAACGAGATCCGATCCAGCTCGCGGGCGTAGCGGTTCGCCTTCTCGACCTTCCCGATGAGAGAGCTGTGCATCACTGAGACCCTCCGTCGCCCTGCATTGCCCCGAAGAGATGGCCGTCCGGCCGCGTGTCGCAACCTCCGGCTCCACGCCCCACTGTACAGCTGCGAGCCAAGAAAGGATTGCCAGCTGGGGCACCTGGCGGGGCGGAGCGGTGCGGTGGCAGGTTGCGGTTTGGGCCGGCCGCGGGAATCGGCTACGCCTCCCGGACGATCCTTTCCCCAGCCGCCAGATTCGCGTCCACGGCGGCAGGCGAGACGGCCTCCGTATAGACCCGGACGAGCGGTTCGGTGCCGCTGAATCGGATGAGCAGCCACGATCCGTCGGCGGCGAAGAACTTGAAGCCGTCGTTCGTCGAGAGCGACTGCGTCCGAACGACGGGACTGCCGGCCAGCTCCGCCGGCGCCTTCTGCGGCAGCTCGACGAGAAGGCGGTCCTTCAGCGCCGGATAGACCGCCCGATCGAAATGGACGTCCACGCGACGATAGCTGGACGGGCCGGCTATCTCGTGCAGATGTGCGATCGCCTTCGAGACGGGCCAGCGCCCTGCCTCCTTCTCCCGCAGGAACAGGTCGAGCAGCATCAGGTCGGTGAAGATGCCGTCGCGCTCCGGCAGGTGCATGCCGAAGCCGAAGCCGCCCGACTCCTCGCCGCCCATCATGGCCCCGGTTTCGATCATCTTTGGCCCGACGTACTTGAAGCCGACCGGGACCTCGTACACGGCGACGCCGTACCGCTCCCCCAGCCGCTCGGCCATCGAGGTCTCGTTGACGGTCTTCACCACCGGCGCACGCAGGCCGCGGTGCTCGACGAGGTAGTACATGAGCAGCGCATAGACCTGGAGAGTGGTGACGAAGGCGCCCCGCTCGTCGGCGGCCCCGGACCGGTCCGCGTCCCCGTCCAGGAGCAGCCCCATGTCCGCGCGGCCGTCGACGATCGCCGCCAGCGCGTCGTTCACGTTCGGCGGGATCGGCTCCGGATTGACCCCGCCGAAATAGGGATTGCGCTCCGAATGCAGCTCCCTGACGCGGATGCGACCCCCGGCCAAGAGGCGCGGGATCCACGTCGCCCCGGAACCGAAGAGCGGGTCCACGAGGAGGTCGATGTCGGCGGCACGGAGTCGGTCCAGGTCGAGGTTACGGCCGATGAACTCACGGTAGGCGTCGAAGGGGTCGTAACGTTCGACGAGCTCGGCCGCCTCCGCATCTGCGAAGGGCCGGGTCTCGATGGCGTTCGCGGCGCCGGCGGCGATGCGAGCCTCGATGTCCGCGAGCATCTCGGGCCCGGCTGCGGCACCCGTGGGCGACTTGACCTTGAAGCCGTTGTCGGTCCAGGGGTTGTGGCTGGCGGTGATGACGATGCCGGCCGCTGCGCGCCGCTGGACGACCTCGAACGAGGACATCTGTGTCGGCACCGCCTCGGCAGCAAAGAACACCGGGATGCCGTGGGCCAGGACCACCTCAGCGGCGGCGGCCGCGAAATGCTCGCTGGCGAACCGGCGGTCGTAGGCGAAGACGATGCCACCAGCCTGCTCGCCGCGATCCACCACGTACTCGGCCACGGCCTGGGCGCAGCGGCGGACGTTCGCGAAGCTGTAGTCGTCGGCGATCCTGGCCCGCCAGCCGTCCGTACCGAAGACGATGCGGGTTGGCTCGAAGGCGGCCGACGCGGGTCTCATTGACCCTCCTCTCTGGGGGCGGGCGTCCGATCCGAGCTCATCAACTCCTGGGCGATCCCTCGGACCTCCTGCGAGCGCTCGGCCGAGCAGACGAGCAAGGCTTCAGAGGTGTCGATCACGATCGTATCGCTCAGACCGATCGTGACGACCAGACGATCCCCGGCGAGGACGAGCGTGTCGGTTGAGCCCAGGTCGCGGCGGTTGCCTCGCCCCACGGCGCCAGCCGCGGCTTCGCCCGAGACCGCGGCTCCGCCCGGGACCGCGGCTTCGCCCGAGAC
>JBEKPL010000003.1:0-62636 GCA_049520815.1 Candidatus Limnocylindrales bacterium
GTGGTATGGCCCAGCAGGCCCCGCTGACCCTCCTCGGACGCCTCCAGGGGCACGACCATGGCCGTGCGCGACACCTGGATCTCCCGCGCGGCCGGCCGAAAGCCGGATCCACGGAGAGCGCCGGCGAGGACGCTCCCCTCCTCCCACGCCGGGTCGATCGTCAGGGACGCCGCGTGGCGTGCCCTGGCGATGAGGCGCAGGCCCTCCAGGGCGGCCGCGACGGCAGTGGGACCGGTGTCGAGGAGGACCGGCCCTCGCGGCGCGTACTGGACCGACAAGCGGCCCAGCGGCCCGAGCCGCCGTCGCAGAGCGGAGCGCTCTTGAATGGAGACGACCGCAATCGGTCGACCGGACAGCTCGATCACGTAGCGGAGAGGCGTCCATCCCAGGCCGCGCTTGAGCTCGCCCCAAGCGTGACACTGAAACGCCTCACCCTGCTCGCTGCGCACGGCCAGCTCGTCCCAGGCCGCCGGTGCAGTGCCGGTTGCGTCGACGATCCTGACCGCTCGCGCGACGTCGGCCCGCGCCGACCGGCTCGTAGCCAAGCTCAATGACTCCTCCGTGTCGCGACGGTCGCTGTGGGCGTTGCCATCGGCTGCGATTGTCGCACCAGCGCGAGCGACTCTGCCGGTCCACCTCAGAGCGAGATGATCGTGGCCCCTTCCCCGCCCTCGCCGTGACCGCCGGGCCGCCACGACTTGACGAGCGGATGGGCGGCTGCGTGATCTCTCACCGAGTCGCGGAGAGCGCCGGTCCCCACGCCGTGGATGACCGTCACTTGATCCAGGCTGGCCAGAGCGGCGTCGTCGAGATAGCGGTCCAGCACCTCCAGCGCTTCCTGTACGGTCGCGCCACGAAGGTCGAGAGAGGATGCCACGGTTCGAGCCCGCTCCAGCTGCAGCCGTGACGCCGAGCTGGAGGTGGCTCGCGGTGCGGACCGAGAGTCCGAGCCAACGCCGGCCCCGAGTCCGATCGTGTCTCCGTCGCCGCCCGACGCCGGTTCCAGGTCCTTCACGGCCAGAGTGATGCGCATTCCACCGGCTTCCAGGGTGGCCCGCCGCCCGTTCCTGTCGAGTGCCGCGATCCGCCCCTCGGTGCCGGTAGTCTGGCTCCGGGCACGCATCCCGACGCGCCAGGAAACCGGGACGGCAGCTGTCCGGACCGGTTCGCGTTCCGGAGCCGGTAGCCGCTCCAGCTGCGTACGCGCTCGCTCCAGGTCCTCGTCCAGACTGCGCTGAGTGACCGTCTCGCGTTCGAGCTTGCGTCGGATGCCGCGGACCTCGGCCCGAATCTCGTCGACCATTCGCTCGGCTTCGTCGCGGGCCGTTCTCACGGCTTCGTCCCGCTCTCGGCGCGCCCTGCGACGCTCGTCCTCCGCCGCAGCCTGGGCCGTCCTGGCACGCTCCTCGGCGGTCCTGGCTGCCGTCAGGGCCTCCGCCGCTTCCGCCTGCGTCGCCTTTATCGAGGCGAGGGTCTGCTCGAATGTCTGTTGCTCCTCGGTCAGCCGGGAGCGGGCATCGGCGACGATCGGGGTGGGCAGCCCGAGCCGTTCGGCAATCGCGAAGGCCTGGCTGCGGCCCGGCAGCCCGATCGTGAGCTTGAACGTAGGCCGTAGCGTCTCCACATCGAACTCCACCGAGGCGTTGCGGGCCGCCGGCGTCGTGTGGGCGTAGAGCTTCAGCTCGGCGTAGTGGGTCGTTGCGGCCACGAGGGCACCGGATCGGATGAAGTAGTCGAGCAAGGCCTGCGCCAGCGCCGAGCCCTCCGTCGGATCCGTCCCCGCGCCCAGCTCGTCGAGGAGGATCAGCTTGTTCGGCCCCGCCGCCTCGACGATGCGGACGATGGAGCGCATGTGCCCACTGAAGGTAGACAGGGACTGGGCCACGGACTGCTCGTCGCCGATGTCGGCATAGACGTCGGCCAGCACGGGCAGGCGCGTCCCGACGTCGGCCGGCACGTGTAGACCGGACTGGTGCATGAGGCCGAGCAGGCCGAGCGTGCGCAGGGCGACCGTCTTGCCGCCGGTGTTCGGCCCGGTGATGAGCAGCGCCGAGAACTCGCCGCCGAGCCGGATGTCGATCGGCACCACTCGACCGGCGAGACCGGGATGGCGAGCGCCCAGGAGGACGATCTCGGGCCGGTCGGCGATCTCCGCGCAGATCGCGTCCATCTCCTCGGCCAGGCGCGCCTTCGCCGCCCAAAAGTCGAAGCGGGCGAGAGCATCAAGCGTCTCGCGCAGGGGGCCGGCCTGTCCCGCGACAAGGTACGAAAGCTCGTCGAGGATGCGCTCCACTTCGGCTGCCTCGGCCAGCTGGGCCTCGCGCCAGGCGTTGCCGAGCTCCACGGCAACGATCGGCTCCACGAACAGGGTCTGACCGCTGCCGGAGGCGTCGTGAACGATGCCCTTGACTCGGCTGCGCGCGTCGGCCCGGATCGGTATCACATAGCGGCCGCCGCGGAGCGTGATTATCGGCTCCTGAAGAGATCCGGCCAGCTCGCCGGAGTGAATGAACTGATCCAGACGGCTGCGCAGGCGCTCGTAGGCAACCCTGACAGCCCGGCGGAGGCCGCCAAGGCGGGGAGAGGCGGTGTCGAGCAACTCTCCCGCGGGATCGAAGCTTCGCCCGAGGACGCTCCGCAGGCTGGGGAGGGCGTGGATCTCGCGGGCGAGGTCGCGCAAGATGGGCTTCCGATCGCCACTCAGCGCCTCGACCAGTCGCGAGGCCCCCTCGAGAGTGGCGGCGATGTCGAGGAAATGCGCAGGATCCAGACGACCACCTCGGGCCGCGCGGTCGATCCAGGGGCCGATGTCCTTGCTGCCGCCGATGCCGGCCCCGGGGTTCCCGGCCACGAAAGCCCGCATCTGCGTCGTCTCTTCCAGCCCCCGAGATACCACCACCGGGTCACGGGACGGCTCGAGGGCCTCCGCCAGGCGACGTCCGGGCGGGAAACCGGCGGCAGCCGCCAGTCGGGCGCGTATCAGGGGGAACTCCAGGATTGCCAGCGAGCGTCGATCGAGACCCCCGCTTGCCGTGGAGGCTGGGACGGGATCTCGCGGTCCGGCCGCTGCATCTAGATCGTGGGCGGTCATGCGTTCGACGGTCTCGGTCGAGATTGGCGCGAAGCGTTGGAGACGGCCGAGTTGCCCGGAACGTAGAACCGCCACGGACGGCCGTGCCATGGCTCCGGCACCGTGCCCATGCCGATGCGCGGGCCCGATTCGACGGGGAGCGGCTTGTCCTCCCGCGCCACCTCAAGCCTGAGATCGGACGACGCATCGCAGAGGTCGACCTCGTTGTCGCGTCGGGTGACGGAGAACGCCTGGCATAGCAGGCCCGGTCCGGAGGCCAAGGCACTCTCGGCGAGCGCGGCAACGCGGCTGCGAGCTCGCGCCAGTCGCTCGTCAGCCGCTCGAGGGAACCTCGAATCGAGCCAGTCGAGTCTGGCCTGACGCATCCGGTCCGCATTGGCGAACGGTTCGACCGCCCGGAGTAGCAAGGCCGCCGGGCGTCCGTCGGGTTCTGTCACGACGTTCAAGCAGTGGTGCATCCCGTAGGTAAGGTACACGTAGGCTCTTCCGGGGAGGCCGAACATGGCCGCGTTGCGTGCGGTTCGGCCGGAATGGGCGTGCGATGCCAGGTCCTCACGGCCGACATAGGCCTCTACCTCGACTATTCGGCCGACGCGCGCGTCCGGACCAGTGCCCCTCACCAGACGCATTCCTATCAGGGCGCGGGCAGCCTCGAGCGTGTTCCGGGTGAGAAGGTCGCGGCTGAGCGGGCGGCCGGTCACGGCGAGACTCGGGCGGCGACGCCTGCCGGGTGGGGGAGATTCGCGGACGGCGGCGGATGGCTCAGGGGAAGGTCGCCACCAGATCGGGCGGCAGAAGGATGGACAGGGCGTGGACGAACGGCGGCACGATCACGTCCTTCACGCCACCGGCGATGGCAGATTGGTGGACTATCAGGTTCTGCGCCTGGCGCAGCTGATCTACGTCGCCGGATTGCGGCGGCGGCAGTATGTAGGAGTTGAGGATGATCACCGCGATGATCAGCAGAAGCAAGCCTTGAAGGAGGCCGAGCAGGCCGCCGACGATGTCGTCCACGACCGGGTGCGCGGCGTATATTTCCGTGCGCTTGTAGAGCCCCTGGATGAGGATCGACGAAGCGACTGCCCCGACGCAGAAGACGACGGTGAAGGCCAGCAGGTGGTCGTACCCAGGCGAGAACTGGGTCCAGTTCTGCGCCAGAAAGTCCCCGACAGGGGCTCTCAGATTGGCGGCCATGAGAAACGCGAACAGGATGGAGATGATCCCCAGGATCCGGCGGATCGAGCCCTGCATCACCCCGAGGATGAAGAAGAGGAACAGGCCGAGGAAGATGGCCAGGTCGACCAGCGGCGCGCCCCTGATGGTGCCGATGATGTCCATCGAATCCTCCGCCTTTCGCGCCCGTCGCCCTGGTAGTCGCTTCGGAAGAACCGGAGCTAGGGTAGCAGCGCCACCCTCGGCCGTTCAACGTGGCAAGGGTACTCGGCCGATAGCTCGCCGTTCGGATCAGGTCCGCAGATGCGCGCCCAAATCCGACTCGAGGCCGGTCCGGACTCCGGCCACGGCCGCGTCCACCTCTGCCTCCGTCAGGGTCCGGTCCTGCGCTCCCAGGATGAGACGATACGCCAGGCTCTTCTCCGTAGTGGCGAGTGGCGCGCCGCGATAGAGGTCGAACAGGCGAAGACCGCGCAGGAGGGAGCCTCCGTGACGCCGGATCGTGGCCTCGACTTCGGCCGCGCTGCGGCCTTCGGCCACGATGACGGCGAGATCGCGTTCGACCTCGGGGAAGCGCGGTATCGGCTGGACGTGGACGCGGGCAGGAGCGGCCGCCTCCAGAGCGCCGGTGGCGAGCTCGGCGACGATTACCCGCTCGGCTCGCAGATCCCATTTCGCCAGAACGTCCGGGTGGATCTCGGCCATCCGGCCGGAGAGCCCCTCCCCTTCCCCTTCCGCTCGGACCACCAGGGCGCGACCCGGATGGAATGGGAGGCCACGCGCATCCGGCACGTACGAGGGCGCCGGGAGCCCCAGCCGGTGGCACAACAGCTCGACGATCCCCCGGGCGTCATCCAGATCGAAGTGAGGGGCCGCGCGATTCCACGATGCGGGTTCCGCGGCACCCGACAGGAGCAGGGCGAGGCGGGTCCACTCGCGGGGCTCATCCCCCACGCGCGCGTAGCCCTTACCAATCTCGAAGACGGCGACATCGGGGCGCCCCTGACGCTCGTTCAGGGACAGCACGTCGACCAGGCCGGCCGCGAGATGCTGCCTGAGAACCGAATGCTGGGCCGAGAGTGGATTCGTCACGACGATCTCGTCGCCTGACGGGGCCGCCAGGTTTCCCAGCAGCGCGGGTTCACTCGTGTCCTCCGGCCAGAGCAGCCGGGCCTCGCTGAGGGACGAGACCAGGGCGTGAGTGACGACCTCCGTCAGACCGGCGCCCGCGAGGGTCTCGCGGATCATGTCCCGAACCTTCAGCGGCGAGGGTCTGTATGCCGGCATGAGGGTGTCCGGCAGGTGAGCCGGAGTGGTCTCGTAGCCACGGACGCGCGCGATCTCCTCGGCCACGTCCGCTTCGATCGTCAGGTCGCGGCGCCAGCTCGGTACCGTCGCGATCAGAACCGCGTCCTCGCCCGCCGGAACCGACAGGGGCCTGGGATCGACGGCGACCTGGATGTGCTGCGCCGTTGCCGTCTCCTCCGTCTCGATTCCAACTCGTCGCAGCAGTGCTCGCTGCTCCGCCGCCGGGACCTCCGCCCCCAGGAGCTTGCTCACCCGGCGGGGCCGGAACGCCAGTCCGGCCGGCTCGGGCTCTGCCGGCGCCGTGTCGACTCGACCCCGGGCCACCGAGCCTCCGGCCCAGGCGAGGGTGAGCTGGGCGACGCGATCGGCTCCGATCCGGGCCAGCCGGAACTCCTGGCCCTTTTCGAAGCGCAGGCTTGCCTCAGAGCGAAGCCCGTAGTGATGCCCGGTGCGGCGAATGCTGACCGGGTCGAAGATGGCCGATTCGATCGCGATCTCCGTCGTGGCGGGGGTGATCTCGCTGTCGGCGCCGCCCATTACCCCGGCGATCCCGATAGGCCCTCTGGGGTCGGCGATGATCAGGGTTTCCGGGGTCAGCTCTCGGTCGACGTGGTCGAGGGTCTCCAGCCGCTCACCGGGGAGGGCGCGCCGGACGATGATCGTGCCGTCGTGGACCGCGGAGCCATCGAAGGTGTGAGTGGGCTTGCCGAGCTCGAGCATGACGTAGTTGGACGCGTCCACGACGTTGCTGACGGGCCGCATGCCCGCCGCCTGGAGCCGCATCTGGACCCAGTCCGGCGAGGGACCGATCTTTGCGCCGCTGACCCAGCGACCGACGAAGCGGGTGCACAGGTCCGGCTCACGAATCTCGACCTTCAGCTTGTCCGACACGGGGCCGCCGGTTTCCTCGACCGCGATCTCCGGCCACCGGATGGCGGTCTCTGTAGCGGCAGCGACCTCCCGCGCCAGACCGATCAGACACAAGGCGTCGCCACGGTTCGGCTTGACGTCGACGTCCAGGACGACGTCCCCGTAGAGCTCGGAGAGCTGCCGGCCCAGCGGCGTGGCAGAAGGCAGGATCAGGATTCCTTCGGCATCGGTGGTGATGCGCAGCTCGTCGCCGGAGCAGAGCATCCCCTCGGACGCGATGCCCATCTTCTCGGTTCGCTCGATGCGCCGGTCGCCGGGGAGGACGGCTCCCGGGAGGGCCACCGGGACGCGCTGGCCGGGGGCGATGTTGTGCGCGCCGCAAACGATGTGGAGAGGCTCGCCCGAGCCGATATTGACGGTCGTCAGGTGCAACCGATCGGCATAGGGATGCTTCTCGACCGTCAGCAGCTCGCCGACGACGACGGACCGCCAGTCGGCGCCCCACTGCTCGATCCCCTGGACCTCCATGCCCAGCAGCGTCAGGCGTTCGGCGAGCCGTTCCGGCGTCAGCTGAACATCGACGTACTCGCGCAGCCAGGTCAGCGGGACTCTCATCGGAACTGCTCCAGGAAGCGCAGATCGTTCTCGAGGTAGTAGCGCAGGTCGGGCACGGCGTGGCGCAGGTTGGCGATGCGCTCCACCCCCATTCCGAAGGCGAAGCCCTGATAGCGCTCGGGATCGATGCCGCCGTACTGGAGCACGACCGGATGGACCATGCCGGCTCCCAGGATGGTCATCCAGCCAGTCCTGGAGCAGGCCGGGCAGCCTACGCCGCCGCAGACGACGCACTCGACGTCGAAGGCGACCGAGGGCTCGGTGAACGGGTAGTAGCCGGGCCGGAAGCGCGTCCTCCGCGGCCCGAACAGCGCGTGGGCGAACTCGTCCAGGAGGCCTTTGAGATCCGCCATGGAGGTTCCCTCGTCGACCATGAGCCCCTCGACCTGGAAGAACTCGAAGCCGTGACTGGCATCCACCGCCTCGTAACGGAAGCAGCGGCCCGGCAGGAGGGCGCGGATCGGGGGTTTCGTCGACTGCATAACGCGGATCTGGCCCGGGCTGGTGTGGGTCCGCAACAGATGCCCCGGAATGTCCAGGTAGAGCGTGTCCCACAAGTCCCGGGCCGGATGGTCGGGGGGGATGTTGAGCATCTGGAAGTTGGTCAGGTCGTCCTCGACCTCGGGCCCCTCGTAGACGACGAAGCCGAATTGACCGAAGACCTCCGCGATGGCGGAGATGGTCTCGGGGATAGGATGGAGGGTGCCTCGCGCGACCGTTCGTCCGGGAAGGGTGACGTCGACGCTCTCCGCAGCCAGGCGCAGCGTCTCGACCTGGGTGCGCAGCTCCGCTCCCCGATCCGCCAGCGCCGCCCTGACGGCTTCGCTTACCTGATTGGCGATGGCCCCCACGCGTGGGCGGTCCTCCGCCGGCAGTGCTCCGATGCCGCGCAGCACCGTGGTGATCTCGCCCTTCTTGCTCAGATACCGCATCTGCAGCAGCTCGAGCGAGGCAGGGTCTGGCGCCGCGGAGACCTCGCGCAGGGCCCGTTGCTGCAGGGCCCGGAGATCCTCGCTCAGCGTATCGAAATCCACGCCACGGTTCCTCTACTGGTGCGGGTCCCCGCCCGCCGTTTCGTCCGCTGTGAATCTAGAACCCTCGACCGTGCGCGTCCGATCGGACGTGCAGACGATTCGAGGGTTCGTGCTAGCGCCCCGCTTCCCTGCGCTGCGCGCCGGCCGGCTTGCGCCCGTCGGTACGAGGGATCTCGACCGTCGCCGGTCGCCCGTGTGCTAGGCCTTGCCGGCGATTGCGGCGACCTGGGCGAAGGCGGCCTGGTCGCGCACGGCAAGGTCCGCAAGGATCTTGCGATCGAGCTCGATCCCGGCGGCCTTCAGGCCGGCGATGAACTTGCCGTACGAAAGCCCGTTCAGCCGAGCAGCGGCGTTGATGCGGATGATCCAAAGCTGGCGCATCTGGCGCTTGCGCTGCTTGCGGTCTCTCGTCGCGTAGGCCAGCGAATGGAGCTCCGACTCATGCGCTCGCCTGATGAGGCGCGAGTTGGTGCCTTCGCGGCCCTCTGCGTTCTTGAGAAGGCGCTTGTGACGGCGATGGGCGGTGACGCCCCGCTTGACGCGTGTCATCGACGATCAGGCTCCCAGGTACGGTAGCAGCCGGCGGACCTGGTCGAGCGATTCCCCGGTCACGACCGCCTTGCCCGCATAGCGGCGAGTTCGTCGCGACGACTTGAGTTCGAGGTGGTGGCCGCGCCATGACTTGACGCGAACCGCCTTGCCACCGCCGGTGACCCCGATCCGCTTCTGGGTCCCCTTGTGGCTCTTCATCTTCGGCACGTCGGTATCACACTCCAGTCGACGCCGGGCCGGTGTCCGGCTCGGGTCTCGGTGCGGCCGGCGGAGCCGGCGGCAACACGTTCGTATCGCTTGGTGCGGCCCCCTCTTCGGGTGCCGTCTGGTCAACCGTTCTGGCGTGACTCCTTGCCGCGGCCGCAGGAGTCGGCCCGTGCTGCTTCGGCTTGTGGGTAGAGGCGACGCTGATGTGCATCGACTTGCCCTCGAGCAGCGGAGGCCGCTCGACCACGCCATGCTCTTTGATCTGTTCCGCGAACTTGTCCAGCAGATCGCGCCCGATCTGTGGGTGGGTCAGTTCTCTTCCTCGGAACTGAACTGAGATCTTGACGCGATCTCCGTCCTCCAGGAACTCGATTGCCCGCCTGACCTTCGTGTCGAAGTCACCGACGCCGATCTTGGGCTTGAGCCTTACTTCCTTGAAGGTGACCGAGCGCTGCTTTCGCTTTGCTTCCTTCTCGCGTTTGGTCAGTTCGTACTTGTACTGACCGAAGTCGAGAAGGCGCGCCACAGGGGGGCTGGCCAGCGGTGCAACCTCCACCAGGTCGAGTCCCCTCTCCTGCGCAAGCCGCAGGGCGTCGGCCGTTCGCATGACACCCAGCTGGCTACCGTCTTCATCGACGACCCGGACATCGAAGACGCGGATCATCTGATTGGTGCGCAGGTCTCGGCTAATGGCGGACCCCTTCTAGGCGTTTGGACCCTGCCGGCGATTCGGGACCGTCGGCCCGAATGCAGACGAGCGGCCCAACCGGCGCACAACTGCGCCGGGCGGTCGCCCGCGGGACTATAGCACAGGGATTTCGCGAGCGGCAAACGCTCTGTTGAGCAGTTGCGAGCGAGTCCGCGATCGTGCCCGGGGGCCGGCTACGGGCGTCGTGCGGCCGTCTCCTCTGCCAGCCGATCGCTGAACGCGTCCCACGTCACCCCGTTCTCCTGTTCGCCCGCTCGGTTGCGAATGGCGACGGTATGGCCCTCGACCTCGCGGTCGCCCAGGACGAGCATGTACGGGATCTTCTGCTCCTGGGCCAGACGGATCTTGTTCTGCATCCGGCTGTCCGAGCCATCGACCTCTACGCGCAGCTTGCGGGCCTTGAGCAGTCCTGCCAGCTGTTCGGCGGCTGCGACATGGCGATCGGCGATCGGGATGACGACGACCTGAACCGGGGCGCACCAGACCGGGAAGGCGCCGGCGAAGTGTTCGACCAGAACCCCGATGAAGCGTTCCAGCGAGCCGTAGATGGCCCGATGGATGGTCATCGGCCGGACAGCCTGCCCGTTCTCGTCGATGTAAGTGCAGTCGAACCGCTCGGCCAGCATGACCAGGTCCACCTGGATGGTCGCTGTCTGCCATTCGCGCCCGAGGGCGTCCTCGATCTGGATGTCGATCTTGGGCGCGTAGAAGGCGCCGTCGCCGGGCTTGAGACGGTAGGGCTTCCCCAAGGAATCCAGGGCGGCCTTGATCTGGGCCTCGGCCCTCTCCCACAGGGCGGGGTCGCCCAGAGCCTTGTCAGGCCTGGTGCCGAACGTGAACCGGGGCTCGAGCCCGAACCAGCCGTAGACCTCGTATACCTCACCCAACAGCGCCTTGATCTCGTCCTGGAGCTGATCCGGGCGGAGGTAGATGTGGGCGTCATCCTGAACGAAGTGCCGCACGCGGGTCAGGCCGGACAGGGTGCCTGACCGCTCGTTTCGGTGTATCCGCCCGAACTCGGACAGCCGCAGCGGCAGGTCGCGGTAGGAGCGCAGCTTGCTCTTGTAGATGAAGGTGCTCTCCGGGCAGTTCATCGGCTTGAGGCTGAAGGTCTGGCCCTCCGACTCCAGGAGGAACATGTTGTCCTGGTAATTGGCCCAGTGGCCGGACTGCTCCCATAGCTTCTTGTGGACGAGCATGGGCGTACTGACTTCCTGGTAGCCGCGACGGTCCTGCACTTCCCGAATGGCAGTCTCGAGAGTCCTCCATAGACGCTGGCCCTTGGGATGCCAGAACGCGGCCCCGGGAGAGACGTCGTGGAAGCTGTACAGGTCGAGCTGAACCCCGAGGCGGCGGTGGTCGCGCTTCTTGGCTTCCTCCCGTCTCGCCAGGTAGGCGTCCAGCTCGTCCTGGGTGGGCCAGACGGTGCCGTAGATGCGCTGCAGCATCGGCCGCTTCTCCGAACCGCGCCAGTAGGCGCCGGCCACGCTCATCAGCTTGAACGGGCCGATCTTTCCGGTGCTGCCGACGTGCGGTCCCTTGCACAGATCGATGAACGAGCCGTGCTCGTACGTAGAAGTCGGCGGCAGCGGCTCTCCCGTCGCGTTGGCCTTCGCGGCCAGGTCGTCCAGGATCTCGACCTTGAAGGGCTGATGGCGAGCTTCGAAGAAGGCCCGGCCCTGTGCGAACGGGACCTCCTTGCGGACGAAGGGATGGTCGGCGGCGATGGACGCGCGCATGCCGGCCTCGATGGCCGCGAGGTCGTCCGGCGTCAGGGGCCGCGGCAGGAGGAAGTCGTAGTAGAAGCCGTCGTCGATCGATGGGCCGATGCCGAGCTGCGCGTCCGGGAAGAGTCCCAGGACGGCCTCGGCCATGACGTGAGAGGCGGAGTGGCGCATGGCGTCCAACTCGGTGTGGGCCCCTGCGTCGAGGAGCTCGTCGACGGAACCGCGAACGGCGGCTTCGAACTGCTCCTCCGGTTCGGCGGCGGGGCCGTCCGGGACGGATGCGGCCGTAGCCCCTGACTGATCGTCCTTGCTCATTACGTCTCCCGATGCGTCGCTCGCAGCCCTGGCCGTCGCCGCCTAATGCAAAGCCTCCCGTCCGACAGGACGAGAGGCATCTCTCGCGGTTCCACCCGCCTTCGCGTCGGCACCGTTCGCTCCCCGGCGCCGCCGCGCGCTCATGTCCGCGCTAACGGGCGGATCCCGGACCGGTTGGCCGGTCGCTCGCGGGTGGTGCCGTCGCCGGGTGCGATCGCCGTCGCTTTCAGCCACGGTTGTGGCGGCGGCTCTCTTGGACCGTTCCGGCGGGGCCTGTCCCGCTCATCGCTTTGGTTGTGGAGTTGGCCGGCGCCACTTGCGTGGCCCCGAATGGTGGGCGGTAGAGGACTTGAACCTCTGACCTCATGCATGTCAAGCATGCGCTCTAGCCAACTGAGCTAACCGCCCAAGCGGGGCGCATCATAACGCATCGGTCCGGCACGCCGCGGCTGGGGCGTCTCGTGGCCGCCGATCGAGGGTAGGACCCGAGAGCCCCAACCCTTGGAGCGCGGCGTCTGAGTGGCGCCTCCCTACTGCGCGGGTGGGCCGGTGTAGGTGAACAGGAACTCACCAGAGGTGGCATCGACGAATGCGACTTCATCACAGGTGGTGGGTGCGGCGGTACCAGAAGGCCGACTATTGCCGGGCACAAACGCGCCACCCGAACTCGGAGGGCAGGTGATGTTCCTCCAGCTGAACGCCCAAACCAAGGTGTCGTTGAGGGGTTGCTTGAACGTTCCATCTGCCTGAGTTGTGCCGTACGACGCGTCGGTCATCGAAGCGAGCTCGGCGCTAGTAGGCTGACCATCAGGGCAGGCGGCGACACCGGTACGGCATAGGTCATATGCAACCGTGGCGGGGACCGAAGCGATCCGGCCATTTGGTGGCGCCAGCGTGATACTCGCTGTCGGGTAGGTGCGTGCCTTCGCCAGCGGCTGATCTGGGACGGACAAGGCCGCCCGACCACTACTCGCACCCGGCGCGACAGTCGCACCCGGCGCGACGCAACCCGTGAGTCCGACGAGCAGGCTGAGTGCAGCCGCGAGGATGGGACTCGCGCGCCGGGTCATGGCGTGGCCCGCTTGAAGCTGGGCGACCACGGAACTACCCATCTGGTCTCCCCCGCGAATACCGCTATAACTGCGGGGCCTTCGCTCGGCCGATCGACGTTTCGAAGGCTCTCCCCTGCACCGCTCAGGGGTGAAGGGCATGTCAAGCATGCGCTCTAGCCAACTGAGCTAACCGCCTGAGCGGGGCGCATCGTAGCACAGGGGCGCCGGTGCGGAGGTGCTGGGGACGACCATGAACTGAACGTCGAGTCCTCCGGTGCGGTCCCAGCTACGGCCAAGCGCGCATCGAGGCCGCCCGCCCACTGTCCGCAAGCTCGACTAGTCAACTCCTCAGCCTCGACCCGCGGTCGCTCCGATGGCAGTCAGCATCAGGATGGCGATCACGATGCCTGCGAACCCATCGAGACGAGGCACGTCGCCTCGGTTGCTCCACCACGTGTAGCCCGCGGCCGCGCAGGTCCCCGATCCGGCGATCACCGCGCCGAGTCCGGCCCTGCCGAGGCGGTTGGCTTGGATGCTCTCGGGCAACAACACCGTCGCACCTCCTCTGGCGGGACGATCCTACAGAGGCGCGCGCGCGTCAAATAGCACTTGCTCCGATTCGGCCGGCCCGCGCCCGCCGAATTGGCCGCCGTCCCGGCAGAAGCACTCGAATCAGTTGTCGGCCCACACGCCGGATCATGGTGCGCCACAGGCCTGCCAACTAGTACTTCTTGGCTACGCTTCCGGCCTCAGGGCGGCCCACCTCGCCGGCCAAGGAGGACGTCGATGCTCATCCGATCTGCGAAGGGCCCGGGCCTTGCCAAGTGCGCTCCGGTGGGCCCTGGATGGAGCCGGTGAAATGACCGGGCTGTTGGCGGCGGTGTGCCTGGCTAATCTGGCCGACCTCGCGACGTTCTTGCGTGTGAAGCCCGCGCTGATAGCAGCCGACGAAACGAGTCCGCTGCCGCATCTGTTCGGCCAGACGGGCGGAGCGCTGGCAGCGAAGGTGATCGTGGCGGTGGGCGTCGCGGTAACCGTAATGGCGTTCCGCCGGCGTCCCCGAACCGAGGCTGCGCTGTTGGTCGTCTACACGGTCGTGGCCGTTGTTGGGACAGCCTCCAACGTCCTGGTCGGCTGGTAGCAGAGACGTAGTCGCCCGCTACTGGCTTTTCAGGGCATCCACACCTGAGCCATCGCGTTGCCGAAAGGCGCGGGAGAGTCGAACCCCTCGACCCATGACTCCGAGCCTTTTGCATACCCGATCTCTCGCACAGAGGTGACCAGGCCGTCGGGGGCCACCATCCCCGAGAGCCACGCGAGCTGCGTCCCGGAGGGGTCGAAGGCCAGACCCCACACCACAGCCGAAGAGTCCACAGCTGCGACCGTTGCCGGTTGGCCGGTCCCGAGGAATGCCTCCACAGATCCGGCGTAAACGCTGGCCCCAGTGGCCGCGGCCAGATATCGCCGATCGGCCGATAGGGCGAAGACGCGCACTCCGGCGAAGTCCATCGATGGTTTGATGGTGTGTGCGGCTACGTCGACGACCGCGAGTCGGGAGGCTTGCTGTCTGTCGGTTGTCAGGACGAGCAGTCGAGTGTCATCCAGCCACGCCACGAGCGGAGTGAACGACTCCGTCGGCGCGGGTTGCAGAGTCTCGAGCGTGCCATCGGCGGCCACCAACCAGTAACCCTGAGACTCGCCGTCCGCCGTGGCGATCGCGACCGCACCGTTCGGAGATCGGTCCAATGCGACGATCTTCGCCGTCGGAGCCGGTCCCTGCCATTTCATCGGAAGCGGCGTCCCCGCCGTAGCCGGCGCCCCGGCTGGCCGCAGCTCCAGCGATGCGCGACCGGATATAGCCAGGTCGTCGCCGAACCGCGCGATGCCCGTCGCCGCGGGCAGTGTCGCCAGAGCCGTCCAGTGGTTGGGTGCCTCGAACCGCCACAAGCCGAGCCCGCCGTCGACACCGTCCCCCAGGACGATCAACCCGGATGCCACCGACGCGGCGGCTGTGGGCATGAATGCCGATATGGCGGCCGTGGGGGTGGGCGCCGATGCGGGCGGGACGACGGAACTCTCCAGACTGGCCGTCGGCGCCGGCGACGCCGAGCAAGCCGAGACAAACAGACACACAGCCGCAGCAACCGTCGCAACCCCGATCCGGCGTCGATCTGCCGTCATCTCATCCCCTTCCCTACTTCGTCCGAACCCTCGACTGATTCTTCCGTGGCCGCCGGATCGACGGCCACGGAAGGGCATCTGGTGACGAGCCGAGGCTACTCGACCACGTCACCGCCAAGAACGGTCCCGTCTCCGGCGTCCACGTACAGCGTGACCAGCGAGACGTAGTCTGCTGCCACGCCCGACGGCTTGACATTGGCAACCCAGGCCAGCCGGTACGGGGCAGGAGGGGCGGAGAGCTTGGCGGCGTCGAAGGCCGCATTTGGGGCGACCCACTCGAGGTTCATCTGCTGGACCTCGTAGCCCGAGCCGCGACCGGCGAACCACCGGTCGAACTGACCGGTGACGACCTTCTTGGCGTCGTCGATACCGAGACACTGACCTGGCGCGGCCGCCAGCTGGTGCTCGACGTGAGCAACGCTCTGGATGCGCCCGTCGGGCCAGACATGAACTCGTGTCTCGTCACCGCGAACCTTGTAACCGTCTTGCGAGCGATCCCAGTGGACGTCCCACCCGTCTAGGACCGGGTTGGCATCGGCTCTGTACTGGCCCGCTACCGCGACGCCGGAGGCCGAGATGCCGCGCGTGGCCGATTTCGTTGCCGCGTCCATGCCAACCTTCGGCGAAGACGCCGAAGGAAGGTCGAATCGGACCGCCGAGATCAGACGACCGGCTGGATCGAACTGAGTCAGGGCCAGAGTCTGGCCCGCGCCGTCCACCTCTTCCACCTCGTCGTAGTCGGTGGGTCGGTAGCTGTCACGAACGTGCTTGCCTGTGCGTCTCGCCCCGACCGGGAAGCCGAGAGCGTCCCTGGCCGCCGCCGCTCGATTGAAGACGTCCGGGCGGTCGTCGGCAGTGATGACGGTGGCGGTCTGGACCGGCTGGCTTACCTTCGAGTTGTTCGCGCCACCGGCTCCGACTTCGATATCGGACCCGCCGGTGCTCGTGGCGACTATTCGGTCGGCCGTGACGACCAGACCGACAACCACCACGGCAACGGCCAGGACCGTCTTGACGGCTCCAGTTGTATTGAACACTGCAGTTGTCTTCGTTCTGGTCATCTTCACCACCCCGGGGTGCCGTTGTAGTTCGGGTTGCCCCACCAGTTGGCCTGGAACGGATTGGACGAGTCCGGATAGGCGTACCCGCCGATGCTCATCGCGTAGGTGAAGGCCTGGGATGCGGTTCTGAGGTGGAACAAGTTGACGTTGAGGTAGCTCCAGAACGCCTGCTCGAAGCGGAGCGCGGCACTGTCATAGGTGGAGTTCACGTAGCCGAGGTAGAACTCGCGCCGGGTGGACGACTTGGTCTTCTGGATCTGGAACGCGCCGGGCATGGTGCTCGCGTTCGCGCCGAGCTTGCATGTCGACATGATCACCAGGTTGAAGACCCCGCCAGCGGTCGCATTCTTGATCGAGCTGGACCGGATCATGTCCGTCGAGGCGCTGTTGCACCTGCCTGAACCGGGGTCCTGGAGGATGCCCGAATCGACGTTCGGATAGCCAGAGGCCGCCCAGTAGTTGTCGCCGTGCGTGTGCACGTACACCGCCCAGGGAGCCGCCACGTTGCCTAGGAATGCCGAGGCCGTGAACCCCGGCCCGAGCTCGCCACGCAGCGGGCTGTACCCGAGCTTGGCCAGCTGAGCGTTCGCAAGGTTGTAGAGCTGCTGGGGGTACGTATCCGTGAACCCCAGGCAGTTTGAGCTGAACCCGTCCGAGTTGGACCAGACGTCGCCCCTGTAGGCGAACGCAGCCTGTGCCGTCGCACCGAGCGTCGACGCCGCAAGCAAGATGGAAACGAGCAACAGTTCCGCTCGTTTCATGGGACCTCCTGTGTGAGGCGGGCGGACGGCGGACCTGCGGCGGGAAGCGCGGGTGCGAAGCGCAGGCGGCGATGCGCCGCGCGCCTCGTCGAAGGGACGTGGTTAGTCGATGAGCCCTCCCGGCAACTAGCGCGCCGTCAAGTAGGCCGACGGCAGCAGGCCTCAGCGGGGCGGTCGCCCAATCCTCTCGAATCGCTCGGCCGCCGCCGCGCTGACGGGCCGACTCTAGGTGGCCCCGCTTATCACCGGCTTATCTCGAGGTCGCCGTCGCCGCCACTTCGTTGCGACTCGGCGCGCCTGAGCCCGGGTCGTTGGACTGCTGCAGGACCGGGTTCGCGCTCGCCCTCGCCCTGGTGGTCCATCTTCACGTAGCGGATCGGCCCGCGGCGGAAGGCCAGGTCCGCGAGCGCTCGTGGCACGGCGACGAGCCATAGGCCGTTGAACAGCGATACGCGAATAGTCCGTTTCAATCGCTCGGGGGTGGAGAGGGCCTCACCGCCGTCGCGCCTCTCCCAGCGGAGCGAATCCCAGCCGAGCAGGGCGCTCACGCCCAGGTAGCCGGCAACGATCGAGGCCAGCGTTCGGCGCCGTCCGGTGACGGCGGCCGACGCCGCGGCCCCCAGGACGATCGGCGGCACGGCCAGCTGTCCGACGTAGGTGACGAAGTCGAGTCGAGCACCTACTGGCAGAAACGGGCTGGCCACTACCGCCGGGCCGTGCTCGAAGGCCCGCCTGAGTGCCCCCTCAGCCCACCGAAGACGCTGGCGCCAGAGGCGCTCTCCGCTTCGCACGGGCTCCTCCCAGACCTCCGCGTCCAAGGCCCAGGCGACGCGCTCTCCGGCTGCGGCAGCGATCCGGCTGGACAGGTCGATGTCCTCGGTCAATGCCGTGCTGCGCCATCCTCCGACGGCGGCCAGCAGCTCGCGACGAACCATGATCCCGTTGCCACGGAACTCAGAACAGCCTCCAAGCGCCCAGCGCCCCCGATTGAGCTCGCCGTCGAGCGTCTGCTCGTCCGCCTGCGCGCCCTGAAGCCAACCCTGATCCGCCTCGAGGATCCTGCGGCGCGCCGTCACCGCGTTCGCGCCGGCCGCGAAGTACCCCGCCGCGCGTCGCAGAAACCACGACTCGAGGCGGGCGTCCGCGTCCAGCACCAGGACCACGTCGCCCCGACAAACGTCCGGCTGAGCCGCTGTCAGGGCCGCGCCCTTGCCGTCCGGAAGGCCGTCCCCTCGTCGCAGGATCACGCGCGTCACCGCGGCGATGCCGCACTCGGCCGCGGCCGCCCGTACGGCAGCGGCCGTCCCGTCCGTCGATCTGTCGTCCACGACGATGAGCTCGAAGAGGGGCCGGCCGTCCCGGTCGCGGTAGTCCTGCCGGCCGACGTCGGCCACCAACTTTCGCAGGACGGCCGCCTCGTCTCGCGCGGCGACCACGACGCTGAACGTGGCCGGGTCGTCCGCGGCGGCCAGGGCGTCGGCGGCATCCGCCGGGGAGATGGGGGGCCGGCGTGAGGCCAGGGCTACCGGAACGGCGCAGCCGAGGGCGATTCCGGCCGTGATGAGTGGAACCGCACGGCCCAGACGTCTCCCGTTCGCCATGAGTCCCACGGCGAAGCCACCGAACAGGATCCCCACAGCGGCGGCGCGCCATGCCGTCGGAGTCGCAGGTACGGCCTCCCCCATATCGGTTTCGGCACCGGCCGGCCCGGTCATCGGGATGCCCGACCGTCATCGACATCCCGACTCGATCCGCGCGATGCGGCCGGATCGTGTGGATCGCCGGGGCCGGCAGCGGAGCCGAGTCCCCGATCGCCGGAAGTCAAAGCGGCGGTGATCGGGTCCACCGGGGCGCCACTCGGAGTGGACGGTGCCCGCGCCTCGGCTTCGGCCGGCAGAAGTGTCCCTCGACTTACATAGCTCGCCAGGCCCGACAGACACACGATAGACCCCACGACCAGGATGACCGCGGGGACGCCGACGGCATCGGCGGCAGCTCCCGCCACGATCATCGGGGCCAGGCTGGCAATCGAGACGATCATGTTCAACACGCCGAACACACGGCCCCGAACGTCTTCGGGAAGTTCCTCCTGAAGTTGGGTCTGAGATGAGATTGCCACGACCACGTAGGCGGCGCCGACAAGGAAGGCGATACCCATCACCAACGATAGGATCGAGACCACCCGGTTGGCCTCGGCCAACCCGTTGGAGGTGGCCCGTGCCTGAAGGAAACTGGATATCGGGCTGGCGAACGAGAGGAGGACGAGGAGGAGCCCCATGCCCACCATGCCGGCTTCGATCGTCCGCCGGCGGGGCAGGTACCGGCCGTACGAGTTCAATACCAGGATGCCTGTGACAATGCCCATTCCGATAGGCAGAACGATGAGGCCGAAGTCCTTGGGGTTCAGGCCCAGGGTTGTCTTGGCAAAGTCCGGTCCGAGCACGGCAAGGACACCGATCAGCGCACCTGTGATGCCCAGGAACGAGAGAGACCATCCGACGTTCCGATGATCTCGGATGTAGACCATCCCTTGGACGAACTCGCCGACCATCGTCTCGACGGCTCGCTCGGCGTCGGCGACCGTCTGGCCTGCGCTAATCTCGCGTGACGACACAGGCGGATCAGACGGCAGTGTCCAGCAGAAGACGGCCGCCACGAAGTAGAGGGCTGCGACGACCACGATCAACAGCTCAGCGCTGGCGAGGGCCACCATGAACGGCCCTATGAGGGCAAAGCCGAGCGCGAAGGCCACGTTCATGGTCAGCGTGAAGAGACCGTTGGCGGCCAGCAGCTGGTGCTTGGGCACCAGGAACGGGATCATCGACGCCTCCGCCGGCCCGAAGAACGTAGTCACGGTGGCGACGAAGATCATGAGCAGGTAGAGGCCAATCAGGTTATTGCCGACCAAGAGGATCGCCAGAACCGCCGCTCCCCGGAGCACGTTGGTGACCAGCAGCATGTGCCGCTTGTCGACCCTGTCGACGAAGACGCCGGCCAGCGCCGAGAAGAGGATCGCCGGCATCAGGAAGCTCAGCAGCAGGGCGCTCACCGCCGTGTGCGACGCGTAGGCGGACGAGATGATGATGGTCAGGCCGAAGATGACCATGTTGCCGCCGACCTGCGATGACGCTTGGGCCAGCCACAGCAGCAAGAACGGCCTGTTCCGGAGGACGGTGAGGCCGCCGGGCTCCGCACTCGGTGGACGGGGCTGACGCCGTGGCCGTGGCGTCCTTGCCTTAGGAGCGCTCGGCGAGATGGCGGCCTTCATCGGCCGGTGCCCGAGCCAGCGGGGCCTCCGCCTTGGCTCTGGGGCGCGACGGCGAGGCTGATGGCGGGATCGCCGCGCGACAGGAAGCCCGTCAGCCGCCGCTCCAGCGTCCGGCGCTCAAGCAGCAGGTGGCGATCGCAGCTGCGGCAGCGCAGTCCGATGTCGGCTCCGAGCCGGTCGACCAGCCACTCGCGGCCACCACACGGATGAGCGCGGCGCAGCGTCACCACGTCGCCAAGCCTGAATTCGACGACCTCGGGCTGACCTGGCGACACTACGCGGGCCTGTGATGAAGCGATGCGACGGGAATGCCCATAACGGCCGCTCAATCTATCAGAGCCTGGGGTGCGTTGCGGCAACTGGCCCGCAGCCGTTGTCCGATGGCAACGGCTGCGGGCGCAGACTCGGGCACCTGCATGGGCCCTAGGAGGGCGGTCCCCCGGTAGGCGTCTGCTCGCGTTGAGACTGCAGGAACAGCAGGGTGCCGGCTCCGAGCAGGATCAGGCCGCCGACGGCGATGAAACCGGCCAGGACCAGGGCGGTCGAGTCGGTGTCGTTCGGTGGGTTGGACCCCTGACCGCCCGGCGGTGTCGAGGCGGGGGCGGCCGACGCCGTGGGCTCGACCGGGGGCATGGTACCGGACGACCAGCCTGGCGGGATCGGGCCCGAGGGAGCCGGCTGCGGGCCGTACTGGATCGGCGCCGAGACGCCGTTGTCCGCCAGCCAGGCCTTGTTGAACGCGGCCGTGTCGATGCCGAAGGCGTCCGTGAAGGCCTCGTCGTCGGTTGCGCCCTGGCCGTAGGTCTTGAGTAGCTTCTGGAGCGCCGACTTGCCGTACTTGCGGATCATGAAGTCCACGGCCGAGACGGACTCGGCATACGAGAGGTAGACGCGCTCGGCAGCCTGGGAGAAGAAGCCGGCCAGGGCGGCGAGCGGCACGAGCGAATCGCCTTTGGCAGCCCCGGAGACGAGCCCGCGGTCGTAGCTGCCATAGCCCACTGCCATGTACCGCGCCAGACCCTCGTTCAGCCAGCGCGGCGGCGAGTGGTAGGGGTTGTCGGTGATGTCGCTGAAGACGATGTGAGTGAGTTCATGAGGCACGACGTCGCTGCCGTACTCCAGATCGCCTGGAGCGACGAGGGCGAAGCAGGTACGGTACGACGACTGGGTTACTCCGCCGATCGTTTCAGCGACGCTGAGACCTGCCTGGAAGGCGCTCTGACTGGGGTAGATGTAGAAGTCGACCGGCCTGGTCTCCTCGATGCCGAGGAAGGCGGCCGATTTCGGGAAGCCCTGCTCGCCGTACGCAAGCAGCTGCGAGGCGAACGCGTCCGTTCCCTGGATCCAGTGCATGATGACGAGCTTGCCGGCCTTCGACTTCCAGGTGTAGCGGTCGTCGGCGTACGTGACGTGAATGTCGGGGCCGGCCTGGGTCGTCCCGTCGGCGAAGACGACCTGGAAGTGAGCCGTTAGCGGCTGAAAGGGCGATAGGCCGCCGCTGGACGTGTCCAGGCTGTAGGTCAGCGAGCTGGATCCCGGACTCTCGAGTGTGTAGAGGGACGGACCGAGATCGCCGGGCAGCTGGATGAGGATGTCCGCCCCCTTGATTCCGCTGCCGCTGTACGGCTGGGTGAAGACGATGCTCTTGCCAAACGTAGACTCGTACGAAGGCATGCCGAAAATGACCGATGCCCCGGTCGCCACGCCGGGAGCGACCAGCAGCCCCAACACGGCGCACAGCAGCACCGCCGTGCCGCGGCGAACGATAGGGTGGCGGAAGAGCAGGCTCATGATCCCGACGCCCACGCGAGGCCGGCGTATCGCACCAGGCCCTGACTGTTCGGCAGGGCGCCGAGCAGACCCTTGGCCGCGAGCGCATACCCGGCCCCGAAATCGACCGGGATCACCGGCACCTGATCCTGCACGATCGCCTGCGCCCGATCGAACGCCTGCTGCATCGTCGCCGCGTTCGAGGCTGCAAGCGCGCTCGATACCGCCGCGTCGAAATCGTCGTTGGCCCACCGGCCGAAGTTGTTGAGCTGTCCGGAGCCAAGGAGAATCCCCAGGAAGTCGTTGGCGCCGGGGTAGTCGGCGACCCAGCCCATCTGCCAGAAAGTCGGCGGATCGGTCCCCAGCAGCGCGTCGTAGGTCCCCGCATCGAGCGCCAGGTACGAGATGTCGATGCCCAGGTTGTCGTGGAGCTGGCGGACTATCGCGGCGTCCAGATCCAGACCGCCCGTCTCCAGAGTGACCTTCGGGAAGCCGACGCCGCTGGGATAGCCTGCCGCGGCCAGCTCCGACTTCGCCTTGGCCAGATCGAACTTGGGGCCGTAGTCCGTGGCGCTATGGCCGGGCACGCCGTCGGGGACCATGCCCGTGGCCGGCACTACCAGCGGGTTGGACAGGAGGGTCACGATGCGGCGCCAGTCGATGCCCAGCGCGAAGGCCCGCCGGACGTGGACGTCGTTGAAGGGCGGCTTGGTCGTGTTGAAGCCGTAGAACTCCACCGACGGAGACGGCTCGATGCGAAGCGAGGGGCCGAGGGTCTCATCGTAGGCGACCCATGAGGCGTCGCCGCTGTAGATCGGCGTGTAGTCGAGATCGCCGGTCTGGAACATCTCCACCGAGCTCTTGCCGCCCGTGGAGCTCAGGAGATGGACGGTGGTTATGGCGGGCTTGCCGGCCCAGTATCGGGGGTTAGCCGCCAAAGTGGTCTCGGTATCCGTGAGACCGCTGAGGACGTAGGCGCCGCTGCCCACGAAACCGCCCGGCTTCAATAGGCTCGGCTTCGAATCGAGGTTGGGCGGAACGACGGCCAGCGTGGGGCCGGAGACTATGGCCGGGAAGTCCGCGGCCGGGTTCGTCAGGTCAACCTGGACGTCCGTGGAGCCTGAGGAGTGGATGCCGACGGAAGCGAGAGGCCCGCTCCCCTCTCGATAGGCTCGGGCGCCGACAATGCCATCGATGAGCGACGCGAGCGGACTCGGGTGGGCCGGATCGAGGACGCGCATCCAGCTCTTGACCACGTCGCTTGCAGTGAGGGCGGTGCCGTCCGAGAACGTAAGGCCGGGACGCAGGTGAAAGACCACGCGCTTGCCGCCGTCCTGCGTCTCCCAGCTGGAGGCCAGGGCCGGCTGAACGTGCTGTTTCGAATCCACGGCCGTTAGTGACTCGAAGAGCTGGGAGACCACTTGGGCGCTGCCTGCGTCCGACTGGACGGCCGGATCCAGGGAATCGGCGGCCGGACCCAGGATGGTGACGCTGTTTCGGGCGGAAGCGGCAACAGCGGGGTGCCAAGCCACCCCAACGCCCAGGATCAGCGCCAGCGCAGCCGTCGCGCAGGCCACGAGAATGCGGCCCCGCCGGCCATTGCCCGATCGTTCGGGAAGCGGCCACGGATAGACGTACATCACGGTGCGGTCGGCCCGGACAGGACGACGGCGAGCTGGAGCCCTGGCATTGCGGCAGTATAGGAGCGACTGGCCGAGCCCGCGGGAAGGGGTCCAGCCAACGGTCCGGGGCCATCCGGGCTGGCTCGTGCGCTCCTGCGCCACCGACGGTCGGAGGCCTCACCACACTGTCGGGTCACTCGGCTACACCACAGCGGTTCGAGACCCCTCCGCCGAAACGGCGCCTTGCCCGTCGCCGCCGGCGCCGTGATGTCCGTCATCGGCCCGGTGCGGGTGAGAGTGGGCCACGCCTCCGTGGCCGTGGAGATGCTCGTGGATGAGATTGGCCCGCACGAGCAGGTCCGTGTCGGCCAGAACGGCTGCCGGAGGTCCGTCGGCTACGACCCGGCGATCTTCGCCCAGGACGACGACCCGGCCGGCGATCATCGGGACGATGTCGAGCTCATGCGTGGCGACGATGAGCGTCCGCCCGGACGCCGACAGACGCCGGATCAAGTCCACCAGCAGCCACTTGGCACGTGGATCCAGCGAGGCCGTCGGCTCGTCCAGCAGGATCACGTCTGGACGCAGCGACAGCACTGACGCGATCGACGCCCGCTTCTTCTCGCCACCGGACAGCTCGAACGGGGCCCGGTCGGCAAGATGCGCGATCTCCATGGCGGCCAGGGCTTCGTCGCAACGCTGCTTGACCTCTTCCTGGCTGAGGCCGAGTTGCAGCGGGCCGAAGGCGACGTCGTCCAGGACCGTCGCACTGAACAGCTGGATGTCCGGATCCTGGAAGACCAGACCGACCTCGCGGTGGAAGCGGAATCCGTCTTCGCCCTGGGCGACGGCGGCCACGTCTCGGCCCAGGGCCCGCATGGCTCCGCCGGTCGGCCCCACGACTCCATCGAGCAGCTTGAGCAGGGTCGACTTGCCGCTGCCGTTGGCGCCGAGCAGGACGACTCGTTCGCCCGGCCATATCTGGAGGTCGATGCCGTCGAGCGCGACCTGCCGGCCCGCGTAGACATAGCGCACGTCACGCAGGTCGTACAGCGGCTCACCCGGCCCGACCGGGCCCGCATGGATCGCACGCTGGAGATCGGCAGTCATGGCAGCACCCGCCCGGCCAGTACGGCCGCAACGGCGATGACTGCGACTCCGCCCAGCGCCGCCAGATCGGAAGCGTGGAGCCGGTACGCGGCGTAGGTACGGACCTCGCCCGTGAAGCCACGCGCCAGCATGGCGGCGTAGACGTCGTTGCTCATCTTGAACGCCCGGCTCATGAGGTTGCCCATGGTGCCCGTTATCCAGCGTCGCTGTTCGCCGCCGCTGGTCCGGCCCACGACGCGGCTCTTTCGCGCCAGCAGGATCCCATTCGCCGTGTGCAGGAACAGGAAGATGTAGCGGTAGGTCATCGACAGAACGAGCACGAAGACCTGAGGCGCCTTGAGCGCCCGAAGGCTCTTCAGGACGTCGGCCCAGGGCGTCGTCACCACCAAAAGCACGGCCAGTGAGACCGAGACGCCGACGCGGCTGACGAAGACCAGCGCGCCCTCCAGGCCGTTCCACGAGGGCGCAAGGTGGGCCGGTCCGATGGCCAGGTCGAAGACCCGCGGACCGGGGACGAAGAAGACGGCCGGCACCACCACGATTCCGGCGAAGAACGGGATGCCGAGCCATACGCGCTTCACGAAGAAACCGAACGGGACCCGGCTGGCTCGCGCCGCGCCGAGAGTCCCCGCGTACAGGAGCGCCAGGCCGGCGAGAGAGGTGGTCAGGCTGGCCGCCAGGATCGCCACGAGCATCCCGAGCATCTTCGCCCGCGGATCGCGCCGCTGCAGCCAGCCGGAGGACCTGGCGTGGTGCTCGGTGAAGATCGCCTGCTCGATGTTGCCGCTGATGCCGCCCAGCGTTTGCTCGAGCCAGCCGATCCGGCCCTCGGCCCGCGTGCCCCTGGCGACTGCCGGCGTCGCGGTCGTCATGGACCGACCGGGCTGCGGGAGGTCATGCTTCGGCCCCCTGTGGAATCACATCCGCCGAGCCGTTTCGCCGCAGGAGGCGGGCGAGGATGTACGCTGCTCCACCGACCATCAGGATGCCGAGGATGGCGGAGACCTCGTAACCCATTGCCGCATGCCAGAGGGGCGCACTGGCGTGGGAGAAGAACGGCAGCGGAAGGTTGTAGCCAGACAGCGGCGCGCTGAAGAAGCCCGAGAGATCCTGAAGTCCCGACGGAACGTAGCCGAAGGCCGCCTCCACATCCGTCGTACTCCCCTCCCCGTACGCGAACCCGGGAGCGATGAGCCCGAGCGGCGCTATCACTGCGATCGCCGCAAACGCGGCGCCGATGCGCTTCAGGGTGCGTGGCAACACCAGATATGCCGCCGGGACGAGCACGACGCCGATGACGGCGGTCACGACGAGCATCGTTGCCACGGACGGCCAATCGACCCGCGACCAATCGGCGCCGAACATGCGACTGGGATTGCCGCCGCCCTCCACCAGACCCACGATGGCGAGCACGACGGCGGTGCAGCTCACTGCGGCGGCCACGACTTGCCACAGCGGTCGACGCGCCGGGGTCCCGTCGGTTGCCGCATCCGGCGCGAAGATGCCCCGCAGGCCGGTCAAGTATTCGGGATGGCGGCGCTGCAGATACGCCACACCGAGGCCGGTGATCAGCCCCTCGACGATCGAGGCCCCGAACAGATGAGACGCCAGCATGGCCGGGATCGCCTCGGACAGACCGTACGGGCTGTACAGGGCGTGGCCGTTCTGCGAGAAGAGAGCCGGCTCGATGCCCAGTTCGATGCCGACCGCAAGAGCAGCCACGGAGATGCCGGTGTACGCGCCGATGCCTGCCGCGACGGCTCGGCGGGTGGAAAGCACTGGGGATCCGGCGGCGAGGAGTCTGTAGGTCGCGTAGCCCACGAAGGGCAGGATGATGGCCATGTTCAGGCAGTTCGCGAAGATCGCCAGCACGCCACCGTCACCGAAGAAGAGGGCCTGGAGTATCAGTGCCGTGCTCACGGCGATCGCGGCCGCCCAGGGGCCGAGGATGACGGCGATGAGCACCCCCCCTACTCCGTGAGCCGTCGTCCCACCCGGAACTGGCACGTTGAACATCATCACCGTGAAACTGAGCGCGGAGAAGATGGCCAGAAGCGGCACGGTCCGGTTGTTCAGGACCTTCTTGACCTTCTGCGTGGCGAGGGCCCAGACCGGGACCGTTGGCACCGCCAGGGCAAGCGAGATGGCCGGGGCGAGATAGCCATCGGGGATGTGCACCGTCTGATCCTCCGTCGCACCTGACGAGACTCGTGGCTATTGCAACCCGTTGCGCTACAAGCCTAGTCTACGCGCATCGCGCAATGCGCCACAATCCGACATAGCAGAGAGGACCGCAGAGTGGCACGGACCGAATCGGGCGAGCTTCAGGTGGGTCCCACCACCAGCCCATGGGACGGCGTCGCCGATCGGTTGCGCGCCAGCGGGCTGCGCTGGACTCCTCAGCGGCGAACCCTGGTCGAGGTGTTGCGCGAGCAGGAGGGCCACGTCACCGCAACTGAGCTGATAGCTCGTTGCCGCGAGCGCGACCAGACCACCACTCCCTCGACCGTGTATCGAACCCTCGACGTTCTGGAGGACTTCGGTCTGGTCAGGCACGGCCACGCTCCCGACGGCCGCGAGGAGTACCACGTTCTGCCCGACCAGGTTCACGGCCATCTCTACTGCGATGGCTGCGGCACCACGTGGGAGATCAGGCCGGAGACCGGGGCCTTGATCGTGCGTGCGCTCGCGGCCGATCTCGGCTTTGCCGTGGACCTGACGCACGTAACGATTTCGGGACGCTGCCAGGGCTGTCACGACTAGGCGGGCGGCGCGTCGCAGCCGTGCGACCTGCCTGTTCGGTCAGACTCCGACCGCAGCCGACCTAACCGGCGATCAGGTCAACCGTACGTCCCCGAAGACGTGGCGCCGGCCCACGATCGTCACGGGCTCTTCGAAATGGATGCCGCCCGAAGGCTCGCGCCGGTAGCCGCACACCACCACGGCCGGGTCGCCGTCGCGGTGCTCGAGGTCGATCGCGATCGCGTCCATCAGCCCGCCGCCCTCTTCGCGGGGAACGAGCGCGTCCCAGCAGACTGCACAGGCTCTGATGGTGCCCGTTCGTGCGGCCAGACGAAATGTGGCGTAGAGCGCATCGACCATCAGCGGATTCGACGGCTCTGCCAGGGTCGGCGACACATCGACCAGGGCCAGCTGCCCACCGGCCGCGAGGCGAGCACCGAACGGCCGGAATCCGCCCGTCTCCTCGAGCATCGTCTCGGCAAGCCCGAGCAGCGGCGTGACCAGCTCGTCGAAGTCCGTCCGGATCGCCTGTTCCATCGTTGCTCCTGAGTGTGCCCGCTGCTCTCGAGCCGCAGCGTGACGGCACGTCGTCGCCCAAGAGGGATCGGACGGGCGAATGCCGGCTGGAATCCGGCGTCGCGGAGATGCTTTCCGGACCCGTCCGAGCGCCGCGATGCCAGTCCGATCCCTCGTCAGGACGGCCGGGAGCGAGCTTCTCGGGAATCGGCCGCTCCGGCGCGAAGCGCCGTCCATGCAGCCCAGCTCGCCAGGGCCATGCCGGCCGCGAAGACGGGCCACGGATACCAGCCCGGCATCCGACCGCTCATGAGTCCGGGAGCGTCGAGGGTGAAGCTCAGCACGACCAGCAGGCCGCCGGCGAGGCCGGTGGCGAATCGCTTGCTGTCCGCCTGCACAGGACGCCCGAGACGGCTCGCATAGGCGGCAGCCAGACCGAAGCCTATCAACGCCAGGCTCACGGCCACCGGCGCCCAGACGGGTCCGGCCCAAGGCACGGGAATGAGGAAGAGCAAATCCCAGGTCCCAGGTGAGTGGGGCCAGCCGACGAAGACCCACAACCACCCGTAGTAGGCGATGTCCCAGGCACCGAAGGCGACCGCGGTCCAGGCCAGCCGATCCAGCCAGCGGCTTCCGGCCAGGCATCCGAGGGCGGCGAGCATCGCGAGCGTCGCAAGCTCGCGGCCTACCTCGATGGCGGCCAGGTCCCCCACCGCTTCCGGCCCGCGCAGAGGGAAGAGCTGGTCCGGCGAGATCGAGAGGGCGCGCTGCAGGTACACGACGCACGCCGATTCCAGGTAGGCCATGGCAACGGCGAAGACGACGACCGTCAGGGCGAGCGTTCGAAACCGCATGCGCGCCTCCTGGCTGGCAGGCGTCAGACTACCGGATGGCAGCACGCCGGACCTTCTTCTCCGTCGCCGATGCGGCCGCCGGCCTGGGGACTGCTAGGCGGCGGGGAGCTGCTGCGCGATGGCGTTTCGCAGACCGACAGCGATGTTGTAGCACTGCTGCTTCATGCGGGTTTCCATCCCGAGGAGCGTGATCGCGAAACCCATCCCCTCCGCCACGCTGACGGTCACCTGGCGCCCTCCCGGGCCCTCGATGACGTCGATCACGATGTCCGTGGGAAGCCAGTCCAGGGGCACGAATGCGCCGCCGATGATCCGCGTCATGAGCCATGACCCGAGCTTGCCGATCACCCGAGCGCCCATGACCACCGGCTTGCCGCCCTTGGCCCCGAGCACCTTGTAGGCGGCCTCGACGCACTGCTGGGGGCTCGCAGAGGTCATGGCCGACTCCTGGTAGAAGAACCGCGGCATAGCGGTATCCCTCCTCGGCTGGCGCAAGCGTGGCGCCCCCGGCCGGACTCGAACCGACGACGCCCGCCTTAGGACGGCGGCGCTCTGTCCACTGAGCTACGGGGGCTCACGGCGATGTTACCGCGTCCCGAGGCTAGCGCGGCAGATCAGGCCGCTACTCCGGCTCGAACCTGAAGCGGGCGCGGTCGCGAACCAGGCGCCCCACCGGATGCCGGGGCTCGTGGGAGAGGACGATCGTCCAGCCCTCGTCGGCGGCGCGGGCGAAGAGCCTAGCCTTGACGGCCACGGAGTCGAGCGGGAAGTCGTCGAAGGCCGTGACCCACTTTGGATTGGCGCTCCACGGCCGCATGAACAGGTCGCCGAAGAAGGCCAGCGTCCCCTTGCGGCCACGAACGATCACTCCCTGGTGACCGGCCGAGTGGCCGCCGGTGGGGACGACAGAGACGCCCGGTAGTATCTCCGCTTCGCCATCCACGGTTCCGGACAAGCCGAGGTCGCGGACGAGCCGCAGCTCCGGCTGGTCGTAGCTGGCCACGAGGCGCGGATTATCGCCCAGCGCTATCTGCCACTCGGCGAGCTGAGCCACGAAGCTTGCCCTCGGGAACGCGCGCGAGCCGTCCGCCTGCAACACTCCGCCGGCGTGGTCGTAATGGAGGTGGCTCACGGCCACCACGTCCACCGTGTCCGCCGCGAACCCGGCCGCCCCCAGGGCCGGCAGGATCCAGGGTCCCTGGTAGCTACGCATCCGGCGACCCTTGTCGTCGATTCGGTCCCCGATCCCGGTCTCGACCAGAGCCCGCCCCGAGGCCGTCTCCACCAGCAGGCAGTTGAGCGCCTGGAGCAGGCGGTGATCCTCGTCGATCTCATCGACAACGAGCCGGTCCCACATCAGTCGCGGCACGACTCCCAGCAGCGCCCCGGCGTCGGAGCGGAACGTACCCGCCTGGATCAGAGCGACGCGCGTCCCACCGCCGAGCTCGGCAGACCAGGGGACCGCGTCGTTGAGTGTCGTCATCGACCGGGTCGAGCGGAGCCGTCCACGCCCCGGCGGCCCTGCTCGAAGTCCTCGAAGTAGGCCGAGGCCGTCGGTTCGGACTGACCCTGGTACTTCGACCCGAGTCCAGTCGATCCGTACGGTCGGTTCACCGGGCTGGACATGGCGAAGAAGCTGATCTGGCCGATCTTCATGCCGAAGTACAGCGCGATCGGGAGATTGGCGACGTTCGACAGCTCGAGCGTCAGCTTGCCCCTCCAGCCCGGGTCGACGTAGCCGGCGGTCGAATGGATGAGCAGGCCCAACCGGCCGAGCGACGACTTCCCTTCCAGCCGAGCCACCAGGTCGTCCGGCAGCTCAACCCATTCGAGTGTCTGGCCCAGCACGAACTCACCGGGATGGAGCACGAAAGGCTCGTCGTCGGCCACGCTGAGCAGCTCGGTCAGGTCCGGCTGGGGCACGCGAACGTCGATGAATGCGTAGCGGCTGTTCCGGAAGACACGGAAGCTGCGATCGAGATGGAGGTCGATCGAGGAGGGCTGCAGGTCGGCCTCGTCGTAAGGCTCGACCTTGACCCGATCGGCTGCCAGCGCGACCGCTATGTCGCGATCCGACAGGACGCTCATTTGACCGTGGCTCCGCTCTCGCGCTGCGCGTACAGGTTGTCCACCTCTCGCTTGAGCGCCTCGAGGTCCTCGAAACTCTGATAGACGCTGGCGAATCTGATGTACGCGATCTGGTCCAGTGCTCGGAGCTTGTCCATTGCCAGGCGGCCGATCTCCGACGACTCCACCTCCGTGGCGCCTCCGGCCCGCAACTGAGCTTCTATCTGATCGGCGGCCTGCTCGGCGGCGTCGTCCGGCAACGGCCGCCGGGTCAGGGCCTTGCGGAACCCCGAGACGAGCTTCTCGCGGTCGAAGTCCTGGCGCGAGCCGTCCCGTTTGACGACCACGAGTCGCGGCGCCTCGATCCGCTCGTAGGTCGTGAAGCGAGTGCCGCAGGTCTCGCATTCGCGCCGCCGGCGGATGCTGACGTCGTCGAGGTCCCGGGAATCGACGACCCGCGTCTCTCGCTCGGCACACCGCGGACAACGCATCGGTTTCCGACCTCCTGCACGCCACCTCCGATGGCTCCAGGGAGGATAGCACCGCCCGCCGAAGGCTCCGTCGGCCCGGCCTCAGCCGCCCCGCGACCACCTGCCGGCGTCGCCGTCGGCCTCTCGGGCTATCTGCTCGCCTCTGGTGCGGATCGCCTCTCTGGCGTGGACCAGGTTGAGGTAGCCTCGCTTGACCGCCGTCTCGCCTTCGCCGATATGCTCGACCGCCCGCTCCAGCATCAGCTGGCGTCCGTGCTCGATCAGATCGACGGCACGCTGGGCCCGCTCGATCTCGGCGACCAGGCTCGCTCCGGCCTCGTGGCCCGGGTTCCTGCGAGCGATCGCTTCCGCCTCCTCAGCGTAGCGGCGCAGTGCGTCGGCCGAGGCGCGCAGGCTGGGCGCTCCGGACTCGGGGCCGGATTTCCTGCGGCGCAGGTCGTCGACGATCGCGCATAGCTCCATCAGCGAGATGTCCGCGCGATGGGCGAGGTCGGCCGCGGCTCTGTCCTGCTGTGCGTTGCGGCGCAGCTCTCCGCCGACGATCAGGACCCGCCACACCACATAGACGGCTACGACGCCCATCGCGAAAGAGACGACGAGTGGGGCCAGCGCGTCGACCGACATGGCTGTGCCTCAGGCTCGAAGGGATAGCGGATGGCAGCGGTCGTTCATCGAAGAGACCAACTGGCACGTCCTCCGGCGCAGCGACTCCCCCCACTCTAGCGAATGACGGACCTGGGCGAGTGACGGACCCGTCGGCGAGGCTCACCTCCGTCCCGCCGGAGAGCGGGTCGCTAGGGCGCCCCCCTGCGCGGCAGCGGCCGCTACGCGGGGCCGCCTCGAGCGGCGCTTCCGCCGACGCGACGTGCGCTCCGGGCCCCTCGGGGCGGCTTCTGCCCGCCCCCGGGCTCTCTCTGGCGACGCCACGCATCCTGTTCACCGGCCACGGCCGATACCAGCCTGACCGATCGGATCGCAGCCTCGGGCTCTGCTTCCCGGACCATGTCGTAGACGGTCAGGGCGGCCACGGCGGCGGCCGTCAGGGCCTCCATCTCGACGCCGCTCGCGCCCACGGCAGCGGTCTCGCTGCGGATTCGTACGGCACCAGCCGCCCGGTCCGGGACCGCCTTCACGAGCAGATCCGTCAGCCCGCCGGAATGGACCAGTGGAATGAGGTCGCTCGCTCGCTTGCCGGCCATCACACCCGCCAGCTCGGCCACGCTCAGCACGTCGCCCTTTGGATTCGTGCCATCCACGATGGCGCTCAGCGTCTCCTGAGAGACCGCGACCTCTGCCTCGGCCACGGCACGGTGGACCGTGCGGGGCCCTTCGGTCAGGTCGGGCATTCGCGGCCGCGCAATCCTCTCGACGTGCCCCGACCTCCGCCGTCCCGAACGCGACCGGTCCTCGAAGATGTCGCCCCCGCCAGGCCTCGCCTGCGAAGTCATGCCAGGCCCTCCTCAACTGTCAGCCGGCCGATCGCCGGACGGAGCGCGGCCGTGGTCGCATCGGGCGGCCCAGAGGCCACGGCGCCGGGCGTGGGTTCAGAGGCCACCAAATCCACCCCGTTTGTCCTGTCCGGTCACAAGCTTCTCGCGCTGCTGCTCCTCCGCCTTCGCATGGACGAGCCGGGCTGCCGAACGACGTGTGACGAGCGCCAAGGCGCTTCCGGCCGGGCCGACCAGGAGGGCGTCCAGACCGGAACGCTCCAGCGTCTCCAGCGCGGCCCACAGGCCGGTGTCTGCGCTAACGCGGGGGACATTGGCGATGGGAACCATTACCTGCTCCGTCCGTATGCTGGTCCACGACCGCCGCGGGATTCGGCGGATCTGGGCGGTCCCGATCAGGCCCAGCAGTTCCGCTCCCCGTTCGACGAGGGCGGCCGTGCCGAGCAGCTCACCAAGATAGTCGCCCGCGAACACGTCGAGGGTCAGTTGGGGTGGCACCCGGGCCGGGTCCGGGTCGGTGGCGTCGCTAACGCGCACCCCCGCCACCAGGCCCTGGAGCAAGGCTCGGCGATCGAGCAAACGGCTGGACCCGAGGATCAGCCAACCCGCAATCACCAGTGCCAAACCGGCGAACGGGTCCGTGACGGCCATGGTCACCGCTCCCGTAACCATGAGCCCTCCGCCGACGTAGCGACCCACTCGAACGGCAGCCGCCGTGGCGGCGGCTTCCTGGCCGGTCCGGCGCCATGCCACGGCGTGGAGGATGCGGGCACCATCCATCGGGTAGCCCGGAATGAGGTTCACGAAACCCAGGAAAGCGTTGAACACGCACACCATGACGATCACGAATTGGATCGCCTGCAGGCCCTGGGGCGCTCGGTCGATGTCGATCGCGCCGTACGTGAGGAGCGCGGCGGCTGCGCCGAGAATGACCGTAGCTGCGAGGCTCAGAGCCGGGCCGGCGAGCGCGGTCCGGAACTCCTGTCCCGGCGTTCGAGGTCTCACCTCCATCACGAACGTGCCGCCGAGCAGCTGAACCACCACTACGGGCCCCTCCATCCCGTTCCTTCGGGCCACCGCGACGTGGGCCAGCTCGTGGGCCGTCACCGATACGAAGACCAGCGCGGCCGTGGCGATGGAAGTGCCCCACGCCAGAAGCGCCGGCCAGTCGGAGCCGCCGCCCGAAGTCAGCTCGAGGCCGAAAACGACGGTGATGAAGGCGAGGATCGGGATCCAGCTCCAATGGGCCCGTACCTCCGTGCCGAAGAGGCGGCCGAGCGGAACGTTCATCGTGTCGCCTCCGGCGTGCCGGCCGTGTCGGTGAGATCCACCGCCCGGCCGAGGTGCCGACAACCATACGCGACGCCGAGCGAAAGGATGAGGACGGCGACGGCCAGGGCCACGCTGGTCTCCGACCAGAACTGGTCCGGGAAGAGCTGCACGAGCTTCTCGGTCCGCGGATCGAAGGTGTACGTGCCCGGCGGAAAGAAGACCTCGTGGAATAACCCGAAGGCCTGGTCGAAGAAGACGGCGAAGGCCAGTCCCACGACGATCACGCCGCCCGCCAGCACAGAGGCCCCTGCCGCCGCGGCCCGCCAGAACCAGCGCCGCCCGCGGCTTGCCAGGCCGATAGCGGCGAGCAGCACGGCCGCAACCAGGGCCGCGCCGCCCAGGCCGGCGAGCACGGTGCGGACGTCCGCCATGTGGCCTCGCTCGCGCTCATCGAGAACGGGCTGGCCGTCCACCGCGACATCGAACGTGGGGGGTCCGAGCACGAGATCGGAGAGGATGCTTCCGGTCACCTCCCGAAGCTGCGATGGCGTATAGCCGGTCAGGCCCGCCACATTGGTGCGATCCTGGTCGAAGCCCACCCAGATCGGATTGAGGAACAACAGGACTGCCACCGCGACGATGACGAACGGGGTGGCCACCGCGGCGCCGACCGCCGCGACACGTTCCAGGGGCGAGAGTCTCACGCGGCCATCGTAGCGCCTGGAGGCTGATCGCCCGCGAGCGCAGGGCGGGCCGGTGAATCAGTAGGGCGAAGACCCCAGCGCGGCGGCCTCGCGGCGGACGATCTGCCAGACCAGATCCAGGTCGGCGTCCTCCGTCCTCAGGTTGGCGATCGCCACCCGAATCACGAAGCGGCCGTTGAGTCTCGTGTGCGACAGGAAGGTCTGACCGGTGCGATTGATGGCCTCCATGAGCCTGGTGTTGAGCTCGTCCAGGCGCTTGGCCACGGCAGGGTCGTCTCGATTGGCTGCCAGTGCGGTGGGCACATGCCGGAAACAGATCGTCGAGAACGGCACGGGAGCGAGGCGTTCGAACTCCGGATCGGCGTCCACCCAGCCGGCGAACCGTTGGGCCATGGCCAGGTGGCGGTCGATGCGACGGCGCAACCCTGCCAGGCCGAAGTACCGCACAATCATCCACAGCTTGAGCGCCCGCAGGCGACGGCCCAGGGTGGGCGTGTACTCGTTGTAGTCGCGAATCGGGCCGTCCCGGTCGAGTGTTCGGAGGTACTCCGGCACGAGGCTGAAGGCGTCACGCAACACCTCCATCCGGCGTGTCAGCAGCAGCGAGGCGTCGACGGGCGTGAAGAACCACTTGTGCGGATTGGTGACGACCGAGTCGGCGTCTTCCCAACCGGTGAACGGACCGCGTCGCTCCGGGATCAGGGCCACGGCGCCGGCGTAGGCCGCATCCACGTGCAGCCAGATGCCTTCGCGACGGGCGATGCGGGCCATCTCGGCGATCGGGTCGGACGACGTGGTGGATGTCGTGCCGACCGTCCCGACGAGCGCGATCGGTCGAACCCCGGCCTTTCGGTCGAGCGTGATCGCCTCCTCCAACGCGTCGATCCGCAGCTCGAAGCGATCGTTCGTGGGTATCTTCGAGAGACCGGCTCGGCCAAGGCCGAGGGTCATGCAGGCCTTCTCGATCGACGAGTGAGCCTCGGCGGAGGCGTAGACCCGGAGCGCAGGCACGTCAGTCCGCCCCGCCAGGCCGCCGCCGGCCGCGTCCAGGCCCGCCGCCTGGCGGGCCGCGGCCAGGGCCAGCAGCGACGAGGTCGACGCCGTGTCGGTCAGCAGGCCGTCGAATTCCGGCGGCAGGCCGAGCCCCTGGCGCAGCCAGTCGACCACCACTCCCTCGAGCTCGGTGCCGGCGGGACTGGTCCGCCACAACATCGAGTTCGAGTTGAGCACGGCCGTCAGCATCTCGCCGATGATGCCCGGCCCCGAGGCAGAGCTGCTGAAGTAGGCCAGAAATCGAGGGTGCTGCCAGTGAGTGACGTTGGGCTCGAAGAGACGGCGGTAGTCGTCGAGGATGGTCCCGATCGGCTCGGGCTGCTCGGGGGGCTGCGCCGGAAACAGTGGCCGCAGCGAGCCCGGCTCCAGCTGCGGCATGACGGGCCTGTCCGCGACGCCGCTCAGATAGTCGGCCATGATGTCGACGGCGGCGTGGGCAGCCGCTCGGAAGTCGTCGATCTCCATGTCGCCCAAGCCGGAGATCTGTTGAGCGTCGAGATCACCGTCTCCGGGAAGGTGCTGCGAGATATCCGCGCGTCCGGCCACCATTCGTCACTCGTCCAGGCTCACCCGGATCCGGCCGCGCTCGCGAGCCTTGGATCCCGGCCGAGTTTACCCCGGGCCGCCCCGTTCGGCCGGAGCGGAGATCACGGGGCCGCGGGGCGCCTACTTGAGCTTGAACGAATCCATGAAGTACTTGGGGTAGATCTCGTCACCGGGCGACGACATGGCCATGAGGACATAGAAGCGGGATCCCACGAACGCCATTCGAAGGTCGTAGACCGCTGTCTTGGTCGACATCGTCTCGTCCTTTGCCGGGTACGCGCCGACCGTCGAGTCGGATGTCGAAACCACCGTGCCGCCGGCACTCTGGGCCATGGAGGCGGCCATCACCGAGAGGAGCGTGGACGAGTCGATTCCCTTGAACAGCGATGCGTCGAAATCGACGTACATCACCATGTATCCGTTCAACCCGCCCTGACCCGTGACGGCGTAGACGGTCGCGTCGCCCTTGTAGGCGCCCGTGCCTATCGCCTGGGTCATCTTGATCGGCTTCGGCGACGCACCCGGGAAGAGCACGCTCCACTTCCCATCCGGCGAGGTGTACCTGGTCCACGTGCCAGCAGGAGCCGGCTCGACGGTGCGCGTCGCCGGCGTCGGCTCTTCGGTGGCCACGGCCGAGCGGGTGGCATGCGGCGTAGGCGAGTCCGTGGGCACGTCCGTCGGCGATTCGGTCGGCGAGGCCACGGCAGTGGCAGAGGCCTCGGGCACGTGCGAGGCGCTCGAGGACTTGGGGAGCGCCACGAAGACGATGCCGCCGGCGACGACGAGCAGTGCGATGCCGAGGAGGATGAGCGCAGCGCCGAGGTCCCTCCGGGGCGGCTGAGTCGCCGGCATCGGCGCGTATGCAGGCATCTGGCCAGGCCATGGCGGGGGCGTCTGGCCCGGCATCTGACCGTAGGCTGGCGGGGGCATCTGGCCCGGCCCGGCCGAGCTCGCCGTGAACCGGGAGTCGAAGCCGCAGTTGCCGCACAGCGTGTAGCCGGGGTACAGAGGCGCGCCGCATCTTGGGCACCATGCCGGAGCGGGAACAGCGCGGAAGTCGAGTCCGCAGCCCCCGCAGATAGGAACGTCACCCTGGCGCGGAGTCCCGCATCGTGGACAGATGCCGATCATCGAGTCCCCCTCTGTGCGCGAGAGAGTGGTCGGGGCGGAGCGATTCGAACGCTCGGCCTCCTGAACCCCATTTCGACCTCGGGCGCACCTGTGGGGTTCCGACAGACCCGCTCACGCACGATTATCGCCATTTGCCAGGCCCAGTGGAATGCTCAGAACCGCACCGATCCGATGGCGTAAGGGATGCGGTAAGGGACAGACCCCGCCCTCCGGCCGCGCTGCGCCCCCCTCTCAGTCGGGTCTGCGCTGGGGTCAGAAGCAACGCCTCACCCGCCTCGACCCCTGCGGTCGGCGCTACTGGATTCAGACCGAGCCAACCGACCTGAATGTCCCATTCCAACTGGCCTGCGAACTCATCGGCCGTGACCGCTGGGCACACGAGGCTGCTGGCTCAGGGGGGCGGTCTGCCGCAACGCGCCCGCCTATTCCACGAGCAGGAAGATGGTGTTGTCGTTGTGAATCACGCAGACGATCACCACGTAGGTGCCGTCGCTAACTACCCAGGCCAAGTCGGCGGACATCGTCGAGACGGCCGCCGGCAGGGTTTCCGGTTGCCAGCTTCTACCGTCGGTCGAGGTCCAGACCCTCGGCGGCCCAGCCGGGCTTGTCGCCGTGTCGATCGATCCCCCGGCGGCGGCGACGTAGCCATTCGGACCCTTTCCAACGCTCGCGAGCCGACCCTGGCCGGGCGCCTCGCTCTGGGATAGCGTCTGCGAGAGTGTCCAGTGGAGTCCGTCCTGGCTGGTCCACACAGGCAGGCGACTCGTCTCATCCACTGATCCGAACGACACGTACCCGCCACCAGTTGCCTCGAGAACAGGCCCGAGACGGTAGTACTCGTATCCAAGGGGGGCGGGGCCCGTCCAGGCTTGCGTCCATGTCACCCCGTCGGGCGAGAACCATGTCGCCGCCCGATCTCCCAGAAAGCCCTCAATGGCGTAGCCGCCAGACACCGAGATCAGTTGGAGGACGCTGGCGTTCCAGGGCAACCCGGCCGCGGTCACGCGCTGCCAGCTGGTCCCGTCGGCACTGCGCCACATCAGGTCGGGGCTCGCTGACTGGGCGAATGTCCAGGCGAGGTATCCGGCCGGCCCCACGGCCAGGCCGCTAACGCATTCGAGATCACCGGACGGTGCCGGGAGGATCGCGCTCTGCCACGTCTTGAAGTCGGATGTGGTCCAGGCTTCGAACGAGTTCGTCCCGGAACCCGCCCCGCCGTAGTTGGAGCAGCCGACGGCGACGGCCATGTCTCCCGAGTAGGCCACGGCCTCCACGGAGCCGGGCACCGTCGACTGCATCGTCCAGACGCTGCCGTCAGACGAAGTCAGAACGTCGCTTTCCGGGTTGAAGTCCTTGTCCTGGCGCAGAACGAAGGCAACGAAGCCCCCCTCGGGTCGCGCGAAGACGGTTGGGCCTCCCGGCGAGGCCTCGCCCTCCATGCTGGGCAGCTGGTCGACCACCAGGCGCCAGTGAGAGCCCGGCGCGGTCCTCGAAGTCGGTGTCGGGGCAGTGCTCGAACTGGCCGTGCTGCTGGGCATTGGACTCGATTGCCCGATTGGCGAACGCGAGTAGGTGAAGACAGAAGCAACGACCACGGCCAGGATGACCACGGCCGCGGCGGCGCCAACAAGGCTCGCCGCTCGGCCGGCCAGCCACAACCGCGGTCGACGGCTGCCCGGCCGCGTGGCCGTGACGGACTCGAGTGTCTCGCGCAGGGAGGCGGGCGCCTGACCGGGCGCCGACCTGGCCAACCAGACGCGGATCGCCTTCTCCTCGCGTGTCTCCTCGACCCGTGGACCGTTCATCTGGAGGCCTCCTCGAAGGGCGCCATCGCTTTCCGCATGGACTTGAGGGCGTAGTGAAGCCGCGACTTCACGGTTCCGGCAGGAACGGCCAGCCGTTCGGCGATCTCGTCCACCGAGAGGTCCCGCCAGTAGCGCAGGACGACGACGATGCGCTGATCGGGCGTCAGCCGCTCGAAAGCCGGAGCCAGCTCCATCCGGCTCAGCGCGCCAGCGTGCGTGTCGGCGGCAGGTTCGGCTATCGCGTCGGCCAGCTCGACGACGCGAATGGTTCGACCGTGGCGCAGCCGGTTGCGGCAGACGTTCACCAGAATCCGATCGAACCAGGCGTCGAAACGGCTCGGGTCGCGAAGGCTGCTCCAACGCGACCAGGCTCGGGCGATGGCCTCCTGAGTGGCGTCCTCGGCCTCGTCGCGATTGCGCAGGACGAGGGTGGCGAGCCGGTAGCTCTGCAGCAGCCGGGCGTTGTCGAAGGCCGTGAAGGCTTCGACCCGCCGGTCACGCCAGACCCGATCCGGGGAGGACTCGGGATGGGCGTCACCGGTGACGATCGATCCCAACGGCGGCTTTCTAGAACCCCGCAGAAGCTGCAACCGGACCTCCCGTGCCATTCTGGCGGCCCTCGCATCGCGCCGCACGGCGCCTGAACTTCAGACACGCCAGGGGTCTTGAACGTTCAATGCGCGGCGATGCCGAGACCTACGGAGGGTCGCCGGTGAGATCTTGGGCGCGTGCACGCTCGACTGGTCGCCGCCCATCCTCAGCCAAACGAAAACGCCTGGCCGTTGGGCCAGGCGCTGCTCAATGTTGGATTGTTGCCTATGCAACAAGTGATGGGAATGGTCGGGGCGGAGCGATTCGAACGCTCGGCCTCCTGAACCCCATTCAGGTGCGCTACCAGGCTGCGCCACGCCCCGACGCCCGACAGGATAGCAGACGGCGAAAGCGCTCCCGCGCGACCGCTCTCGTTGCGCGACCGCAAGGCGCCTTCGGCCTTCAGCGCTGCGGGTGGCGCTTGCCCGTGGTGAGCCGCTTGGAGCCGCTCGTCCCCTTGCGCGTCGGCCTGGGACCCGGGCCGGCCGATGAGCTCGAGCGCGAGACCGCGGCCGATCGGGGCGAATGACTCCCGGCGCCGCCTCTCGCCGGGCCTTCCGATCGTCCGCTGGCCCGTTCGCGGAAGACGAGCCGCACGGGCGTCCCGTCGAAGCCGAACCCAGCGCGAAGCTGGTTCTCGAGGAAGCGCTTGTAGCTGAAGTGGACCTGGTCCGCGTGACGCGCGAAGAAGACGAATGTCGGCGGCGCCACCGCCACCTGAGTCGCGTAGAAGATCTTGGGCGGGCCCAGCTTCCCGGCCGGCGGCGCCTGGCGGAGAGATGCCGCGCGTATGAGGCGGTTCAGCTCCGGCGTTGGGATGCGCTTTCGCCGCTCGCCCCAGACGTCCACGGCCAGCTCCAGCACGCGGCTCACACGCTGGCCGGTCTTGGCGCTGATGGACACGACCGGCGCGAAGTCCAGGAACGGCACCTCTCTGCGCATGGCGGACACGTACTCGTCGAAGGTGCGATCCGTCTTCTCGGCCAGCAGGTCCCACTTGTTCAGGGCGATGACCAGGCCCCTGCCCTCTTCGGCCACGAAGCCGGCCACGTGCGCGTCCTGGGCCGTGAGGCCCTGGAACGCGTCGACCACCAGGACAGCCACGTCCGCCCGATCCACGGCCTTGAGCGCCCGCAGCGTCGAGTAGCGTTGGGCGTCCTGGCCGCTGGCCACCTTGCCGGGTCTCTTAATGCCGGCCGTGTCGATCAGGACGATCTCGCCGCAACCCCACGCCAGATGGGTGTCGATGGCGTCCCGAGTGGTCCCGGGGATCTCGCTCACGATGGCCCGATCCTCGCCGAGCAGCGAGTTGAGCAGGCTCGACTTGCCGACGTTGGGCCTTCCGACCAGGGCGATCGAAATCGATCCCTCTTCCTCCTCGAAACCCGAGGGCAGCTCCGCGCCATCGCCGGCCGGCAGCTCGACCGCCTCGGCGTCACCCGCGCGCACGGTGGAGAGGCGTCCGGCAGCCATGTCGCGAGCCCACTCGTCCGCCTCCGCCTGGCGACGCTTGCGCGCCAGCTCCTTCTCGCTCTCGGCTGGGAGGGCCCAGACGATCGCGTCCAGCAGGTCCGCCACGCCCCGGCCGTGGGCCGCGCTGATCGCGTAGGTCTCTTCCCAGCCGAGCGAGTAGAACTCGGCGGCTTCGGTCTCGCGCTTGTCGTTGTCCGCCTTGTTGGCGGCCACGAGGACCGGCGCCCTGGCCTTTCGGAGCAGGCCAGCAGCCTCCTGGTCCGCCGGCGTCATGCCGGAGATGCAGTCCACGACAAACACGATTACGTCGGCCTCGCCGATCGCCACACGCGCCTGCTCCTGGACCTTCTCCTCGATGGGATCGCCGGGGCGGATCTCGAGACCCCCGGTGTCTACCGCGATGAAGCGCCGGCCGTTCCAATCCGCGTCGCCGTAGATCCGGTCGCGGGTGGTTCGGGCGCGGTCTTCCACGACTGCCGTGCGGTGGCCGACGATGCGGTTGAAGAGGGTGCTCTTGCCGACGTTCGGGCGGCCGACGATAGCGACGATGGGCAGGGAGGTCACCGGGGGATTATGGCCGATCCGGCCCGGGCCCCGGTGAGTGGCGTCAGGCGGCGCCGGCGGCGAGCGGCAGGGACGTTGTCCGGCCGGCCGGCGTGGCCGCGGCGGCGAGGGCGGCCGTGGCCAGCTCCTCCGCGCCAGCGGCCGCTTCCGGCGTCCCGGCGACCCTCAGGATGCGCTCGGCGACGGAGCGCAGGTCCTCGATCGGGGTGGAGGTGCCGCCCGTTACGCCGACCACGCGGGCTCCGTCGAAGGCGGACCCGTCGGTCAGGTCATCCTCCGATTCGATCTGGAGGGCGCGCGTACCGATGATCTCGCACAGTCGAGTCAGCTCCTTCGTGTTGGCGCTCGATCGGCCGCCCACGACGACCATCACATCGACCTCGGAGGCGGTATCGATCGTGTCCTGCTGCCGGCGAATCGTGACCGGGCAGACGGTGTTGACGATCTTCAGCTCGTGGCACCGTCCCACCATGAAGGCGGCCAGCTTCTCGAACTTCCAGGGCGGCTGCGTGCTCTGGCTGAGCAGCGCCATCTTCTTGCGACGCGGGATCCGCTCCCAGTCCGCCTCCTCGTCGACCACGATGGCATCGGGCGCGAACCCGAGCAGACCGACGACCTCCGGGTGGCGGGGCGTGCCGAGGAGGACTATCGAGTAGCCCTCTTCGACGAGCCGGGTGATCTCGCGCTGCTCCTGGATCACCCAGGTGCAGGTGCCATCGATGACGTCGAGGCCGCGCGCGTCGGCCCGGGCCAGCACCTCAGGCCGAACACCGTGCGCCCGGATGACCACCGCCGACCCAGCGTGAACGTCGTCGAGGGTATCGACGGTCTCGATCCCCTGGGCCGCCAGGGCCGCGATGACGCCCTCGTTGTGGACCACCTGGCCGAGGGTGTGAGTGTGCTTGCCGGCGGCGGCGGATTCCTTGGCTTTGTCGATGGCCTCGCGCACGCCGTAGCAGAACCCCGTGCGCCTGGCTATGCGGACCGCTTGAACGTTGCCCATTGCGCTTGAGTATCCCACGGAGAGCCCATGAGGCCCACCGAGGCCGGGCGGTGTCGCGCGATCCGGCGCGAATGCTCCCTACGGGTCCCGATGGCCCACGCCGCCCACGGCCTCAGCGTAGACCCCCTGCTGCTCGGGCGGGAGGAGCTCGGCGACGTGGCGCATCATCTCGACGGTGGCAAGGCGCAGGGACTCGTGGCGGTCGGGGCCCTTGGGCATCGAGAGCGTGAAGGTCTCCCCCACCCTGACCGTCATGCGGCGGCCGGGCCGGGGGAACAGCTTGCCTTTCGGCCAGAAACGCTGCGCGCCGACGATCGCGATCGGGAGGATCGGCGCCGTGCTGCGGACGGCCAGGACCGTGGCTCCCTCCTTGGCTTCGCGAAGCGCCCCGTCCGGAGAGCGAGTTCCTTCCGGGAATACCGTCAGCACGCCGCCCTCGTCGAGCACGCTCTTGGCGAGCTTGAAGGCCTCCAGGTCGCCTGCGCCACGACGAACGCCGAAGACTCCGTTCTGACGCATCCCCCAGCCGAAGAGGGGCCATCGCAGCGCCTCCTCCTTGCCCAGCCAGCGCATCGGCCGCCTCATCGCGGGCACCACATAGCCCATCAGAAGCATCCCATCGGCGTTGGACGCGTGGTTGCAGATGACCAGCAGCGGTCCATCCGAGGGGATGTTTGCCGCACCTTCGAGCCGCACGCGCGTCAGGCACGCGGCGACGACTCGCAGAACGGCTCCGCTGAAGCGCGGGAAGAACGGCAGATGCCTACCGGCCGTAGCCACTCCGGCGACCGGTCCGCTACCGTCCGCGACCGGAGCCTCCCTGAGCCGAGCCTCCGCGTCCCGAATGGCCCGCACGACCAGGGCGACCGTCTCGGCCAAGGTGATGCCTTCGGTCTGCACCAAGATCGCGTCCGGGGCGGCCTTGAGTGCTGCGGTCTCCCGGCTCGAGTCGATGGCGTCACGGCGCTTCAGCTCGTCGAGGATCTGCTGGGCTTTCGAAGCCGCGACGGTGCGTCGTTGGGCGGCTCGCCGCCTGGCGCGCTCCTCGGCCGAGGCGTCAAGGAAGATCTTCACATCCGCGTCGGGCAGGATGACCGTGCCGATGTCGCGCCCGGCCATGATGATCCCGCCCTCGGCGGCGATGGCGCGCTGGCGCGCCACTAGCGCGGCCCGCAGCTCCGGGACTCTCGAGTAGTCCGAGACGGACCTGTCCACGACCGCGCGCCGGACCTCGCGCGTCACGTCGCGGCCATCGGCCTCGACCCGTCGGAGGCGGCCCCGCGCGTCGGCCAGGAGATGGACCTCGGCGGCGAGTGGGACCACGGCCGCCGCATCCGTGGCCGCCACACCGCGCTGCAGGGCCAGCCACGTTACCGCCCGGTACAGCAGGCCCGTGTCGCAGAAGCGGTAGCGGAGCCGGCGCGCGGCCTCTGCCCCGACGGTGCTCTTACCGCTGGAGCTGGGCCCGTCGATCGCGACGACAGGCAGTCGTGCGGGTGGGGCGGGCGTAGCCTGGCGGTCGCTGCTCACGCCTCGCAGGATAGCGTGGCCAGTCGCAGAGGGCCTCCGTCTGTCTCGGAGGCCCTCTGCCGCGATGACCCAACGGTGACCAGCCTTGGCTGGGCTGCGAGCACCTAGGTCGACGCGAAGTAGCCGGTCACGTCGAGAATCACGTGGGCCGTGGGACCCAGAGTCGGGGCCGCATAGGTGACAGAGAGGGTGCCTCCAGCATGGCGGACGATGACCGCGTTGGCCCGGTCGTCGCCGACGGGGAAGTTGAGATTCGAGCTGCTCGGATCGTTCATCGCGACGGCACCGACGTACAGGAAGCCGGCGCTGGTCTGCTGCGTCACAGTCAGGTTGCCGATCAGCGCTTCGGCCGCTATCGGGCCGATGCCGCCTATCGCGAACGTCCGGGAGACGTGGGAGCTTGAGGGACCGGACATGCCGATCCCGGAGCGGGTGTCCAGAATGCGCGTCGGGGTGAGCGGCAAGTAGGGGGCGCCGGACGTCCCGGCCACGAAGTAGCCGTTCACATCGAAGATGACGTGCGCCGTCGGCCCAAACGTCGGAGCGGCGTAGGTGATGCTGAGCGACCCTCCGGCACTCAGGGGGACGATGACCGCGTTGGCTCGATCGTCGCCGAGCGGGAAGTTGAGAGTCGAACTGGTTGGGTTGTTCATCGCGACGGCGCCGATGTAAAGGAAGCCGAGGCTGGTCTGCTGGGTGACCGTGAGGTTGCCGCTCACCGCGGTAGCCCCGGTCGGTACCACGCCGCCTGTCACCTGGAAGGTCCGGGAGATGTGCGAAGTGAATACGCCCGACAACCCTGTGCCATTGCGAGTGTCGAGCAAGCGTGTCGGGGTGGTCGTCATGAAGGTGGCGCCGCTGCCGTCCGGGGTGAAGTAGCCGGACACATCGAAGATGAGGTGCGCCGTCGGCCCAAGCGTCGGAGCGGCATAGGTGATGAAGAGGGTGCCTCCGGCACCCAGGCTGATGATGACCGCGTTGGCTCGGTCGTCACCGAGTGGGAAGTTGAGAGTCGAAGTGGTTGGGTTGTTTGTCGCGACGGGGCCGATGTAGAGGAAACCGGGTCTGGTCTGCTGGGTGACCGTGAGGTTGCCGGTCACGGCTGACGCCCCGGTGGGCACGACGCCGCCTGTCACCTGGAGCGTCCGCGCCACGTGTGAGCTGAAGGGACCTGCCAACCCTGTGCCATTGCGTGTGTCGAGCAGGCGTGTCGGGTTGAGCGAGTGGTAGGTGGAGCCGACGAACCCATTCGCCGGTGCCTCCGGCGGTGCGGCCGCCGCCCCCGCCACGTTAGCGGCCGCGATCGTGAGCGCGCCGATGACCGACAGCAGTAGACGTCTCGAGCGTCTCAAGTGAGTCTCCCCATCTCTTCCAGTCCCGGGACGCTGGGACTCGGTGGCTCATCTGCCGACAGGCAGATCCTTCAACGAGCAGCCTACGCCCGCGTCATGACAAGCGCCAGTGGTTTGTCGCGGCGCGTGGCCACTCGGCGGTCCAACGAGGGAGTGACGACTCAGACTCCACACCCTCTGAACATAGGGCGGTCTCCAGCGGTTCGGAAGTGAGCTTCCACTACCGGCGACGCCCTTCTGACTAGACGCTCGGCGGCTGTTCGTCGCCCACCGGCTCCGTCTTGCCTGCCGGTCCCCCGCCCGCCTCGGCCCGGGCCCGAGACGCGAGCTGGGTCACCTCCTGGTGAGTCAGCGGCCGAGCATCGCCGGCGTGGAGGTCCGTCAGCTTGAGCGTCCCGACTCTGACCCTCACGAGGCGCCGGACGGGGGTGCCCGTCGACTCGAACATCCGCCTGATCTGGCGCTTCCAGCCCTGGGCCAGTACGACGCGATACCAGCGCAGCTCGGCGTGCGGCGGCTCGAGGAGATCGAGCAGGCTCCGAACTTGGGCCGGTGTCGCGTCCTCCAGTCGATCGAGCCGCGCCGGGCCCTCCTCCAGCTCGATGCCGTTCTTGAGGGCCGCGCGCTGAAGCTTGGTCACGGACCGATCCAGGCCCACCATGTACTCGCGTTCGACTCCGTAGCGCGGGTGCAGCAGGAGATCCGCCCACCTGCCGTCATCGGTGAACAGCAGAAGACCCTCCGACTCCTCGTCCAGGCGTCCGACCGGGTAGAGGCGCGTGTGGCGCCGCGCCTCAGCGGGGAGCAGCTCCATCACAGTCCGCTCGGCGTGGCGATCCCGAACCGTCGAGACGACGCCGGCTGGTTTGTTCAGGGCCCAGTAAGAACGTGTCCCCGCAACCGCGGGCAACGGCTTGCCGTCGACCTCGACGCGCTGCACCTCCAGGTCGACCTTCTCGCCGATGATGGCCGGCCGGCCGTCCACCCTCACCCGTCCGGCCCTTATCAGGTCCTCACTACCGCGACGCGATCCGACACCCGCGTCGGCCATGGCCTTGTGCACCCGCACCCATGCCACTCAGCCGGCCCCCGCTCCCTCGGCCTGCGCCGCGTCGAACAGGCGGGCGCCGATCTCGGGCTCGAGCGGCGGCAGCTCATCGAGGCTCGTAAGCCCGAAACGCTCCAGGAAATCGAACCCGGTGCCGTACAGGATCGGCCGGCCCGGGGTCTCCGAGCGGCCGAGCTCAACGATCAGGCGACGATGCAGCAGCGTTCGGAGCGTGTACTCCGAATCCACTCCCCGGATCCGCTCGACGGTGGCGCGGGTACATGGCTGGCGATAGGCCACGATCGCCAGTGTCTCCAGGGATGGCGTGGAGAGGCGCGGAGCGTCGGCGCCGATGTAGCGGGCGATCAGGCGGCCCGCCTCCGGCGCCGTCGCCAGCTCGATGCGTTCACCCGATTCCACCAGCCGGATTCCCCTCTCCGCGAGCCGGACCTGGAGATCTCCGATGCAGGCGTCCACGATCTCGCGGTCGACGCCCGCGAGCTGGGCGATCTCGGACCGTGCCAGAGGCCGTTCGGCCACGAACAGCAGGGCCTCCAGTTGAGTCTCGGTCAGCTCGCCCGGTTGTGGCTCCGCGTTCGCGCCCTCCGTCTCCGCCCCATCGCTTGCCAGGTCCAGCTCCCCGGAGCTTGGAATGGGCTCGCCGTAGTCCTGCGTCATGCGAACGACTCCAGGCTTTCGTCTATCTCGGCCTCGCTCTCCGCAACTCCCGGCACCCGCCGGACGATGATCGGCCCCCACGGCTCGGCCTGCTCCAGGGTGATCTCGCGACGCTTGGAGAGCTCCAGCATCGCCAGGAACGTGACCGCCACGACGACCCGGTCTCGGACGCCGCCAAGCAGCTCCTGGAGCACGATCGTGTCGGAGCCGCGCAGGGCCGCCCTGATGATTGCCGTTCGCTCGGCCAGGGATATCGTACGGGTCAGGATCTCGGCCGGAAGCGGAGTCTCGGGCACGACGCTCGCCAGACGGCGCAGGGCCCCGGTCAGCGCGGACACGGGCAGTGGCGGCCGCTCCGGCGGCCGGGCTCCGGCCCTGCCAGCGTCCGTGGCGACCTCGGCATCGCGGCGGAAGAGGCGATCGACGCCGTGCCGCTCCCCCAGAGCGACGCCTGCGTCGCGGAAGCGGCGGTACTCGAGGAGTCGGGCCCGCAGCTCGGCCTCAGGGTCGAGCTCGTCGTCGAGCGGTATCGCTGTGGTCTTCGGCGGCCGTGGCAGGATTGCCCGGCTCTTGATGAGGATCAGCTGGGCGGCTACGGCCACGAAGGTCGAGATGTTGCCGAGCCTGTCCCCCTCCAGGCTCGCCAGAGCATCCAGATACGCCTCGGCCAAGCCGCCGAGGGGAACGGTCAGGACGTCGAGCTGGCGGGCCTCGATAAGCGCGAGCAAGAGCGCCAGTGGACCGTCGAAATCCTCCAGACGAACGTGCGTGGCGCTCGCGACCCGGCCGTCGCCGAAGACAACCTGCGGAGCGACGCCCGGCCTCGGCGGCACGCCCGTGTGGTCGTTGCGGCTCGACATGCGATTCCGAGCGGCGGTATCGGTCATCAGTTGGCCTCGTCGGCGGTCAGGAGAAGGCGCCCGTCGTCGTCCGCCGGCGTTTCCTGGTTTCGAATCAGCTCGATCGTTCGGGGACTGCACCCGGCCTCTGCGGCCAGGTCAGCCGACCGCGCGGCATGGTCCCGTAGTCTGGCCAGGCCCGTCCGGAACGTCGGCACGCGGCCGCTCGCCCGCCAGATCCAGGCGCCGTAGCGCTGCCCCAGGGCCCAGGCCACGCGGTGCACGAGTCGGGTTCGGGGTCCTTTCCCGCAATCGTGCAGCAGACCGGCGACCAGCAGGTCGCGGTCGACGGCGCCGCGCCCACGCAGGTCACTCACGACATCCAGACCGTGACGCCGATCGGCCACGAGCATGCGATCGAACAACTCCAGCTGTCGCGGTTCGAGCCAGCCGGCCAGCTCCTCCCGCTCAGCCACCGAGACGCCGGCGCGAAGGTACGCCCAGGTGCGCCTGATCTTCGACGCCCACCAGCCACGCACGGATTGAGGCTAGATCATCTGGATGGGAAGGCCGGTGAGGAGACTGACGATCGGCCGACCGATGGGGCTGATGACTTGACCGGCGAAGAGGATGAACACGATCAGCACGAAGAGCCCGTACTGATTCAGGAATGCCTGGACGTCGCGAGACGTGCGCGGATCCAGGAAGTCGAACAAGACATGCGATCCGTCCAGGGGCGGGATCGGGATGAGGTTGAAGATCATCAGGACCACGTTCAGCCAGATGCCCGAGTAGCAGACCAGCTGCACCATCTCGATCACCGACGTGTTGTTCCACCCCACGCCGTCTGCCCACAGGATGCGGAACGGGATCGCGAACAGGGCGGCCAGCACGAGATTCGACAACGGGCCGGCAGCGGCCACTATGGAATTGGCGTAGCGGCCGCGCAGGTTGTATGGGTTCACCGGTGTGGGTTTCGCCCATCCGAATCCGACGCTGGCGAAAAGCACGCTCAAAGCCAGCAGCGAACCGCCCACGGGATCGAAGTGCACGAGGGGGTTCAGTGTGATCCGGCCGTACAGCTTGGCCGTGCCGTCGCCAAGCTTCCAGGCGGCGACGGCATGAGCGCACTCGTGCACGGGTCCCGCGAGCAGCAGGAAGAGCGCGATCCAAATGACTGCAACAGCGACGTGGTACGAAGTCAAACCCGGACCTCGCTTCCATGACGACCGAAGCGGCAGGGGCGCCGGTGCGACATCGGGCGCCCCTCAGCCTCTCCGGAGCTAGATGCGGCCGAGCAGCTCGGCTTTCTTGGCCTCGTACTCGGCCGCCGTGATGGCGCCCTTGTCGCGCAGACTCGCGAGCTTCGCCAGTGTCGCGGTCGCATCGTCGGAGCTCGCCGCCTTCGACGCGGCCGCCGGAGCGGCCGGTGCCGCTGCGGCGGCGGAACTCATGCCAGGCCGCCGACCGGCATCCTCCAGCTCGTTCTTGGCGTTCAGCATCGCCTTCTTGAAGTCGACGACGTGGGCCAGCATCTGGTATCGATCGAGGCCCTCCTCATTCGCGGTCAGGATCTCGAGGTCGCCGTAGTGGAGCATCCTGGCCAGGATGCCCTGCTTGAGGAGGGCGTCATTGATCTTCTCGAGCGAGCTGTCGCCGCTCTTCTTGTCGAGCAGCCCTTCGACCTTCAGAACGCGGCGGTTCGTGATGATGTACTCCTCGGCTCTCCAGGAGAAGTACACGATCCCGATCCAGACCAGGCCAATGAGAACCAACACCAGATCTACGATCCCAAAGATGCTGCGAATCGCCCAGTGGAACACCTGGCGCTCGATCAACGCCAGCACGACCCCCACCAGCACCAGGAGCAGGGCATTCCGGGCGTCCGAGAGGGGCGCCAGCCAGTGCTGCCTGGCTCTGTACTGGACCTGCTCCCCCTTGGCCATCAACGTATCCGCGTAGCTCATCCTGTCTCCTTCATGGCCCGTCCACCTGCGGGCTGCTCCACTCCGTCACGCTCGTGGATGGGCACGAGCATATACGTCCTTGATCCGTTCGCCAGTCAGATGCGTGTACAGCTGTGTCGTGCTGATGCTCGCATGTCCGAGCAACTCCTGAACGATACGCAGGTCGGCCCCGCCTTCCAATAGGTGGGTCGCGAAAGAATGGCGCAGCGTATGAGGGCTGATTCCGTCCCGCAGACCGGCGCTCCTGGCCGCAGCGACGAGTATCTCCCAGCCTCGCCGTCGATCCAGCCGATCGCCGCGCACGGACAGGAAGAGGGGCCCTCCGCGACGCGCGTCCTCGTGCCGCCCGGCCAGCCAGCCGGGCCGGACATCGGCGACGTACCGGCGCAGCCAGGCCAGCGCCACCTCGCCGACCGGCACCTGGCGTTCGCGATCGCCCTTGCCGACGACCCGAACCAGGCCCGCGTCCAGCGAGATCTCCTCGAGATCCAGGCCGACGGCCTCGGATATCCGCAGCCCCGAGGCGTACAGCAGCTCCAGAAGCGCCCGATCCCGGATCCCGACCGCGGAATCGCCGCTCTTCGCGCTCAGGAGGGCGTCGACCTCATCGACGCTCAGCACCTCGGGCAGCAGGCGCGGCTGGCGGGGCAGGTCGAACCGCGCCGCCAAATCCGACTCGATGAGCCCCTCCGCGAAGCAGAATCGGTAGAAGCCGCGCAACGAGGCCGCCCGGCGCCGCAGAGTGGTTGGTCGGAGGGCGTGGCGCCGGCCCCGCCCGGGCGATGCGAGCATGCTCAGGTAGCGGATCGGGGCCTCGGCAGAGGTGTCCCACGTCGTCGATGTGCCGCGACTGGCAGCGAAGTCCAGGAGATCCGCGCGGTAGGCGGCGAGCGTCGCCGGGGACAGCCCACGCTCGACGCGCAGATGGAGCAAGAAGTCGTCGATCGCGGTGCCCAGACGGTCCGCAGAGCCATCCGTCGCGCCGCTCATATCAACGGCGCTCAGTCGTCCTGCGCCAGCCGTCGGCTCGTTCGAGCAGCTCCTCGGCGCTCGCCCTGGCGGCTGCACCGCCTTCGGCCCCGGCCAGCATCTGAGCCAGCTCGGCGATTCGGTCGGATCCTTCCACGCGGTGGACTTCCGTCACGGTCCGTCCGTCGCGCTGGCGTTTCTCGATGCGGAACTGCGCGTCGGCGTAGGCGGCTATCTGCCCGAGATGCGTGACGCACAGAACCTGGTGCGTCCGGGCCAGCTCCCAGAGGCTGCGGCCCACGGGCTCGGCACTGCGGCCGCCGATGCCGCTGTCGATCTCGTCGAAGACGAGCGTGGGCGTCCGATCGGCCGCGGCCAGGATCTGCTTGATGGCGAGGGCCACGCGGGAGAGCTCGCCTCCGGACGCGATTCGGGCCAGCGGCCGGGCCGGCTCGCCGGGGTTCGGCGCGATCAGGAACGCCACCGAGTCCAGACCGCTGCCGTCGAAGGCGACGCGCCCGCCGTCCACTTCCACAGCCGGCTCGGTGGGTCCCGCTGGTCGGCGCGCGATTGCGACCTGGAACGCGGTCTGGCGGAACCCGAGGCCGGCCAGAGCCGCCTCAACGGCGCTCGCCAGCCGCCCGGCGGCGGCCGTCCGACCGCTCGTCAGCTCCCTCCCGGCCGCGGCCACGTCCATCAGGAGGCGCGCCGCCTCGGCCTGACGTGACTCACGCGACGCCTCCAGATCGCGCAGGCGCGCGGCCTCCCCCGCGGCCTTGTCCCCGTACTCGATCACGGCCGCCTCGTCTTCGCCGTACTTGCGCTCGAGCGAGTAGATCAGGGAGAGCCGCTCTTCCATCCGTGCCAGAGCCGCCGGGTCGTGCTCCACGCTCTCCGCCAGGTCTCGCGCCTCGGCGGCCGCATCCTCCAGCTCCGCCGCCAGCCCGAGCAACCGCTCCGCCACCGGGCCGTAGCGATCGTCGAGTCGCGCCAGCTCGCGGGCCCGCTGGGCGGCCGCGGCCGTGACCTCTCTCGCACCGCTCCCCTCTCCCGCGAGCGCCTCATGAATCTCGACGCTGCCTCGTGCGATGGTCTCACCGTGCTGGGCCGCGGCCAGCCGCGCCCCGATCTCCGCCGCCTCGCCCATACGCAGTCTTGCACCGGCTATCTCACCGGCCTGATGCTCCTGCAGCTCGAGACGCCTCGTCAGCTCGCGTGGGTCCAGCGCCAGCTCTGCGAGAGCAGCCTGATTCTGCCGCCACGACTCCACGGCCGCCGCCATCGCCGCGCGTTCTCGTTCGAGCCGGCCGAACGAATCGAGCAGCTCTCGCTGCCAGCGCTCGTCGAGGAGCCGCTGCTGTTCGTGCTGCCCGTGGATCTCGACCAGCCGTCCGACCACATCGGAGAGGCGCGCGGCGGTGACCGCCTCGTCGTCGATTCGAGCCGTGGATCGGCCGGCGGCGGAGATCTCGCGAACGCAGATCAGCGGCTCGGGCAGGCGGTCGAAGAGCGCCTCCACTCGCGCCGCATCCGAGCCGTGACGAACAAGAGACGAATCTGCCCTGGCTCCCACGGCCAGGCCGACGGCGTCGATGAGCAGGCTCTTGCCGGCGCCGGTCTCCCCCGTCAGGACGTTGAGACCGGGCTCGAAGGCGATCCTCACCCGGTCGATCAGAGCCAGGTCGTGGACGCTGAGATCGGTCAGGCGGCCTGCGACCATAGGCGCCGCCTCCGGGTTCGGGCGGCTCGCGACTTCGGAGGAGACCGAGCCTGCGGCACCCGCTTCAACTCCCTCCGTGTCGAAGTCCGTGTCGACGCCGCCGGTCATGACGGTAGCAACTCCGATTTCTGACGGAGCAGATCCCAGAACGGCACCGCTCCGTTAGGTTCGATGAACCGGATCGGCCGTCCCATCTCGCACACGGACACCACGTCGCCGATGGCAAGCTTGCGGTCCTCGCGGCCGTCCACGCTCATCAGGACGTCATGGGCATCGATCACGCGGCACCGAACGGTGTGGCGTGGGCTCACCACCACCGACCGTATGGCCGTCAGATAGCCGGCGATCGGCGTGACTACCAGGTTCCTGCTGGTGGGATCGAGGATCGGGCCGCCGGCCGAGAATGAGTACCCGGTCGATCCGGTGGGGCTGGACACGACCAGCCCGTCGGCAATGAAGGTGGCCAGGTGCGAAGGACCGATCTCGACCTCGATCCGGCAGACGCGCGCCAGAGACGCGCGGACCACGGCGATCTCGTTGAGAGCGGCGAAGGTCTCGCCAGGCTCGCTGCGCCCTCCCGGATGGATCGTGGCCTGCAAAGCCATTCGATTCTCCAGGCTAAATTCGCCCTCGACGAGCTGACCCAGTACGGCCTCCAGGTCCTTTGTCTCCACCTTGGACAGGAAGCCGACCTTGCCGAGGTTCACGCCCACGAGCGGGACGTCCACCTCCGCCACGGCCCGGGCCGCGCGTAGGAATGTGCCGTCCCCACCCAGAACGACCAGCGCGCCCGTCCCGGGCAGCTGAGCCAGCAGGACCTCGAGCTCGCCTGCCGGGGCTGCCCAGTGGGCGACGCCCCTGGCTTCACACCAGGCCTCGGCGCGCTCGCGCAGCTCGAGTGCCGCCTCCTTGGTTGGGTTGTAGGCGAACCCCAGACGACTGAGCTTCATGCCCCCGCCAGCTCTCCGAATCTGCGCGACCACTCCTCCGGCAGGCCCACCGGCACGCCGTCCGCAGCGACGTAGCCCGGCGGCACCTCCAGCTCGAGAAAGAACTCCCGATTGCCCGCCGGGCCGGTCAGCGGCGAGGCGATCGCGTTCCGCAGTTTCAGGCCGATCCCGAGGGCGTACTGGGCCACGGTTTCCAGGGTCTGGCGGTGGATCTCGGGATCGCGCACGACTCCGTCCCGGACCTGCCTGCGCCCGGCCTCGAACTGCGGCTTGACCAGCGCGACGATCCTGCCCCCGAGCGGCCCGAAGCACGTGGCCACCGGCCGCAGGATTCGGTCCAGCGAGATGAACGAGACATCGACGACGGCCAGGTCCACGGCGGTCGGAAGCGCGCCCGGTCCGAGGGCGCGGGCATTGGTGCGCTCCATGGAGACGACGCGCGCGTCGTGCCTCAAAGTCTCGGCCAGCTGGCCCCGTCCGACGTCCACGGAATAGACACGACTCGCATCGCGCTGCAGCAGTAGGTCCGTGAAACCGCCCGTAGACGACCCCACGTCCAAGCACACCAGACCGCCGGGCTCGATCCCGAAGAAGTCCAGGGCGGCCCGGAGCTTCAAGCCGCCCCGAGACACGAACGGCGGCGGCGCCTCGACTTCCAGGGCGATGGTCGTCGCCACGAGATCGCCGGGCTTGCGGTCCGTGCGCGCAGCCGCCCCCTCGCCGACCCGCACGTGGCCCCCCATCACGAGGGCTTGAGCGCGGGTTCGGCTCTCGGCCAGGCCTCGCTCCACCAGGAGCTGGTCCAGGCGCTGGCGCGTCGGGCGGTCTGCGGCAGGGCTCATGCCGTCAATCGTGGCACACCCGGCTCATCTCGTGCTGCGCAGGCACGCGGTTCGAGCCCCGAGACTAGGAGGGCCGGGCGTCGATTCGCGCTCGATTCGCGGATCGCACCGCAGCAGCGGCCTTCGGGGTGGCCTTCAGTCTCACCAGAGTCTCGCAAATCTGCCCAGCGATGCCCGCGGCGTCGAGTCGAAGCAGCCGGCGCAATTGATCGACCGACCCATGCTCGATGAAGCGGTCGGCCGGAATGCCGACTATCCGGACCGCGACATCGCGATACGCGGGATCGGCCAGCCGTGCTTCCTCGAGCACTTCCAGCACGCCGGCCCCGAAGCCGCCGGTCACGACGCTCTCTTCGAGCGTGACGAGCAGAACCTTGCCCCGGGCCTGGTCCAGGATGAGCTGCCGATCGAGTGGCTTGGCGAAACGGGCATTGATCAAGCCGACAGACCAGCCCGCCGCTGCGAGCATGTCAGCGGCTTGCCGACCCCTCTCGACGATCGGTCCGAACCCGACGATGAGGACGTCGCGACCCTCTCGCAGCACCTCGCCGACGCCGACCGGGAAGACCTGAGGCTGCCGGACCGGTACGCCGAATCCGGGGTCGCGTGGATAGTGAAGCGCGAACGGGTGGTCCTGAGAGAACGCCGTCCGTACGAGGGAGCGCAGCTCCTGCTCGTCCTTGGGGCTGGCGATGACCATCCCGGGCATCTGGCGCTGGCTCGGAATGGTGAACATGCCCTGGTGGCTGGTCCCGTCCTCGCCTACGAGCCCCGCGCGGTCCACGGCGATCACCACCGGCAGGTCGTTCTGGCAGACGTCGTGGATCTCCTGGTCGAAGGCCCGCTGCAGGAACGTCGAGTACAGAGCGACGACCGGCCTCTCCCCGGCCAGAGCCATGCCGGCCGAGAGCGCCACCGCATGCTGCTCGGCGATCCCGACATCGATGAAGCGGTCCGGGAACCTTTCCTGGAAGAGATGGAGGCCGGTTCCGGTCGGCATCCCCGCGGTGACCGCGACGATGCGCCGGTCCGTAGCCGCGAGCTCGATCAACTCGCGGGCGAAGTGATAGGTGTAGTTGGGCGGCCATTTCGCGGCGGCCTTCCTGGCCGCGTCGGAGGGCGTGCCCATGTCCGCTCCTCCGGCCGACGCGCTGCCGTTGCCGGAGGGCTCCACCGGAGCCTCGTCGAAGCGGCCGGGGACCGGCATCGCGCTCTCCTTGCGGGCCAGAGCCGGGCCGGTCAAAGCGGGATGCGGGCTCGGGCTCCGCATCGCCGCCGCGCCGGGGCGCTCCGGCAGTTCGGTCATCGGCGGCAGCGCGGCCCCATGGAAGCCTACCTGGTCGCGCTCGGCAGGCCGGTAGCCGCGCCCCTTTCGGGTTCGGACGTGGACGAGAACCGGGCCCGGTACTTCGAGTGCGGCGCGGAAGATATGCTCCAGGCCGCGCACGTTGTGGCCCGGTATGACGCCCAGGTAGGTGATCCCGAGATCCTCGAACAGCTGGCCGGGTTGAGCGAAGTTGACCACCATCCGCCGGATACGCCGCGACAGCGAGAGGGCCGGCTGGCCGACCACCGGCAGGGCTTCGACCAACCGGTCGTAGGCCGTCTTGCTCTGCTTCCAGGCCGAGGACAGCTTCAAGGTCGAGAAGTACTGGCTGAACGCCCCGACCGTGGGGCTGATCGACATCGCGTTGTCGTTCAGCACGATCAGGAGCTGGGTCTGGCGGTGTCCGATATCGTTGAGCGCCTCGAGAGATAGACCGCTGATGAGCGCCGCGTCGCCGACGACGACCGCAATCCGCTCCATCGAGTGGCGCATGTCTCTGGCCGTAGCCAGACCCTGCGCGATCGACAACCCGGTGCCGGCGTGGCCACCATCGAAGACGTCGTGCTCGGACTCGTCACGCCTTGGGAATCCGCTGATCCCACCCAGCTGCCGCAGGGTTGGAAAACGCGAGTAGCGGCCGGTCAGAAGCTTGTGGGCGTAGGCCTGATGACCGGTGTCCCAGACGATCTTGTCACGCGGCGACTCGAGGACCCGGTGCAGGGCCAGCGTCAGCTCCACGACGCCGAGGGACGACCCGAGGTGGCCGCCCGTCTTCGCGACGGTAGCGATGATGTACTCGCGGATCTCCGCCGCCAACCCGTCGAGTTGGGCGTCGCTGAGACCGCGCAGGTCGCCGGGGCCCTGCAGCCTGGGCAGGATGGCCAACTTCGTCTGCTCCTGGGCGGATCCCCCATCCGCACCTGCTGCTGGAGGCGTTTCTACCTGGAAGCGGTCGGCGCCTCTCGTCTGTCTAGCGGCAGTCTACCGCTCCTGTTGACCGCCGCCCGGGAAGTTGCCGACGGCTCCGAGGCGCGGACCGTGACGCCCTACTCCTGGTCGGGGGCCTCGCCTGCGTGCGCCTCGGCGACCTCGAGGGCTCCAGAAGACCGCTCCAGGAGCCGCTGAACGCGGAGCTCCGCCTGGCCCAGCAACGTGGCGCAACGCTCGTGGAGGGCGACTCCGCGTTCGTAGAGGGCCAGCGAGCGCTCCAGCGGCAATCCACCCTGCTCCAGCTCGGAGACGGCTCGCTGCAGCTCCGTCAGGGCCTCGTCGAAGGAAAGCGAATCGATCTCGACGGCCGCTTCGGGGCCCGGTTGATCACTCACCGCGGATCTCCTCCTGGCCGGTCGCAATGACATGTGTATCCCCGGAGAGTAGTCGATCCTGCAGGGTGGCAGAGCGATCGGCCGCGCAGGCGTCCGCAGCAGTGGCAGCAGCCTCGCCCGGCGGATCGGCGACCGAAGCCCGCGCCTCCAAAGCGCTATCCAGACGCCTGCCCAGAAGCATGCCGAAACGGACCGACATCCCGAAAGCGATGACGGCGGCGATCAGTAGGGCTGCCGCCGAGGCGAGAATCTCCATCAAGCCCGGCCCTCAGACGAAGTAGTGTCCTCGACGCGCGCGGCTATGTCTCCGCGGGCGACCCTGATCGAGAGTCTGCTGTCGATCGGCGCCTCCGCCGGATCCCTCACCACCAGACCGTCTGGATCGCGACGCACGATTGCGTAGCCACGGTCCAGCGTTGCCTGCGGTCCGAGAGCCTGCAGCGAAGCGGCGTTCCGCTCGACCGATGCGCGCGCCACCGCCAGGCTCGCGTCCGCGACTGGGGCGAGCCGCACCAGAACCCCCGTTTCCAGCGCCCTCCGGCGAGCCATCTCGTCTCGCAGCGCGCGGGTCGCTCGATCCAGCAGATGGCCGGCCCGCTCGCGCGCCTGAGCCAGCTGGGCGCCCGGCCGCAGACGCTCGAGGGCGCGGCCTTCAGCTGCCAGCTCGTTGCGTGCCGACGCCACGGCCGCCAGCGCGCGACTCCGAGCCCGCCGTTCCAGCTCGGCGGCGCCCGCCGCGACTTCCGAGCGATCCGGAACGACCAGCTCGGCGGCGGCCGAGGGAGTGGGCGCTCTGACATCCGCGGCGAAGTCGGCGAGCGTCACGTCCACCTCGTGACCCACGCCGCACACCACCGGCACGGGGTGAGCGACCACGGCCCGCACGACCCGCTCGTCGTTGAACGACCACAGGTCCTCCAGCGAGCCGCCGCCACGGGCCAGGATGACCACTGCCGGGGCCTCCTGCGCCCTGCCCTCCGCCCGCAGCGCCTCGCCCCAGCGGGCGAGCCTGTCCAACCCGGCCACTACGCTCACGGCCGCCCCGTCGCCCTGAACCTGGCAGGAGGAAAGCACCAGCCTCGCCAGCGGCCAGCGGCGGCCGATGACCTGGCAGATGTCGTGCCAGACGGCGCCGGTAGCGCTCGTAACCACGCCGATGACCGCGGGTCGGAAGGGCAGCGGCCGCTTCCGGGCCGAGTCGAATAGTCCCTCGGCCGCCAGCTTGGCCTTGAGCGCCTCGAACCTGAGGGCGAGGTCGCCGAAGCCGGCCGGCTGGACGCTCGATACGTAGAGCTGATACAGGCCCTGGGACTCGAAGACGTCGATGCGACCGTGGACGACGATACGCAGCCCGGTCCTGGCCTCGAACGGGGAGGCAAGGCGATTGTCCCGGAAGAAGATGCAGGCCAGCTGGCTGCGCTCGTCCTTCAGGGTGAAGTAGCAGTGGCCGGCGGACGAGACCGTCACACGGCCAACCTCGCCCTCCACCCAGAGATCGCGCAGGGCGGGCTCCGAGCGGACGGCCTCCCGGACCGCGCGAGTGACCTCGCTGACTCCAAGGATCCGAAGATCGAAATCGGAGATAGCCTGCGCCGGCCCTCCGGACCCACCGGCCACCGGCCCGGACGGGGCGCCGGCCCCTGGCGCTTCCACCGGCGGTTCGATCTGCACGGCGGGATCGACCTGCATATGCGGATCGACGACCGCGTCCCAGGCCGGCAAGACCCAGTCAGGCGGGCCCTTGCGTCGACCACGGCGAGGCTCAGGATCCGCCGACGGCAGATCGTCCCACAGCCTGTCGTTCTCGGGCGGATCGCCGCGACTCAACCGTCGCTCCTCTGCTCGACCGCGCCAATCGTCCCCTGAGTCGGACTCTAGAGACGCGTCTGATACTCCCCGGTTCGAGTGTCGACCCTGATGCTGTCGCCTTCGTTCACGAAGATGGGCACCTGGATGGTCAGGCCTGTCTCGAGCTTGGCCGCCTTCCGGGCTCCCGTCTGGGTGTCTCCGGCGAACCCCGGCTCGGTCTCGATGACCTTGAGGTCCGCGGTGACAGGCAGCTCGACGCCGATCGTTTCACCCTCGTAGCTGGTCCGATCGAGGAGCATGCCTTCCTTGAGGTAGTTCACGCTATCGTCGAGCTGATCCGCAGTCAGGCTGAACTGCTCGTAGCTCTCCGTCTCCATGAAGTGGTAGTCGCTGCCGTCCCGATACAGGAACTGGATCTGGCGGTGATCCATCTGGGCGCGAGGCCACTTCTCACCGGCCTGGAAGCTCCGCTCGACCGTCTGGCCGCGCTTGATGTTGCGGAGCTTGATGCGGACCTGGGCCGAACCTCGCCCCATCTTGATGTGGTGGTAGTCGAGGATCTGCCACAGCTCGCCGTCGAGCTCGATGGCCACACCCTTGCGCAGGTCGCTGGTCGAGATCATGGTCGCAGAAGGCTCCTAGAGTGCACGCGGACGTGGTCGCCCCCGGTGCCAAACCCGGATTGTAACGGAGCAGCGAGCCATGGCGGGACTTGCCAGGTCATCGAGCCCGCCGGCGTGTCAGATGCTCGTTCACAGCCGTTGCTCAGAGGATCGGCTGCCAACGGCCATTTCAATACCGTGCGACGGTCCGCCCTGAGCGCTGACCATCGGGCGGCGCAAGCGTCCTATACCCCGACTACGAGGACCTCGCGCGGGAATGCCGTTAGGCGATCGAGCCTGCCGGCGGCCTTGTCGTGGCAAACCAGATCCTCGATTCGAACCCCGGTCTCGTCATCCAGGTAGATGCCAGGCTCCACGCTGAACACCGTGGGGCTCGGAAGCGGATCCTCCGTGGCCACGCGGCTGAGAGAGGGTAGCTCGTGAGTGGCCAGTCCGATGCCGTGGCCCAGGCCATGGCCGAAATGCTCTCCGTGGCCCGCGGCCTCGATCACGGCCCGAGCGGCCGCGTCGATCTCCCGACCGTTTGGCGCCGAACGCTCGCCTCGTACCGAAGACGCGAGCATGTCCATCGCCGCTTGCTGGGCGGCCGCCACGGTCTCGTAGACCTGTATGTCGCGCGCCGCAGGCTCACCCACGAAGAAGGTCCTGGTCATGTCGCTGCGGTAGCCGTCCACCATCGCCCCGAAATCGAACAGGAGCACTTGACCGATGCGGGCTTCTCGGTCGGATGGCGACCCGTGCGGCAGCGCTGCGTTGGGGCCGGCCAGGCAGGCGATCCCGAAAGCCAGCGCATCCGCTCCGCCGGTCCGCATCTCCCACTCGAGCGCCAGGGCCAGATCGCGCTCAGTCTGCCCGGGCTTGATCCGCCGCAGGATCGACGCGAGAGCGCGGTCGGCCACGGCGCAGGCGGCCTGGATCCGCTCGATCTCGGAAGGCTCCTTGACGGCCCGATCTGCCTCGACCCAGGCCGGAGCCGCGACCAGCTCCACGTCCGGTGCCGCGCCCTGGAGCTCCTGCCACAGCTGATGGCTGACCCAGCCGGCCTCGACTGCCACACGCTTCGCGCCCACGCTCTTGACCAGAGGGGGCCAGATGGCAGCGAGGTCGTAGGTGGTGGGCTCGATCCGGGCCCCGGGCGCCTGCGCTTCCGCCTGAAGCCTGTACCGGGCGTCGGCGAGAACCACGACCTCATCGCCGGAGATCAGGAACCGTCCCGAGTTGCCGGCCACTCGATCCTCGCCGTCCTCGAGCGTGAAACCGGTCAGATAGCGCATGTGCTCGGGCCGGACACCGAAGTACGCATCGAGCCCCAAGTCGCGGAGCCGTGCCCGCAGACGAGCCAGCCGCTGGGGTCGCGCTGAGACGTCCGCCTCTCCCCAGCGCGCCCGATCCGCCGCGCTCGGCGGTGCGGGGAAGTCCGCCGGGTGGGGCAAGGGCCGCACGAGGTTCGTCACCACCTCATGGTAGCGACGCCGCCGCGCAACGCATATGAATCCCGGCCTTCGCTCCGGCAAGTCCCCCCGCCGAGCCCGGCCCCAACTCGAAGTGCTAGTGGCCGTACTTCTTGGCGTTGGCGTCCTGCTCGGCCTGGGTCTTCGCGAAGGCGTGCGTGCCGCTGCCGTCGTTCTTGGCCAGGAAGTACAGGTAGCCGTCGGCCGTGTTGGGTGACATGGCGGCCAGCAGAGACGGTGCGCTGGGCGAGCAGATCGGGCCGGGCGGGAGGCCGGCGTGGCTGTAGGTGTTGTATCCGGCGAGCTTCCCGGGAAAGACGACCTGGCTGAGCGCCCCCGACGTCTTGATCGAGGTCCAGAACGTGTAGTTCACCCATGTGGCGATCGGGTGGGCCGGATCCTGCAGCCAGACGGAGTCGTTGGCGTAGTTGAGAGTCGGGTTGGCGTTGAGCAGCCCCGTCGGCCACATCTTCGGATTGAGCCGGTTGACGTATACGCCAGCGATGAGGGGCCGGTCCGAGTCCACCTTCGCTTCGCTTTCGACAAGTGACGCGATGTTCACCTTCTGGTAGATCTGATCAGGCGGCAGCTTCAGGAGTGCCGGCGGGGCATGGCTGGCGAAGGCATCGAGCAACATGCTCAGCAGCTCGGCCGGCGTCGTGTCCGGGGCGACGTCGTACGTCGCAGGGAAGAGAAAGCCTTCGAGCGAGGCCCCCGCAGGCAGTTTCAACCACGGATAGCTGGCGAGCAGCTCGGCGGGCGGATTCATGGCCAGCTGGTAGAACTGGCTGGGATTCATCGTCAGCGGCGCGGTTGGGTCGTCCGGGCTGGCCTCTTTCAACTCGAGCAAGGCCACCATCTGCTCGATCCTCAGCCCCTCGCGGAAGGTGAGGCGCACGGCCGGCGGGGCAACGGGCGGCTGGATCAGAATGGAGATCGTCTCGTCCACCGTTAGCGACTTGCCGACGACGTGCCGGCCGATCTGGAATTCCGAGGTCACGTCCCGCTGGATGGCCTGGAACACGAAAGCTCGAGCGTCGGCTATGGCGCCGGCCTTGACCAGCTGGTCTCCTATCTCCTTCGGCGTCTCGCCCGCGGCAATGACGACGACGATGGGCGTCTTGTCGCCGGCATCGACGGGCTCGGTCAGGCCGGAGCCGAGCTGGCCGCGGACGAGGTCGGCCACGAACGGCACCTGGAGCGCCGTCGGGTTCTCCGCGGCCCAACCGACGATGCCGTCGACCACGATGGGTCGCGCCACGAAGTACAGCCCACCCAACACGAGCCCCCCGAGCAGGAGTGTGAAGATGGCGAAACGGATGACGTGGCCGGGCCCGCTCGATCGGCCCGAGCGGTAGTCGCGCTGCGTCTCCAACGAGGCCGGACGACGTCCTGCGGCCACGTCCTCGGCAGTCGGGGGAACGAAGTCGTCCCATCCCGTGTCGATCACCGGCCCCCGGCCCCCCTCCGCCTCCGAGGACGTGGCCGCAGGACGTCGTCCGGCCTCGTTGGAGACGCAG
>JBEKPL010000004.1:0-62047 GCA_049520815.1 Candidatus Limnocylindrales bacterium
GCGGTCACGTCGGACGACGCCTACCGCCTGGAGCTGGAGAACATCAGCGCCGCGATCCTGGGCGAAGGGCAACCGCTGCTCGGCCGGGACGATGCCCTGGGCCAGGCCCGCACGATCGACGCGCTCTACCGCTCGGCGGCGACCGGCGCGGCGGTCTCGCTGGGCGCCTGAACGGAGGAGGACCCGGGCATGGCCGCCGGACCGGAAGCCATCTACCAGCCGCTCGCATCCCCGAAGGGGGCCTGGGCGGCCGAGCATCTGGCGATCGACGTCGTCGGCTGGCTGACGACCGTTGCCGCCGATGGCCGGGTCCAGAGCTCGCCCATCTCGTTCCTGTGGGACGGTGAGTCGATCCTCTTCTACAGCAAGCCCGCCACGCCGAAGCTGGCGAACATCGCCGCGCATCCTCAGGTTTCGTTCAACCTGAACTCGGACGCATACGCGGACCACGCCCTGGTCATCGAGAGCATCGCCGCGGTGGACGACTCGGTCCCGCCGTCGGACGTCCACCCGGCCTACGCGGCCAAGTACCACGCCCCGCTGGCGCACTGGAAGATGGATGAGGCCGAGACGGCCCGCGAGTTCTCGGTGCCGGTCCGGATCACGCCCGTTCGAATCAGGGCCTGGTAGGTCCCGGGTTCGAGTTGGAGCTCGGGCTCGGGGCTCCCGACGCGAGCCGCCGCCTCTCGAACACCCGCCATGCCGCCAGGCTGACCAGCGGGTTGCTCCGGCGCGTACCTGCGGGGCCCCAGTCGGCGAAGCTCCCGCGACTGACGATCGTGTCGGCCTTCCTGGCGTTGGCTTCTTCCAGCGGGAAGCCACCGTCTGGGAGCCGCTTGGACTCGAGAAGGCGCAGCGCATCCGTGCAGCGTTCGTCGCCGATCCGCCCCACCTCGGCCATGACCTCCAGGGCGAAGAGGACGTCGTAGAACTGCGCCGGGAAGTGGATCCGGTCGACGCGACCGCCCCAGTCCGGCTCGATGAGCTGCCCGTCCCGGTGCCGCCACAGCAGCCGGCGCGACAGGAGCAGCTCCGCCGCGCGCGCTGCCGCTTCCAGGGCAGGGGCGTCTCCGTAGCGCTGGCCGAACGCCCCCAGTGCCCGCACCGGAATGGCCGTCTCCTGGAACGACGAGACCGCCGCCGTCGCGCGATCGTCGCAGTTCCAGCCGCCGTCCGGCCACTGCCAGCGGACCAGCCTCTCCGCGAGCCGGGCCGTGCGCCCGTCGTCAAGCCCGAGCCGGATCGAGTACCAGATCGCGTTCCCCTCCATGGATGCGCAGAAGCGGGCTCTCGACTCCTGGCCGGCGGGCGTCCGACGGCCGGGCAGCTCGCGCGCCAGGAGCCACGCGTACACCTGGTCCATGATCGGCTGCAGGGACCCGTCTCCCGGCGGGTAGTCGATGAGTGCCAGCGAGACCAGGGTCCAGTGCGGCCCCTGCCACTTCCTGTAGGGGTGGGGTCGAATGGTCCCGTCCGGCTCCCGGCCGCTGAGCAACGCCCGAGCCATCGGCGAGGTGGCGATACGGCTGCGAAGGGCCCGCGCCTCCTCGGAGCCTTCCTGCAGCCCGGCAAGGGGCCAGGCCGTCAGGAGGCGCGCCTTGTAGGCGAGCATCGGGTCGTCCGATGCGGCCAGCCGGGCCAGGAGACCGTCCAAAGGGCCACTCCTCGCAAGTCTGGCGGAGAGGGTGGGATTCGAACCCACGGATCTTTCGATCAGCGGTTCTCAAGTCTAGGCCCCGGTGTTCGCGGGCGTTCGCCGAAGACATCGAGGTCCGCTGTGACCGCAGTCGCCAGCAATGTCCTCTTGAGATCCGAGCGCCACCCGCCAGCATCGGCAAACCCGAGACCGCAGGAAGTGGCGTGGCTGTGGGGTGGCGGCCAGGCCAACCACGCGGATGTCGGGTGGCGATCCGGGCGATCTACTAGCCCGCCACGCGACTTGGAGGAGCCGTCACTCCACGAAACCCAGGGCAGGCCAAAGCCTCCATCAAACCCAGGGCGGTGAAAATCGTGAAGGGGGCCGAGGCCGCCGTTCCGCAAACCTGGTTGGTGAGATCTCAGAGCATGGGACGGAGCTGGGTGCTCGTGACCCAGAAGTAGAGAATCCCCATCAACACGACAAGCGCAACGACAACAACGATCGCGACTGCTAGCCGCGCGCGAGGCGCGGCTAGCCAGGTTCGCCACATGCCACAGACCTCCGAGATGCGCTACGACTATGGCGTCCTACTGGGATCCAAGTACATTCACGCTTGGAATGTTGGCGGAGAGGGTGGGATTCGAACCCACGGATCTTTCGATCAGCGGTTTTCAAGACCGCCGCATTAGACCGCTCTGCCACCTCTCCGCTGCGCCAGCCGATGCTACCAGCCCCGCCCGAGCCGGTGCACTCACAGCAAGCTTGCGCGGTGCGCGACCGCGCTGGAGGAATCTGCCGGCCACCGAGCACCGCTACGGTCTTTGCCGAGGAAGGCGCACGGCACGAGGCCCGGCCGGACGGCCGGGCCTCGTACGCTGTCATGACGGGAGGAGGAGCTGCTAGTTCGTCCAGCTCCCGCGGCCGGTCACCAGGTCGTAGCCGATCAGGGCCGACGCCCCGTTGTTGCCGGACGTGATGTCCCGGAACGAGATGTTGCTGCCGTACACGTAGCTGCTGTTCACGGCCACGCTGCCCACAGCCGAGCGGGCGGCGATCATCGGCGAGGACGCGCTTGTCCCGCCGACAGTCCACCAGCCCCTCCGGCCCTGGTACGACGTGCTGTCGTAGACCGAGACGCCGGAGTTCGGGTCGGCGTCGAGGGAGACGTCAGGCGTGGCTCGCTTGCCGGCGCAGTTCACCTGGCCGTACTGCGAGAAGCTCGACTGAGCGGACGTCGCCGTCTCGTACGCGCTGCAGCCGCCGCCCGAGCCGCTCCAGCCGGTCTCGGAGTTCAGGCTGCCGTCGGCGTTGAACTTGAGCGACGTGCCGCCGACCGAGATGACGTTCGGCGAGGCCGACGGGTACTCGGCAGGCGTGCCCGCGTCGCCCGAGGAGACGAAGAAGCTCACGCCCGAATGGACGAAGTGCGAGTCATAGCTGGACTCGCCGCTGAATTCGTTGCCGCCCCAGCTGTTGGAGACGAACTGGGCGTGTGCCGCGGCATAGTCCTCGGCCGCGAGCAGGTTGGTGAAGCTGGCCGAGCTGGCCTCGACGAGCAGTATCTTCGCGCCGGGCGCGATCGCATGAGCCCACTGGATATCCAGGCTGATCTCGAGCGCCCAGCCGGAATTCGCGCGAGGATACTTTGTGCCGCCGGTCTGGTTGACCTTCGTGAAGCAGCCGTTCGCGGTGGTGCATGCCGGCAGTCCGTACTGGCTGCTGAAGACGCTGAGATCCGACGCCGCAGTCGGGTCGTCATAGGCGTCGACGATCGCGATCGTCGTGCCGGCACCGGAGCTCGTGCTGGTCGGGAAGTTGTAGACGCTCTTGATCGTCGCCGGCGAGAGCCCTGTCGGGGACGCGGAGGCGTTCGGCTTGACGTGCAGGGGATGGGTTGCGTAGCGCTCCACCGGCGCGCCGGCAAGCGCGCTCCCCGGAACCGCGAGACTGATGCCCATGAGTGTTCCAAGGGCGAGTGTCGTGAGTCTTCGCACGCGCAGATCCTCCCAATGCGCTTAGCTCGCTCACGGAGGGTGGAGCGAGATTCGCGCTCAATCGAGGGATCGTATATATGAGTGCGCGGCTCTGCAACTCCGTCGCCGAGGACGAGCCGGCGGTTGTGCCAGGCGATACTCCCGGGCCTGCGGGACGAGGGATGCGCGGCCCTCCCGAAGCGAGGGCCCGTTTCTAGGCCACGCGTCGCAGCGAGACGGGGCGGTGGGATCCGGTCGAGTCGTACGGCGTCTCGAGCCGGAACTGCGCCACGAGGGTGTCCAGCTCGCCGGCCATTCGAGCCAGCTCGGCAGCGGAGATCACCACTTCCTCGACCTGGGCCGACATCTCTTCCGTGGAGGCGGACACCTCCTCGGCCGAAGCGGAGTTCTGCTCGCTAATGGCCGCGATCGACTCCATCGATTGACCCGCCTCCGAGATGGAGCCTGCCATTCGCGCGGCCGCGCCATTCGTCGTCGCGGCGATGGCGGCGATGGCATCGGACGCGGCCATCACGGCGGCCGAGGACTGGCGCATGGCCTCCATAGCGGTGCCGATGTTGGAGACGGCGGCCCGAGTCGCATTGACCGCCCCCTCGATCTCGTCCAGGGCGGCGCCAGAGCGTCCGGCCAGCTCGGCACCATCCACGACTTCGCGCGCACCAACCTGCATCGCCTTGACGGCCTCCTGGGTCCCCGCCTGGACCTCGGCGACGAGATCGGCGATCTCCTTGGTGGCCCGAGACGAGCGCTCTGCCAGCTTGCGGACCTCGTCCGCCACCACGGCGAAGCCCTTGCCCTGTTCTCCGGCCCGGGCAGCCTCGATGGCCGCGTTCAGGGCAAGCAGATTGGTCTGCTCGGCGATGTCGTCGATCGTCTCGACGATTGCTCCGATCTGGTCTGACTTGGCCCCGAGGTCGGTCACCCTGGCGGAGGCCCCTTCCACCGCCGTCTTGATGCGGCTCATTCCGTCGACGGTCTGGCGAACGGCCAGCCGGCCGTTGTCGGCCGCAGCGGCAGTGGCCTCGGTCGTGCGGGTCACTTCATCAGACGCCTGCGACGTCTGGCCGATGGCCGCGGCCATGTGCGCCAGCGAGCCGGACGCCGCGTCCGCCCTGGCACTGCTCTCCATCGCGCCCGACCGGACTTCGTCGGCCACGGCGGTCAGTTCCTGGACGAGGCCCGCGGTTGCCGACGATGCCTGGGCCTGGTCCGAGGCACCGGCCGCGACCTGGCCGATCGTGGTCGCGATCTGGCCGATCGCCTGGCCGGCCTGGTTGGCAGCCGACTTCATCTCGTGGCTGGCCTTGGATACCGACGCGGCGGCCTCCTTCACCGTTCGGAGAGTGGCCGTCATGTTCGTTCGCGCCGTCTGGTAGGACGCCATAGCGGCGATGACCCGTTCCAGCATCGCGTTCGCGGCGGTCGCCGTCTGGCCGATCTCATCGCTCCCTGGATTGGGGATCGGGACCGTCTCAGGCTGGGAGCGGAAGGTCAGGTCGTTGGCGGCAAATGCGCTCAGTCCTGACTCCATGGCCGCGATCTCGTTGCCGGACACGGACTGCACGAGCCTGAGGACCCGCTTCGCGTCCGCAGCCATGCGGCGGCTGAAGAGGAGTGCGAGGCCGAGGGCCAGGGCGAGCGCAGCGGCTATCACGGCCACCAGGGTCTCGACCATCCGAGCCGCACTGTCAGCCTGGGCAGCGGCCCGGCTTGCGGCAAGCGCGCTCAGCTCGGCCGACAAATCGACGAGAGCCACGCGGGCCGATTCATCCTGGCCATGCATGACCGCGTATGCGCCGGCCTGGTTGAAGCCGGCAGGGCCGGCAAGCAGGGGCAGAGCATTGGCGAAGGCATCGTTGTAGGTTCGATAGCCGGCCGCGAAGGAGTCCAGGCTGGCCTCCGCTTTCGGATCTCCGATCGCCCCGACCTCGATCTTCAGCGCATCGAATCCTTCGGCCACATTTGCGCCGTCAGCCCGGTAGACCGCTAGGTACGTGCCGTACAGGGCCGCATCCGACCCTCGCAGCAGTAGCTCCTGCAGATCGCCCTGCTGGAGCTGGAAGGCGGACAGGAGCTGGCTGGCATGCAACGCGGCGGTATCCGCGTTTTCGACGTCGGTGGAGAAGGTTCGCACGGCGGCGTCGAACTGGAAGAGCGTGGCTGCGCAGGTCAGGGTCATCAGCGCCGTGGTGCCGAGGATCGCCACCAGAAGCTTCGACCGGATTGAGAGACCCATGCAAACCTGCTCCGTCCAGCGCAGCTGCCCCAGAGCAAGAGCGGAACGCATCCATCCGCAGGGCTCGACAGCGCTCGAGTGGGGGATCGGCGATCGGCGGCGAAGCTTGATCGGTCTCAGGGATCCGGCACGGAGGCTCGCTGCCACGGGCACACGGCCCGGGACCCCGCGCGAGACGGGTGGCCGCCGCTCCCGGGTCCGCAACGCCCCTCGCCGGGTTAGCGGCGCCCCTCCCGGGTCCGAGGCACACCTCCCGGGTCCACGGCGCCCCCCCCCGGATTAGCGGATGAACTCCCCGGCCGGACCGTCGACTTTGATCACGGATTTGATGTCGGCCCAGGCCACGACCGCACTCGGCGGCCCCGCGTTCGCGCTGGCGATGGCGCCCTGCGACCACGTGAACTCCAGGCCGTCCTTCGTGAAGGCCCAGGCCTTGTCGAAGAAGCTCATCGGCAAAGAGCCGGCGGGCCACGAAAGGGCGCTTCCGAGCTGCCGGCTCAGCGAGTCCTTCGTCTTGGCCGTGATGATCGGCAGGGCGGCGGCCGCGCTGGTGAACACGTCGCTCAGGTCTATCGTGGCCCCGGTCGAGACGGTGAAGTTGATGCTCCCCGCCTCCCCTACCGTGGGCGCCTCGCCGAGAGTGGCCGCCGCCCCGGCGACCTGGGTCAGGACGCTGAACCGCAGGCTGACCAGCGTGGACGAGTTCAGCGCGATCGTGTAGTTGCCCTCCAGCGTGCTCGGCTTGCCGCCACTCTGCACGGCCGGCAGTGGGCGGGACGTGAAGGCGCTGACGTAGGCGTTCACCCTGGCGGTGATCGCGTCGTTCATCTTCTTCGCCGTCGAAGCCGAGACTCCGCCGATGACCGGCATCTTGAAGACCACGGTCCAGCGGGAGTCCGGAGCGGTTGGGGAGACGATGGCGTTGGTGATGGCCGGCGGGGGCGGGCCGGGCGTGGGCGTCTCGCCCGGGCCAAGCGTCCTGGGTGCAGGCGTGATGTAGATGATCGGCGGTGTGGCACTGCTGCCGGCGCAGCCTGCCGAGGCCACGGCCACGAACACCGCGACGGCTGCCAGGACGCCGCGGCGCATGCTCCGCCTTCCGACCATTCCCATCCGATCCTCCATGCCCTGGGCTCGGCTCGGGCCCACCCCCGGTAGTCGGCTTCCCTCCCGTCCCAGTGGAGGCGCTATCGTGGCAGAAAGTCGGCGGCTCGCCAAGCGCGCGGGAGCCCTACCGCGCGACCCGATCCGTGTGCATGTACGGCTGGAGCGCCTCGGGGACGAGCCAGCTGCCGTCGGGCTGCTGATGAGTCTCCAGGATCGCCGCCACCGTTCGGGCCAGCGCCAGCCCGGAGCCGTTGAGCGTGTGCACGAGCTCGGGCTTTGCGCCGGGTTGGGGTCGATAGCGGATCGCCATCCGGCGGGCCTGGAAGTCGCGGAAGTTCGAGCAGGAGCTGACCTCCAGCCAGCGCTCGACCCCCGGCGCCCAGACCTCCAGGTCGTACTTCTTGGCCTGGACGAAGCCCATGTCCTTCGTCGCCATGAGCAGGACCCGATAGGCCACTCCGAGTCGCTGGAGGATCACCTCCGCACGGGCGGTCAGCCACTCGAGCGCTTCGGTCGAGGCCTCCGGCTTCTCGAAGAAGACCATCTCGACCTTGTCGAACTGGTGGACGCGCAGTATTCCGCGGGTGTCCTTGCCGGCCGCGCCGGCCTCGCGGCGGAAGCAGGGCGAGTAGGCGACGTAGCGCCGCGGCAGCTGGTCCGCCTCGAAGATCTCGTCGCGATGGAGGTTGGTGACGGGAACTTCGGCGGTAGGAACGAGGTACAGATCGTCGCGCGGGACGACGTACATGAGGTCTTCCTTGTCGGGGATCTGGCCGGTGCCACGGGCGGACGCCAAGTTCACCATCGCCGGCGGCCAGATCTCGGTCATGCCGTGTTCGGCCGTGTGGACGTCCAGCATGAAGTCGATCAGGGAGCGCTGGAGGCGAGACCCTTGGCCGGTGTAGACCGGAAAGCCGGAGCCGCTGATCTTCGCGCCGCGTTCCAGGTCGAGCATGTGGAGGGCGTCGGCGACCTCCCAGTGCGGCCGGCGCGACCAGGTGGCTCCACCGGCCCCGGCCGCATCCTTGGGGAGCGGCTCGCCCCAGGTGCGGACGACCCGATTGGCCGAGGCGTCGCCCACGGGGACGTCCGGATCCGCGGGGTTGGGGATGCGCAGCAGCAGCTCCTCGAGTTGCTGCTCAGTTGCGGCCAGCTCCGCGGCCAGCTTCTCGATCCGTGCGCCGGCGTCGGTGGAAGCCTGCCTCAGAGCCGCGACCTCGGGACCGTTGGGCGCGGCGCCGGCCCGGATCGCTTCGCCGATCTTCTTCGAAGCGGCGTTGCGCTCGGCCTTGAGGCGATCCGAATCGCCGAGCAGCTGGCGGCGCTTGCCCTCGAGGATCAGGGCCGCGTCCACGACCGCGGGGTCCTCGCCCTTGTCGATCGCGCCCTGGCGGATGCGGTCCGGCTCCTCGCGCAGCCTTGCGAGCCCGATGCTCATGCGATCCTCACTCCCGTTGTTTCCTCCGGCGGCCCGGGCCGCGCAACTGCCGCTGAGTTTAGCGGGGCGGGGCGGTGCCGAGGGACGGGCGAACTAGGGCGCCGCTGCCGCCCGCAACCGCGCGACGACGAACCCCGGCTCCAGGCTGGCCAGCAGCCAGCCGGCACGCGGGCCGTTGGTCCGGCCGAGGAAGGCTGCGTACAACGCCCCGAAAGCGCGGCCGGAGGGGATCTCGCACCCGCCGGCGACGCGGAAGATCAGTGCCTGCCAGGCATCTCCGGAGCCCGGCTTCTCCGCCTCGGCAGCCGCAGCCAGTGCCCCAAGGTAGCCACGCTGGTCCGGCTCGAGGCTTGCGGCGAGATCCGGTAGCGCGTCGCGGTGAACGACCAATCGGGCCCGCTCTGGAGCGTAGGAGTCGAGCCAGGCGCGGGCAGAGGCCGTCCGTTCAGCCAGAATCGCCGTCTCTAGCTCCGTGAGCAGGGCGCCCTTCTCGGCTGCCATGCGTTCGGGAATGTCCACGCCGGGGATCTGCAGCAGCAGCGCCAGGTGCGCGAAGGCTGGCCGGAAGGCGGCAGCGGCAGCGGCGACGTCGGGCGAGACCACGGCAACGGCCGCGGCGACGTCGGGCGACCTGGAGGTAACCGAGCCGCCCACCAGCGAGTAGGCGAAGACGCGCTCGTGGTCGGCCGGCAGCTCGCCCTTGACGTCGCGCCCGGCGGTGGCAGCGGCGATCCGGTCGAACTCGTCGAAGAGGCGCGGGATCGTGTCGCCCTCAGGGTCGAAGTCGATGACCTGGCTCGGGCGGGGGCGCAGGAACAGGAAGCGCAGCTGCTCCGGCGGCAGGACCTCGGCGATAGTGTGCGCCGCCGCTCCCTGGCCGCGAGACGTGGACATCTTCTTGCCACCGACGTTCAGGAACTCGTAGGCGACGTTGCGCGGCGGCTCGACCTCGAAGACCTCGCGGCTGATCGCGTCGGAGCGGTCGCGCGAGCCGCCGGCCGTGGCCAGATCCTTGCCGCAGCCCTCGATCGTGACGCCGAGCAGGCCCCACTTGGCCGCCCACTCCAGGTTCCATGGCAGCTTGGCCCGGCCGCCCAGCGGCGACACGCGGCCCTCATGACCACACCCACGAGCCCACGACACCATGTCCGGCATGCACGCGTAAGCGACCGTCGCTCCGTCCCAGTCGGTGGCGTAGGTGGTGCCGATCCGGCCGCACTGCTCGCAGATGACCTGGATCGGCAGCCAGCTGCTGGAGCGCTCGACGTGACTGACGCGCCGGTAGATGTCGCGCACCCGATCGGCTCGGTCCAGGGCGAGGCGGATGTACGGGTCCATTCGACCGTCCGCGTACAGCTCCGAAACCCAGTAGAACTCGGGCCGGATGCCGAGCGGCGCGAACGTCCGAAAGAAGATCTCGCCGACGAAGTGGCGGGCGTAGCTGGCAGCGCTGCTCCCCTCCGGAGCGGGCACGCGGGAAAGGGGCGCGCCCATGTACCGCTCGACGGCATCCGGGGTCAGCAGCGCCTGCGAATCCATGGCGTCCATGTCGTCGACGCCGTACAGGAACTTCGCCTCCAGGCCGGCGCCGAGCAGCGCCCGATAGATCGCGTCGTGCAGGACCACGCCACGCAAGCTGCCGACGTGAACCGTCCCCGAGGGCGACTTCGAGTCGTTGACGACCTGGGGTCCCGCGACCGCGGCAGCTAGCTCGTCGGCCCAGTACACGTGCGGGGCTAGCGAATGTCGAGGATCTTGTAGGAGAAGTCCCCGGCCGGGACGTGGACCACGACCGAGTCGCCCTTGCGCTTGCCAAGCAGAGCCCGACCGACCGGCGACTCGTTGGAGATCTTGCCGTCGCGCGGGCTGGCCTCGGTCGAACCGACGATCGTGAACACCTCTTTGCCGTCGGTCCCATCGACCTTCACGGTCGAGCCGATCTGGACGTGATCGGTGCCATGTTGCTCGTCGATGATGGTGGCGTTCTTGATCAGCGCCTCGAGTCGCTGGATCTGGCCCTCGACGAACGCCTGCTCATTCTTGGCGTCTTCGTACTCGGCGTTTTCCGCAAGATCGCCGTGCTCTTTGGCATCGTGGATGCGCTGAGCGATCTCCTGGCGACGGACGTTCACCAATTCCTCGAGCTCCGCTCGGAGCTTGGCAAGACCGTCTTCGGAGATGTATTGAGTCCTGTTGTTCACCGCGGAGCGGCTCCCGTCCTGGTCCGACCGGCCGCGACCGGTCGAATCTCCGGCACCTGATGGTCCGGCATAAGGAAACGAACTCCAGGCGCACAAGGCTTGTGTCCTGAAGTTCGGCCGGCGCGTATCCTAGCCGCCGCCCAAGCCCGTGTCAAAGCATTGATTGGGCCGGACCGGTCGGCGTCCGCATCGCACCAGTGTGCGTTCCTGGCTCCCCCGTGTCTCCGGCGAGCTGCCGACCCACGTATGCATGAGAACGTAGGTCCCCATTCGGGGAGGGACCAAATGAGGACTGGTATCCTGAAACCAAGCTGCGATCATTCCACTCAACGAAGCAACATCCACCGGCCCCGTCTTCCGGATACTCCTCCCCTCCTCCTCCCCGGAAGCCGGGGCCGGTCCGCGTCCGGGGTTAACGGCCCAGCGAGGCGAGCCTGACTCTGATCCGCTGCAGGGACGCGCGATCCCCAAAGGCTACGAAGACCGTGTCGTCACCGGCGACGCTGCCCACGACTTCCGACCAGCGAGTCCTGTCCAGCGCCGCCGCGATGGCGTGCGCGGAGCCGGGCAGCGTCTTGATCACCAACATCAGTCCGGCCTCGCGGACATCGACCGGAAGGTCGTGGAGGAGGGCCCGAAGTCGCTCCTCACCGGTGCTCTCCGCCTCGGTGACACGCGCAGGCACCGTGTAGGTCTGGACTCCGTCCCGGCTCGACTTGATCAGCCCGAGCTCGGCGACGTCGCGGCTGATCGTGGCCTGCGTAGCCCGGAAGCCACGGTCCCGCAAGGCGGCCGCGAGCTCCTGCTGGGTCCGGATCGGTCGCTGCGCCAGCAGGTCGCGGATCTCGCGCTGCCGAAGCTGCTTGATGACCTCCATCGGCAGATCAGCCTCCTCAGGCGCCGTGCGGCGACAGCAGGACGACGAACACGAGGGCCGCGGCGGCCACCCGGTAGACGACGAACACCGTCACCGGCCGGCGCTTGAGGAACTCGAGCATGAAGTGGACGGCCAGGAAGCCCGATACCGCCGCGGCCACGAAGCCGATGACGATCAGGTGCGTGTCCGGGTTGACGCCGGCCTCGTGAGTCAGGAGCTTGCGCGCCTCCCAGATCCCCGCCCCGGCCACGGCCGGTGTGGCCAGCAGGAAGCTGAAGCGGGCCGCAGCCTCGCGCTTGAGCCCGAGGAAGAGTCCGGCGGAGATGCTGATGCCGGACCGGCTGATGCCCGGGACCAGGGCGATCGCCTGCGCCACGCCGATGCCGAACGCATTCATGAAGGTAAGCGAGCCCATCTCTCGCAGCTTGGAGCCCCAGCGGTCGGCCAGCCAGAGGATCGCGGCCCCGATGCACAGCATCAGAGCAACCCGCGCCGGCTCGCGCACCAGCGACTCGACGGTGCTGTCGAAGAGCGGCCCCACCAGAATCGCTGGGATGGTCGCCACGGCGAGGAGCCAGGCCATCCTGCGGTTGTCGTCGCCACGGAAGGAGCGGTCGCGAATGGCAGCCAGGCCGGCCGGTACGAGCGCAACCCAGTCGCGCCAGAAGTAGGCCAGCAGCGCCAGCAACGTGCCCATATGGAGGACGACGGTGAACGCCACCGAATCGATGAACTGATCCTTCCACCCGAACAGCCACGGAACCAGGATCAGATGCCCGGAGCTCGAGATGGGCAGGAACTCCGTGAGGCCCTGGACCAGGCCCATGACGAGTGCCTGGATGGAAAGATCCATGGGACGCTGCCTCCTCGATGCGGACTCACGGAACGCCGAGCCCGAGCCGGCGGCCTCGCAACCACCGGCTCGGAACTCAGGGCGACTCGGTTAGCGAATGAAGAGCGGAGCCATGACCAGGGTGATGGTGGCCAGCAGCTTCACGAGAACGTGGAGCGACGGGCCGGCGGTGTCCTTGAAGGGATCGCCGACGGTGTCACCCACGACTGCGGCGGCATGGGTCGGCGTCTTCTTGCCGATGACCTTGCCGTCCGCGTCGAGCAGGTGGCCCGCCTCGATGTACTTCTTGGCGTTGTCCCACGCACCGCCGCCGTTGTTGAGGACGGTGGCGAGCAGGACGCCGGCGATGGTGCCGACCATCAGGAGACCGGCCACGGCCTGGTAGCCGAGCAGGAGGCCCACGACGATCGGAGTGGCCACGGCGACGATGCCGGGCAGCATCATCTCGCGAAGGGCTGCGCGGGTCGTGATGTCGACGACACGGGCGTAGTCGGGCCGAGTCTTGTACTCCATGATCCCGGGCATTTCTCTGAACTGGCGGCGCACCTCGACGATGATCGCCTGAGCCGTGGTGCCCACCGCGCGGATGGCCAGTGCGCTGAACAGGTACACGAGCATCGCCGCAATGAGAGCGGCGACGAAGACGTTGACGTCGGCCAGGTCGACTGCGGCCATCTTCGGCTCGCCGCGGTTGAACAGGATCAGGTTCACCTTGCTGATGTAGGCCGAGAAGAGGAGGAAGGCGGCCAGCGAAGCAGACGCGATGGCGTAGCCCTTGGTCAGCGCCTTGGTGGTGTTGCCGACCGCGTCGAGGCGGTCGGTGATCTCGCGGGCACCCTTCTCGGCACGGCTGAACTCGGCGATGCCGCCGGCGTTGTCGGTGATCGGGCCGAAGGTGTCCATGGCGAGGACATATGCCGTGGTCATCAGCATTCCCATCGTCGCGACGGCGGTGCCGAAGATGCCACCCGCGGCCCCAAGGCCGGAGTGCGCGCCGAGCCAGTGGCTGGCGAGAAGGGCGAGGCCGATCACGATGGCGGTCACCGCGGTCGTCTCGAAGCCTACGGAAATGCCGGCGATGATGTTGGTAGCCGGGCCGGTCTTCGAGGCCTCGGCGATCTCCTTTACCGGACGGAAGGTGCCGGCGGTGTAGTACTGGGTGATATAGACGAAGGCGATGCTGGTGGCGAGGCCCACGCAGCCTGCGCCGAAGAAGTAGACCCAGGTGGGGATGCCGTTGTCGCCGGTCCCGCCGTTGGTGTTCATCATCACACTGGTGACGAACGCGAGCGAGGCGGCGCTCAGGAGCGTGGTGACCCAGTAGCCGCGGTTGAGGATGTTCATCGGGTTCTCGGTCTCCTTGCCGCGGATGAAGAACATCGCGACGATGGTGGAGACGAGACCGAAGGCTCGGACGACGAGCGGGAAGAAGATCCAGGCCGTGGGGTTCGGCCAGTTGTTGGTAACCGCGAGAGCGTAGACGCCGACCCCGAGGATCATGGCGCCGATGTTCTCGGCGGCAGTGGACTCGAAGAGGTCGGCACCACGGCCGGCACAGTCGCCCACGTTGTCGCCAACCAGGTCCGCGATGACAGCCGCGTTGCGCGGGTCGTCTTCCGGAATGCCGGCCTCTACTTTGCCGACAAGGTCGGAGCCCACGTCCGCGGCCTTGGTGTAGATCCCGCCGCCAAGCTGGGCGAAGAGGGCCACGAAGCTGGCGCCGAAGCCGTAGCCGACGATGAGGAACGGGGCGTCATGAGTGCTCTGGCCACCGCCCAGGCCGCCGTAGAGGCTGAAGATGCCCCAGACGCCGAGGAGCGAGAGGGCGACGACGAGGAAGCCCGAGACCGCGCCGCCCCGCATGGCGACCTGGACCGCCTCGACGAGGCTGCGGCGAGCGGCAGAGGCTACGCGCACGTTCGCCTTGACGCTGACGAGCATGCCGATGATGCCGCAGGCCATCGAGCAGGCCGCGCCAACGAGGAAGGCGAAGCCGGTGCGCCAGCCGAGGTTGATGCCATAAGTCCCGGTGTCGGCGACCTTCTGAGTCTCGAAGACCGTGATCACGATTCCGATGACGACGGCCGCGACAAGGGCAAGCCCGCCGATCGTGAGGTACTGGCGCTTGATGAATGCGACCGCGCCCTCGTTGATCGTCGAGGAGACGTCCATCATCTCCTTGGTCCCGGTGTCGCGGGACAGGACGTCACGGGCGAGGAAGATCGCGAACGCTACCGCGAGCAGTCCCGCGACCGGGACGAACCACTGGAGCAGGGTTGGATCCATGGGGGGCGAGCGACTCCTTCTCTCTGGACGCGGGACTAGCGCGGTGGGACGGGCGCGCTACCGGGGGGCATGGCCCGGATTCGATAACGACATGCATACTCGGGCCGGGCGGAGTGTATCAACGGCCCGAAGTGGGGGTCAATCTGCGGAAGGTCCCGCGAGTATGCACTCAGGACACCCGAAGCGAGGCGATTGGCACCGGCCGCCTGGGACGTTTGGCACCCGCCCGCGCGCCGTCTAGGGCAGCCAGCATGGATAGGTCCCGTCCGTGGCGAGGTTGGCCAGGCCGGTGCCATCTCGCCTGATGATCCAGATCCCGGCCGAGACCGTAGGACTATGCGAGCTGACCCGGGCGAAGACCACCGTCTTCCCATCCGGCGAGAACGATGGCGACATCTCACTGAACAACGGATCGTCGGTCAGGAGCGCAGGCGTGGCGCCCGGTAGAACCAGGTAGGCCAAATGGCTGTAGCCGTCGCTGGCATGAACGACGAGGGCGAGAGCTTGGCCGCTGGTGTCGATATCTGAGACCGCCGGCCCAACGCTGGTCACGGTGCCGCCCGTGGTGACCCGCCGGTATGTCCAGCTCGCGCCGTTGTCGGCGGTCGCTGCCATGTAGAACGCGGCGTCGCTCGGGACCCACACCGGCCGCGAGTCGCCCACGATGCTCAGCTTCTTGGGCGCGGTGGCGCCCGTCATGTCCACCAGCACAGCCGCGCTGTCGGAGCCGCGGACGAGAAGCATCGTCGACCCATCCTGGCTGAAGGCCGCTCGCGGAGCCCAGGCCGGCTGCCCCGGCTTGCCGGTCAGGCCGTCGCCGGTGACGGTCGTGCTGCCGAGCCCCGGGGCCCCGTCCGTAGCAACCTGCATGGGATCCGCGCCGCTGATCAGAGGGATACGCCAGTACCCGAGATCGGCGCCGCTGCCGTCGCGTCGACCCACCACTACGCCCGTTCCGTCCGGGGTGATTGTCGGCGCGTAGTCGAAATCGCCACCCGGGGTCAGGGTACTCAGGTTGTCGCCGCTGAGGGACATCACCTTGACGACGCCACCCGCCCCATAGGCGATCGTCGTGCCGTCGCCGCTGATGTCATAGCCGCTGACCGGTACGAGCTCGGACGTGACTTCCCGCTGGTTCGATCCTTCGGGGTTCATCAGCCAGACGCCGGCCACGCCGCCCCGGTCGGACAGGAACGCGATCTGGTTGAGAGCATTCACGGGCGGTTCGCCTGTCTCGAAGGTCCAGGTCTGCTGGGGGGCGGCCTGGTCGTCCGTTCCCCGCACCGTCGAGCTCATCGTGACCGAGTAAGTCGTGTGGGCAGAGAGCGGCTTGTCGGGTGTGAAGACGAGGACGTTGGGGCCCGAACCGGTCGGCGTCCCGGTCGCCTTGGCAGGCGCGACGCGATCGTCGGGCAAGGCGATGACCTTCGTCGACCCCGAAACGGGCGGTGTGATCTTGATCGCCCCGGATACGGATTCGGGATCGAGGGGACCGTCGAAGACGACTGCGATCTGGCGGTGGACGCTGACCCCGGCCGCGTTTCGGGCGGGCATCACGCCCGTGACTCGCAGGCCGATGCCGACGGTCGTGAAGCTCGTCACATAGTCGGGCAGCCGGGTGCCGTCCGTGTCGACCGCCGGATCGCCGATCGTGAGCTTGTACTCGGTCCCGAACTGCAGCGGACTCGACGGCGTGAGCATCAGGATCGCGCCGTTCCACGAGACCTTGTAGGCGAAGCTCGGCTCGACCTTCAGTCCCGCTGCGACCTTCTGTGTGTCCATGAGCCGGTCGAAGGTGATCTGGATGGGCGAGTCTACCGGGACCGACTGGAGTTTGAGGGCTGGCGACACGGCCGTCACCGAGGGTGGGTCCACAGTCGTGAACGTGAAGTCGCCGGTTCCCCCCTGGGCGTTCCCGGCCAGATCCTCGACGCCCGCGGCCATGTGAACGTGGAACGTCTTAGCCGGCGGCAGCTTGTCCGACGGCGTGACGATCAGCTTGAGGCCCTGCCAGTGAAACGAGTAAGGAACGTAGGGTGAGATCGAGAACGCCCGCTCGGCCGTGTCGCGCTTGACGTTCTTGCTGAAGTCGACATCGATCGCCGTCAGCGTCAGGGCCTGGCCTCCGGTCGAGGTGCTGCTGACCCGGATCGAGTAGGTCGGCGGGATCCTGTCGACCGCGGCGGCGTTGTAGAGAATCGCCGCCAGCACGGCCAGCCCGGCCAAGACGGACAGGAGTCTCAGGAACCGGCCGCTCTTGAGCCAGCCCAAACGTCTTCGGAATTCCACGGGGCACGACGATAGCACAGCCCCTATACTCGCGAGCTTGTGAACCGTCGAACGCTCGGCTGCCTCTTCGAGTTGCTGGAGACGCTGCTTCTCACCCTCGTCATCTTCCTCGTGGTCCAGCTCTTCGCTGCCCAGCCATACCAGGTCCAGCAGCAATCCATGGAGAACACGCTGATGCCGGACCAGTACGTTCTCGTGGACAAGCTGACTCCGCGTTTCGACGACTACCATCGCGGCGATGTCGTCGTTTTCAACCCGCCGGCCAAGTGGGCCCAGGATCCGAGCGGCACCGCATACATCAAGCGGATCATCGGCGTGGCGGGCGACGCCATCGATATCCACGGCGGCCACGTCTTCGTCAACGGCGTCCAGATCAGCGAGCCGTACGTCTTCGAAGGCCAGCCGACGCAGCTGATGGGCGGCGGCAGCAAGACGTGGACGCTTGGCCCGAACCAGCTTTTCGTGATGGGCGACCACAGACAAGCCTCGCAGGATTCGCGCGAGTTCGGCCCCATCGACGAGTCGGCGGTCATCGGCCGGGCGTGGATCCGCTACTGGCCGATCAGCCAGTTCGGATTGCTGCCGCAGGGCAGTCAGACGGCAGCCCCGAGCGGATCACCGGCGTCGACTCCGACCCCATGACCGGCCAGCGCGGCCCGCGGGTCGCGGCTACCACCGCCGCATGATCGAACTGGCCGTGGTCGCGGCCCTGGCAGCCGTCGCCGGCGGCGTCGTGGCGGTGACCGCCCGCGACGGGCGCGCCGTGGCTCTCGGTCTGGCCGTGGCCCTCGCTGCGGCACCGCTCGCCGCCTCACCGTTGCCGGGCACGTTGAGTCTCGTCGCCCGAATCGCCGGAGCGATGCTCGCCGCCGATCTGCTGTGGGTTGCCACCCGCGTCAAGTCGGTTCGAAGTGACGGCTCGACGATCGGCCTCACCAGCGAGGCCGCCATAGCGGCGGCGGCCTTCCTCGTGGGCCTGTGGATCGCTCCCGTAAGACCCCTGCCGGGGCCCGTGACCGAGCAGGCGGCCGGCCTGGCGCTCGTAACCCTGGCCGTCATCCCGCTCATGGGAAGGGACGTGCTGCGAGTGGGCGCCGGCGCAGCCCTGCTAGCAGTGGGCCTCTCGCTGCTGCATGAGGCCTGGCTTGGGCCCGCACAGTCGTTCGAGAACCTCGCCCTGGCGGCGCTGCTCGTGGCGATCCTTGGCGCCACGGGCCTGCTGATCGCGCCTGCGGCCGAAGGGGGAGGCGATGCGGACACCAGTCGCTCCACCGAAGCAGGGGCAGCCGCCGAAGCCCTTGCAGTTGGGACGGCCTCCGTGGGGGCTATCGCCGGCGCGGCGGATGCCGCCGGCGTGGCGGCTGCGGCCGAGGCCGAGTCTCCCCGACCGGCCGGCCGGGCCGGATCGACGGTCAGGCGGATCAGGCATCCTCGCGGCGAGCCACGCCGGTGATCCTCGTCGCCTTCTTTGCCGTTTGCGCCGCCGGAGCGGCCCTGGGGCAGCTGACCCAGCCCTTCCGCAGGCTCGGCCCGGTCGTGGGCCTTGCCAGCCTCGCAGCCGCCTGCGCGACCGCTTTCCTCATTGGGCCCACGGACGGAGTGACCGTCGGCGACGTGCGGCTGTCGGGCAGCACCTATGCGGGCATGTTCCTGGCCGGTGCCACGGCCGCCACTCTGCTTCTCTGCCTGGTAGGGCTGGTGTCGGGTTGGCCCGATCGACTCGTGCCGGCTGCCCTGGCCGCGTTCGGCGGTCTCGGTGTCGCGCTCACGGCCACGGACCCGAGAGTGGCGCTGGCAGCGGCGGCCGCCGCGGCCGCGACCGGCGCAGTCGTCTCGGTCCCGAGCGGGACTGCCGGCGAGGAGCCGGACAACCGCTTATCCGAGGCCCGCACGCTGGCGCTGCTGGTCGGCAGCCTGCTGTTCGCCGCGACAGCCGTATCCCGCCCAAGCTGGGCCTCTGGGGACGGTCCCGTCTTCGTCCTTGGCTTCCTCGGCCTCGGAACCGCTCTCGCGATCCGAAGTGGCGCGATTCCGTTCCATGTGCCGGCCGCCCGTCTTGGCAGGCGCGGCGCCTCGATGGCACCGGCACTGCTGCTCGTCTGGATCCCCGCGGGGATCGGCCTTATGGCTGTGAGTTGGAGCGCTACCACCTTCGGTATCCGCAACGACTGGCTGGACGCCGCAGCAACAATCGTCCAGATCGTCGCCGTTGCCACGCTCGTACTCGGCGCCGTCGGCGCCGTCCTTCACGAGGATCTCACCGAGATCGTCGTCTATTCGATCGTTCAGGACTCGGCGTTCATCCTGCTCGCCCTGGCCTCACGCGATGCCGGCGCGGCCGAGCCCGCCAGAATGTGGCTTCTGGCGTTCGTCGCGGCCAAGACCGCGTTCGTCGCCTGGGCCGCGGCCGCCTCGCGCGCCTTCGGATCGCCGGACCTTGGGAAGCTTCGCGGCTGGCTGAGACGGGCCCCGATCCTGGGCCTGGCCCTCGTAGCGATTGCCGCGGCCACGCTTGGCTGGCCCGGTAGCCCCGTGTTCGAAGCACGCTCGACGCTGATCGACCTGGCCCTGCCCGATCGGCTTCACCTCCTCACTGCGGTCGCAATCGCGCTCTCCCTCGGCTACTACGGCCGGCTGCTGCTCGTGGGTCTGCTCCCTCCCGCCGACGCGGTGAAGGCGGCCGCCGGCGAACGGCCTCGCTGGTCGCCGGCACGTGACGGCGCCGCTGGCGAAGCCACGGTCACTACCACGGCCGCTGGCGAAGCCACGGCCGCGGCTGTCGAAGCGGCCTCGCCGGCTCTCAAGCCGAAGCGGAGGACGGCGCGCACGGCCGCCGCCGCAGAGCTCGTGCCGGCCGAGACGGCCCCGCTCGCGGCCGCTTCGCAAGCCAACGCCGCAACCGCGTCCGCTTCCCCGCCCGCCGGCTCCGGATTCCGCGGCAGGCTCCTCTCCCTCTGGAGCTTGAACCGGACTCTGGAGGTCAGCGGCGCGGTCCTTGCCGCTGCCGCCCTGGCCCTGACCCTGGCCTTCGGTGGCCTGGGCGCGTCGAGCGCTTCGCGCGGCGGCATACCGTTCGACACCGCCGCTCACGCCACGTCAACGCCTACCCCCAGCCCGACGCCATCGCCCACGCCCTCGCCCGAGCCCACGTTCGCTCCGATTGCGACACACGAACTCGGGCCCTCGGCCAGCCCAATCCCTTCGGCATCGCCGAGCGGCAGCCCGGCCCCGACGAGGTCGTCGAAGCCGAATCCCGTGCCAAAGAACTAGGGACCAGCCTGAGCCAGGGACGGAACCGGCCATGCCAGATGCGGGCGCCGGACCCCAAGCGCCGGCTTTCGCCGCGTGGCGTCAGGCCTTCGGACCGATCACGTGTCAGCGGGCCTCGGGCCCCCTGACCCAGCGGTCGATCTCGCGTTCGTAGCTGACCAGCTCGTCCGGCCGGAACCAGATCGCCAGCTCGGTCGCCGCCGTCTCGGGCCCGTCGGAGGCGTGGATCAGGTTCGGGATCATCTCCATCGCCAGGTCGCCGCGAATCGTGCCGGGGGCCGCCTCGGCCGGCTTCGTGGCGCCCACCATCGAGCGCACCATGCTGATCGCGTTCGGCCCTTCCAGAGCCACGGCCACGAGCGGGCTCGACGTGATGAAGGCGACCAGCTCCTCGAAGAACGGCTTGCCCTTGTGGACGGCGTAGTGGCGCTCGGCCAGGTCGCGATCGACTTTGACGAGCTTGAGGCCGACGATCTTGAGGCCACGCTCTTCGAAGCGGGCGATGATCCGGCCGGCCAGCTGGCGCTGGACGCCGTCTGGCTTGACGAGGACGAGGGTGCGCTCGGTCACGGTTCGAATACCCCTGCGGTCGATGGATACGACGGGGAGTGTAGCGGCTGGCGGCCTACCACCCGAGGCATTGGTCCCCTGGGCGAAGATCGACCTGCCGCCGGCCGCCCGGGAACTCGCGCCGTCGCGACCTAGTCCGACCAGCTGATCGGAGGAGCGGGCTCGGGTGGTCGGTGCTCGGGACCCTCCCCTTCCTGCGGGGCATCGGTCGGGATGGATGCGGCTGGCTCCGCGGGCACTTCGGCAGTGGCGTCCACGGGCAGAGTCCCGGGCGGCTCCACCGGCGTCTTGGGTGGCTCCGCCGGCGTCTCGGCCGGCTTCTCGGCGGCAGTCCGCGCCCCTCTGAGCGCGCTGGCCACCGACTGGTAGGCCTCACCGGCATCGCTCTCCTGGCCCAGCATGCGCAGCGCGTCACCTCGAACAAGCTCCAGCGCAAGGACGCGCCGATCGCCGATCACACCGAGGACCGCCGGCGCCGACTCGGGATTCATCCGCAGGGCGATGCCGAAGTGCAGCGCGGCCAGTGCCGAGTCTCCCACTCGCAGCAAGGCGATCCCCGCCTCGATCTCGGTATCCGCCCGGACCCGACTCGGATCGATGACCGGCTGCGCGGCGGCATCCTGGAGGGAGAAGTCGGTCGTGACGGTGTCGGCGATCTCCGAAACGACCTGCGTCGGCGCGGGCTCCGGCTCGGCGGCGGCAGCCGGCTCGACCGCCGGTGGCGCCGCCGGTGGTTCGGCAGCCGGTTCGCTGGCCTCGGCCTCCACGACCGGTTCGACCAGGGGCTCGATGACCGGAGCCGCGGCCTCCGGCGGCTCCGCCGCGGGAGCTTTCCCGGGCGCCGCTCTCGTCCCCCACTCGGTCGCTGGGAACATCGCCTTGCGCGGCATCCCGGCAAAGACGGAGTCGAGGCTTGTCAGCAAGCGCAGCTGGGCCTGCTCGACGTGGCGTCGCGCCTCGGCATGACGACCGGCGAGGGAGGCGACCTCAGCCGCAATGACAAAGCCGAGAGCTTCGCCGCCGTTGGCGGCCAGATAGGCGTCCGCCGCCTCCCCGGCTCCGTGAAGGTCGCCGGTTCGCCAGCGGACCTCGGCCAGGTCGAGCATGCCCGGAGTGTCGAGGAGGTCGCGGCCGGCTAGGGATTCCAGCTGTGCGCGGGCCAAGGCCAGGGAGCCCGTCCTCAGGTGGATCCGAGCCAGCCGTATCTGCAGCGAGGGGTCCTCGGCCGGGACCGACTCGGCGGGCTCGTACGGCGACGGTGCGGCGAAGGGGTCGGCCTCGGTCGCCACGAGCGGCTCGGAGTCGGCGGCGAGCGGCTCGGAGTCGGCGGCGAGCGGCTCGGAGTCGGCGGCGAGCGGCTCGGAGTCGGCGGCGACCGGCTCCTCGGGGGTGGGTTCGAGTCGCATCCCAGCGGGCTCTTCTGGGTTCGCTTCCGTCGTGCCGGCTGCGACCTCCCCTTCGACCGCCGCGACCGGCTGGGAGCCCGCATCGAGCTCGTTCGCGGAGACTTGGACCCCGATCTCAGCTGGCTCTTCCGGAGACTCGAGCGACAGCTGCGTCCCCGGTTGGTCGCCGGCCACGACCGGCTGAAGGGTCGTCGGGACTTCTACCGTCTCGACCGCGGGCACGCCTCGGGGCTTGCGTCCGTTCCTCACGCCGCCCCTCCGGGAAGCTGCAGCAGCGATTCGAGACGGTGGCCCCGCCGCGGCGGGGCCACCACCGCGAGACGAAGGGCGTCGTCGCGCACCAGCCGGCCGGCCAGCGCTTGGATCCCCTCGCTCGTCACCGCGTTCAACTCCGCCAGGGCCCCATCGAGCGTGAGGACTCGATCGTGCAGCGCCTCCTGGCCGCCAAACCAGGAGGCCACATGGCGGGTTTCCTCCATTCGCAACTCGAGCCTGCCGGCCAGGTAGGCCTTCGACAGAGCCAGCTCGCCGGCCGGAACGGCGACGTCGCGAACGCGCGCCAACTCCTCCAGGATCGCGCCGACGGCCGGCCCAATCTTGTCGGGATCGACCCCTGCCGAAACGACGAAAGCCCCGGCGTCGGCATAGTCGACGATGTACGAGCTCACGTCGTAGGCGAGGCCCTTCTCCTCGCGGACAGACTGAAACAGACGGCTGCTCATGCCATCCCCGAGGATGGCGTTAAGTACCTCAAGTGTCCAGGCCTCAGGGTCATCCCGCCGGAGACCCGGAAGTCCAAGGCAGAGCTGCGCTTGTGTCGTGGCGCGGCGGACGGACATGACGCGTTCGCCGGCCGGAAGCGGCGGCGCTGCGGCGAAAGGCGAATGGCTGGCCTCGCCCGTCCCGAAGACGCGCTCCACCAGGGCGACGATGTCCGCGTGGGAGATATCTCCCGCGGCCGAGACTACGACGTTGCCCGGTCGGTACGCGGATGCCCAGAAGGCTCGAAGGTTGGCCTCGGGCAGGCCTCGAACGCTCTCCTCACTTCCGGCGATCTCGCGGCCGAGGGGTGTGTCGCCGAACATGGCAAGGTCGAAGAGCGTGTGGACGTGCTCGCCGGGATCGTCCAGGTAGGAGCGGATCTCCTCAACGATGACGGCCCGCTCGGACTCGATCTCCTCGCTGCGGAGGAGCGGTCGGACGATCAGCTCGCCCAGGACGTCCATGCCGCGGGCGACCTCGCGGAGCGGAACGCGAACCCAGTAGACCGTGGACTCGCGATCGGTGGAGGCGTTGAAGCTGCCGCCTACGCCCTCGATCGCCTCCGAGACGGCACGCGTCGTGGGGTAGGCCGCCGTCCCCTTGAACGTGATGTGCTCCATGAAGTGGGCCGCGCCCGCCTCTTCGGCCGATTCGAGGCGCGAGCCGGCCAGAACGTAGACGGCAATGGAGACGGAACGAGCACCGGCGAGGCGTGACGTGATGACACGCGGCCCGCCGGGCAGCGCTGTGCGTTGGTACATCGAGCGAATGCTAGCCGATGGCAACCGCGAGGCGGCGCAGCTGGGTCGCCAGCTGACACGAAGCGGCCGGCGCCCTCACGAGCGCCGGCCGCGAAACGAGCCTCGCAGAGGCTACTTGATGAAGGTCTGGATCCACGGGATCGCGAAGTACAAGCAGAACATCGCGCCCACGACCCACAGAAGCGGGTGGATCTCCCGAGCCTTACCGTGGAGAACCTTGAGGAAGATGAAGGACACGAAGCCGGCGGCAATGCCGTTCGTGATCGAGTAGGTAAGAGGCATGACGATCATGATCGCCATCGCGGGGAAGAGATCGTCCATCTCGCCCCACTCGATCTCGCGCGTAATGGTGAACATCAGATATCCGACGATCACCAGCGCGGGAGCGGTCGCCTGCCCAGGGACGATACCCGCGATCGGCGCGAACAGGATGGCCACCAGGAAGAGCACGCCGACGACGACTGCGGTCAGGCCGGTCTTGCCTCCTTCGGAGACGCCGGCCGCAGACTCGATGTAGGTCGTGTTGGAGCTGGTGCTCATGACCCCACCGGCGATGGCGGCGACCGAGTCGACCATCAGCACCCGTCCGATGCCGGGCAGGTTGCCGTCCTTGTCGAGCAGGCCGGCTTCCTCGCCGACGCCGATGACGGTGCCCATGGTGTCGAAGAAGTCGGACAGCATCAGGCTGAAGACGACGAGGAAGACCGTGATGAACGGCACGTCCTTCAGCGTCCATACGGTCAGCAGATGGCCAATGGGCTGGAACAGCGTCGAGAAGTTGTTGCTGCTGAAGTCGAAGAACCACTTGTCAGGCAAGACGGCCGTTCCTGCCGAGAAGCCGGCCGCGGTCAGGCCGGAAGTGGCATCGACCTTGGTGCCGACGATCTGGTTGATGATGATCGCCAGGATCGTAGAGGCGAGGATGCTGATCAGCAGCGCGCCGCGCACCTTGCGTACCATCAGCGCCAGGCCGAGGGCGAGGCCGAAGACAAAGACCAGGATCGAGGGGGTGCTGAAGCTGCCGAGCGTGACCGGCGTTCCGGTGCCGCGGGCCACGAAGCCGCCTTCCGAAAGTCCGATGAACAGAATGAACAGGCCGATTCCGACGCCAATGGAGCGCTTCAGGCTCATCGGGATCGCCCGCATGATCGCCTGTCGGAGGCCGGTCGCGACGAGGATCGTGATGATGATGCCTTCCCAGGCGATTACGGCCATCGCGTCCTGCCAGGCCATGTGGCGGGTGCCGATCAGGTCGAATGCCACGACGGCGTTGAGGCCGAGGCCTGCGGCCAGCGCGAACGGATAGTTGGCGATCAGACCCATCGCCAGGGTCATGATGCCTGCGGCCAGGCAGGTGGCGACCACCGTCGGCAGGAAGTCCGGGCCGCTCGGCGCGACGGCCTTGGAAATGATGTTCGGGTTCACGAAGATGATGTAGGCCATGACCATGAACGTGGTCAAGCCCGCCCGAAGCTCGGTTGTCAGATTCGTGCCGCGCTCGGCGAACTTGAAGTAACCCGCCAGTGCATTCAACGCGATCTCCTCCTGATGTCTGGCCTGGTTGGTCCCACCGAAACGGTGACCGGCCGGAGCTCCACCTTTCCGGGCGGCGCCTATCCTCCTGGCCGCACCTCCGCGCGGCCCCACCACGCCCTAGCTCGGGTCGATCTCCGCCGCCGTCCTTCGATCGCGGTCGCGCGGTATCAGGCTTCCCCTACTCGTCCTCTTTCGCATCGGGGCCGAGCAACTCCATCTGGACGTAGCCGGACGTATCGAACTCGAGCTGACGGGGCTCGAACGCGTCGCCGGCGGCCACTCCGGCGGGCGCGAAATCGATCACGACGGCTTCGTCCCCCTGAACCAGGCGATACGAGAGCAGCTGGTCGGGACGGGTCTCGAACTCGAGATGCTCGAACGAATCCACGTTCAAGCAGATCGAGAGCGGGGTGAAGAACGTCGATGTCTCCGGCTCATTCGCCACGATCCGCTCCACCCAACCCAGCCCGTGCTGAACCAGCTCGTGGCCCCGGTAGTACCGGTAAGCCACGGTCTGCTTCTCGAGCGGGCGCAGGACGTTGAGTAGGTCGGTCCGGCTTGAGACGATGCCGCGATTGACGAAGAACTTCGCGGGCGGCACGGACGACACCACTCCTCCTGGGGGCAGCGGGGGTGACGATTGAGGACGCCGGTGACGGACCGGTGGATCGTAACTCAGCCGCACGAGGCGGGACAAGGGGGTCGTGGCCTCCGTAGCTCGGATTCGCCGTCCTTGCAGGCTCCCGACCGGAGCCGAGCCTCGAGAGCGCGCTATCATCGGGCCATGCTTCTGGCGCTCGATATCGGCAACACCAACCTAACCCTTGGCCTCGTTAGTGGCGAGACGATCATGGCCAGCCGCCGGGCGGCGACGCGCGCGGCAAGCACGGCCGACGAACTCGAGGTTCTCCTCGACGGATTGCTGCGCCTCGACGGCGCCTCACTGGCCGACGTGACCGGTATCTCCCTCGCTTGCGTGGTGCCCGCGCTGACGGGCGTGGCCTCGTCGATGGCCGAGCGGCGCGGCCTGCCGTTGATGATCGCGGCGGCCGGGAACATGCCCATGCCCATCCGGGTGCAGCGCCCGGCCGAGGTCGGCGCGGACCGCCTCGTGAACGGGCTGGCGGTGGCACGGCTGTATGGAACTCCGGCCATCGTCGTCGACTTCGGCACGGCCACGACCTTCGACTGCGTCGCCCGCGACGGGGCGTACGTTGGCGGGTCCATCACGCCGGGTCTCGAGCTGGGCCTCGAGGCGCTGGCATCCCGAACCGCTCGGTTGCCCCGGATCGAACTCCAGGAGCCGTCGAAGGCGATCGGCACCGACACGCTATCGGCCATGGAGTCGGGCGTTGTGCTGGGCTATCGGGCCCTCACCCTGGGTCTCCTGGAGCGGATCAAGACCGAGCTCGCTCGAGCCGAGAAGGTCGACGGCTCGAAGATCCAGGTCGTCCTCACCGGCGGCCTGTCGGCAGGACCATGGGCCCGGGGGCTGCCCGGCGTCGACGCTATCGATCCCGAGCTCACGCTGAAGGGCCTGGCCATCCTGTGGGCGCTCGCCAGCGGCGAGCCATCGGTGCCGGGCGACGAGACCGTCGGCTGGACCGGCAGCGCCGCGGGTTCGATCCACGTCATCTCGGAGCCCACGAAATGACCGAGTCAGGGAGCCGCCTCCAAGGCCGCCGTATCGCCATCGGGATCACCGGGTCTATAGCCGCGTACAAGGCCGTCGAGCTGCTGCGCCTGCTCCAGACCGAAGGGGCGGACGTACGCGTCCTGATGACCACTGCGGCAACCGAGTTCATCGGAACGCTGACGCTCGAGACTCTCAGCCGACACCCCGTCGACTCCGATGTCCTGGCCCTTCAGGCTGACGGCCGAATCGGCCACATCAGTACCGCCCACGACGTCGAGGCCATCGTCGTGGCCCCGGCCACGGCCCACTGGCTCGGGGCCATGGCTCACGGCCTTGCCGGCGACTCCATCACGGCTGCCTGTCTGGCGACCTCGGTTCCCGTGATCGTGGCTCCGGCAATGGATGGCGGCATGTACGTCCATCCGGCAACGCAAGCCAACGTTGCCCGGCTGCGCGAGTTCGGCTATCACATCGTGGAGCCGGAATCGGGGCCGCTCGCGTCCGGCATGATCGGGCAGGGACGGCTCGCGTCGCTGGACCGCATCGTCGACGCAACGGTCAGCGCTCTCCGTGGTGCCCCGGCGGCCGCCGAACGTCGGGAGGAGGCTGCCTCCGCGAGCAGCGCCCCGGCCAAGTCCACGCCCGCCAGGCCGTCGCGCACGGACCTCGCCGGCCGCCATGTCGTCGTCACCGCCGGCGGCACTGCCGAACCGATCGACCCCGTCCGCTTCGTCGGCAACCGGTCCAGCGGCAAGATGGGCGTCGCCGTCGCCGAAGACGCGCTCGATCGCGGCGCGACCGTGACGCTCATCCTCGCCAACCACACCGTCGAGCCCCCGTCCGGAGCAGAGGTCACACACGCCGAGACGGCCGCCGAGATGGAGGCCGCGCTGCGGGCGCTCACCCCACCTGAAGGCCCCCGTTTCGACATCCTGGTCATGGCCGCCGCGGTGGCCGACTTCCGGCCGCGCAGTCCATCCGGCAAGAAGATGAGCCGCTCATCAGGGATGACGCTGGAAATGGACGCCACGCCCGATCTGCTGGCGGAGACGGCAGAACGCGTCCGCACGGGCATCCGCGCCTCGGGCGCGCGCCGGCCGGTCCTCGTCGGCTTCGCTGCCGAGACCGGCTCGCTGGAGCGGGCGGATGAGAAGCTCCGCTCCAAGGGAGTGGATCTGCTCGTGGCCAACGACGTGACCGAACCCGGCTCCGGCTTCGGCACGGACACGAACAAGGTCACCATCTACTCGACCGACGGACCGCCCGAGGAGCTGCCGCTCCTGCCCAAGCGCGCAGTCGCCGAGCTGCTGCTCGATCGTGTAGTGGTGCGCCTTGCTGCCATCGCCGACGGGAGCCCCACGCCCGAACCAACGGAGACAAGCGAGTGAGCCAATCGCCTTCGCCGCAGCAGACCGCGCGGCTGACCATCTCCTCGATCGCCCGCCTGTACGCCGAAGGCGAGCGGATCGCCATGCTTACCGCATACGACTACCCCACCGCCCGAATCCTGGACGAGGCCGGCATCCCGATGCTGCTCGTGGGCGACTCGCTTGGCCAGGTGATGCTCGGCTACGACAGCACCGTCCGGGTGACGATGGCGGAGATGCTCCACCACACCAAGGCCGTGGTTCGGGGCACCAGGCGAGCTCTCGTCGTGGCCGACATGCCGTTCCTCTCCTACGGCGTCACCCCGCAGGCCAGCCTGGAGAACGCAGGCAGCTTGATGCGGGAAGGCGGCGCCGGCGCCGTGAAGCTCGAAGGCGGCGAGCGCAGCGCCCGGACCATCGAGACGATCGTTCGAGCCGGTATCCCGGTCATGGGTCATATCGGCCTCACCCCCCAATCGATCCACCAGCTGGGCGGCCATCGCGTCCAGGGCAAGACCCGCGAAGCCGGCCGCCAGCTCCTGGCCGACGCCCTTGCAGTTCAGCAGGCCGGCGCCTTCAGCGTGGTCCTCGAGCTCGTCCCAGAGCAGCTGGCCGCGGCCATTACCGAGCGACTCCACATCCCCACGATCGGCATCGGGGCGGGGGCTGCCTGCTCCGGCCAGGTACAGGTGATCACCGACCTGCTCGGCATGAGCGCCGACTTCACGCCCAGGCACGCTCGCCACTACGCCGAGCTCCACGCGATCATCAGAGCGGCCGCCGAGGCGTACCGGACCGACGTCGCGACCGGGGCCTTCCCCGGACCGGATGAGAGCACCGGCATGGACGAGGCAATCCTGGACGAGGTGCTCGGACGAACTGCGCTGGACCGCCCCGAAGGGATCGAGGCCGGTCGCGGGATCCCGCTCGACAGGGATCTCTAGGGAGATGGCGGAGGTCGCTCCGACGCCGGGGCCGGCGCCCCGGCCGCGCGTCGTCCGAACGCGGACGGAGCTGCGCTCCGCTCTGGCGACCTCTCCCCGGCCGATCGGGCTGGTGCCAACCATGGGCGCCCTGCACGAGGGCCACGCCTCGCTGATCCGCCACGCCCGCGCCGAGAGCGCCACGGTCGTGGCCACGATCTTCGTCAATCCGCGCCAGTTCAACGAGGCCGCCGATTTCGAGGAGTACCCGCGCGACGAGGCCGCGGACCTTGCGATCGCCGGTGAGGCCGGGGCGGACATCGTCTTCATCCCGGCCGTGGAGGAGGTCTATCCGGCCGGGTTCCAGACGAGCGTCCGTCTCGGAGCGCTGACCGAGCCGCTGGAAGGCGCCGCTCGCCCGGGCCATTTCGAGGGCGTCACTACGGTCGTGGCGATACTGCTCTGCCTGGTCGGGGCGGAGCGCGCCTACTTCGGCCAGAAGGACGCCCAGCAGCTGCTCGCGGTCCGGCGCATGGCCGGCGACCTGGGCATCGCCACGGAGATCGTAGCCTGCCCGATCGTGCGCGAGCCCGACGGCCTGGCAATGAGCTCGCGAAACGTGCGCCTCACGCCCGAGCAGCGGGCGGCCGCCCCAGTACTTCGAAGGGCGTTGCTGGCCGCCCGCGCTGCGTACAAGGCCGGCGAGCGGGACGGGGAGGCGCTGCGCGCCGCGATGCGGAACGTTCTCGCCGCGGAGCCGCTGGCGGCGCCGGAGTACGTGAGCTGCGCTGATCCGGCCACCCTTCGGGAGCTCGCCCGTGTTGGGGGCCCGGCCCTCCTGTCGCTGGCCGTGCGCTTCGGCAGCGTCCGCCTCATCGACAACGACCCGCTGCCGTAACGGCCGCGCGCCGACCTCGCCCGCCCCGACCCAGGGAACCGCCGCGACCTCGCGGACGTCTGCTGCTCGAACGGCCGATCTCTCGGCCTCGACGAATACCGGAGGGCGGACCCGTGGCCACGAACGAAACCGAACCCATCGATAGAGGCCCAGAGCCCCAGTACAGCGCCGGCCCGGAGACGGCGTCACGCAGGTCCATCTCCGGCCTGCTGCCCGATCTCTCCAGCCGCCGGTTCCTCGCCAGATCGCTGGCGGTGGCGGTCGTGGCGACGGTCGTTCTCGGCGCCTATGTCCTGGGCAGCCCGGCCGGATCCGCAGCCAGCCTCGATTCCCAGCGGCTTTCGGCCCTGCAGGCCGACCAGGCCTACTCAGAGTCCGGGGGCGCCCAGATCGCTCCCGCTGCGACCGCAGGCCCGGCCGTGGACGGGTCGACTAGCAAGATGGAGGCCCAGAACGCGGGAGAGCCGGCAGCTCAGCCGGACCCGCTTGCCGCCAGTCTCGACGCGGCCCTCATCGTCAAGACGGGCCAGCTCTCCCTCGAGGTCACCGACCTGGACAAGGCCGTGACGCAGGCCCAATCGACGATCGCCGGCCTGGGCGGCTATGTCAGCTCGTCGAACCGATCGGGGACCGGGGACTACGCGACGGCATCAGTCACCTACCGCCTGCCGGTCGGCCGCTGGGATGACGCGCTGACTGCCCTTCCCAAGCTCGGGTCGAAGACCCTGTCCGAGCAGACCGACACGAGCGACGTCTCCTCGCAGGTAGTCGACCTCAATGCCCGACTGGACAACCTGAAGACGACCGAGAGCGCGCTGCAGGCGATCATGGCTCGGGCGAGTGCCATTCCGGACGTGATCGCCGTCCAGAGCCAGCTCAGCCAGACACGAGGCCAGATCGAACAGCTCACGGCCCAGCGTGACCATTTCAAGGACCAGGCGGCCATGAGCACACTCACGGTCACGTTCCAGCTGCCGACCAAGACCGTGACGTCGCAGGCCACGCAAGACTGGACGCTTGGCCGCCAGGTCGATGAGGCCGCGGCGGCGCTGGTCCGGATCGGCCAGGGCCTGGCGACGATGGGCGTTTGGGCCCTCATCGTGATCCTGCCCATAGGGTTCGGGCTACTCGTCCTGCTCGCGATCTTCGCCACCCTCCGCCGCATCCTGGGCCGAGGCCGCGGCCGCACCGCGCCCACGCCGGCATGAGACGGCTGCCTGCCGTCCTGGTGGCCGCCGCCCTGCTGGCGGCGGCCGTCCTGGTCGGCTCCTCCGGTGGAGCGCGTCCTCACCTCCTCGAACTCGGCCACGGCCCCGCTGGGGCGTCACAGCCGGCGTCGGGATCGGCATGGTGGAAGTGCGCCGCAGCCACCGACACCCGTGGACCCTGCTAGCACCGCCGGCCGGGCATTCGGTGAACCGGGAACGCTTGTGAAACGCAATCACTAGGGACTCCGCGCGGACCTGCCGGCGGATCCCGGAGAGCAACGAGAGGGAGACCATGCGAAGCAAAGGATTCCTTGCCGCGGCGCTCGTTCTGATGACGCTCGCCGCGATCGGCTGCAGCAGCAGCTCCGCAACTCCGGGTCCAGGCTACTACCCGAACGACCTCTCCCAGGCGACGAAGGCCGGTCTCCTGCCCGACGACAATCCCCTCGGCCCCACCCCGGCACCCGCGGCAAGCGCCGCCGAAGGGGCCGACAGCGGCGGCGGCGTCACCCTGCAGACCGGAGCTCCCGGCGCCGCGGCCCCCGAAGACCGCATCATCAAGACGGGCTCCGTCACCATCGAAGTGGCCGACATCGACATCTCCGTCGCCCAGGCCACAGACCAGATGCACGTCCTGGGCGGCTGGATGGCCGCTTCCGACCGCACCACCTCCGCCGGCGCCAGCCTTGCCTCGGTCACGTACCGCGTGCCGGTCGCTCGCTTCGAAGATGCGGTTGGGTTGATGCGCAAGCTCGGTAAGAAGGTCATCGCCGAGCACAGCGATTCCCAATCGGTCGGCGGTCAGATCGTCGATCTGCAGGCCCGCATCGACAACCTGAAGGTCTCGGAGAAGGCCATCCAGGCGATCATGGACAAGGCCAAGACGATCGAAGAAGTCCTGGCGGTTCAGCAGCGCCTGTCCGACGTCCAGGGCCAGATCGAGCAGCTGACGGCGCAGCTGGCCGGCCTCACCGACAAGTCGGCCTACAGCACCCTGACGGTCATCTTCGAAGTCCCGGCGCCCGGTGCAAGCCCAAGCCCGAGTCCGCAGCCGACCGCTACGGCGGGCCCGTGGAGCGCGGGTGAACAGTTCAATCAAGCAGCCGGCGAACTCGGCGGCGTCGCCCAGAGCGCGGCCACGGCCGCGATCTGGGCGGTTGTCCTGGTTCTGCCCGTGACCCTGGCCCTGCTGCTGCTCCTCATCGTGCTGGCCGTGGCGGCGAGACTCCTCGACCCGCTCCGGCGCCGCTGGCTGCCGTTCACGGTCGCCCAGCCGGCCCAACACCGCCAGCCCGGCTGGGGGTCGCCGTATCCGGCAGGATCACCGCAGCCGCCGGCACCGGCCACGTGGCCGGCCGCGGGCGGAGCCGCGCCGCCCGTCGAAGGGCCCGGCTCCACCGAGCCCGGCGCCGATCCGAAGAAGCCCAAGCCCTGACGCTTGGCCCAGACGAAGGACGGCCGCCTTTCCGGCGGCTGTCCTCTTCTGTGGGAGACGGAGGGCTCAGCCCCGGCTGACCGTCTTGCGCTCCACGAGCTGGACGGCGTCGCGCAGCCGCCCAACGGTCTCGGCATCCACCGCGTCCGGCCCGAGGTAGGGCCCAAGCCGCTCGAGGATGTCGATCACGAGACCGAAGAAGACGCTGGCGTCTGCCAGGAAGAACTGCGGCTCGTTGTTGTAGCGGACCAGGGTCAGCCGACCCTGCAGCACCTGACGCTCGTCGGCATGGGCGATCTGCGTCGAGAAGTTGTGGCCCTGGATGCCGTCGGGGTTGTTCAGGTAGTTGAGGGCGTTGTCGATCGCCAGCCCGAAGCGCGCCCGCCAGGCGACCAGTCGCTCCTGGACCTCCGGCGGAATGCGCACCTCAGCCGTCTCGTCGAAGACCTCCGGCGTGACGGTCAGGAGCCCGACCAGCGTCGCGCCGGCCCTTGCCCCGAGCATCACCTGGAGAGATCGCTCGAGGGTGAAGACCTCGGAGTCGAAGCGCGGGCTGGTGATGACGTCGGTCAGGAGGTCCTCGACGTTGTCCAGCACGCCCGGCTCGGCCAGGGCGTTGGCGAGGTGGAGGGTCTCCTCCTTGAACAGGAACTTCTCTTCATGGTCGAGCATGGATGCTCCTATCCCGAGCGGCTCGGGCCCGCGACGCCGGGATCGCTCGGGTGGCAAGCGGCATCGTCAGCCGTGGGATCGTACACCAGCCAACCGCCGGGACGATCGGCCCGGGCGGATGAGCCGACCGCAGGCGCCATCGACAGAATGCGCTAGTCGATCGGCGAGTGAGAAAGCGGCCCCGACGCGAGGGGGTACGCCGGGGCCGCAGGGGATTTGCCAGTACCTAGTCTACGGGTAAAGCCCGCGCAACGAGGTGGCGTCGGCGACGCGCTGGACGGCCAGCAGGTAGGCCGCCGTCCGCATGTTCACCTTCTGTTTGAGGCTCATCTCGAGGGTGCTGGCGAAGGCCTTGGTCATGACCGCCCGCAGCTTCTCGTTGATCTGCTCGATGTTCCAGAAATCGCGTTCCAGGTCCTGGACCCACTCGAAGTAGCTGACCGTGACACCGCCGGCGTTGCAAAGAATGTCGGGAATCACGTACGAGCCGCTCTGGTAGAGGATCTCGTCGGCTTCCGGTGTGGTGGGGCCGTTGGCCGCTTCGGCGATGACCCGGGCCTTGATCCTGGCGGCGTTGGCCGCCGTGATCTGGTTCTCAAGAGCGGCCGGGATGAGGATGTCGCAATCGAGCTCGAGCAGCTCGGCGTTGCTGATCTCCTTGGTGCCCGGGAAGCCGACCACCGTGCCGTGCTCCTGCTTCCAGGCCAGGATGGCCTTCGGATCTAGTCCCTCGGGTCGGTAGATCGCGCCGGTAGAGTCGCTGACAGCGACGATCCTGGAGCCCTGTGCATGCATGAGCTGCGCCGCTATGGCGCCGGCGTTACCGAAGCCCTGGACGGCGACGCGGCACTTCGCCAGGTCCATCCTCAGGTGCCTGGCCGCGTCGATGATCGTGTAGACCGCGCCCTGGGCAGTGGCCTCATTACGGCCCTCCGAGCCGCCGAGCGGGATCGGCTTACCCGTGACGACGGCCGGGGCCGTGTACCCGACGTGCATCGAGTAGGTGTCCATGATCCAGGCCATGGTCTGGGAATTGGTGTTGACGTCGGGGGCCGGGATGTCCTTCTCGGGGCCAATGAGGATGCTGATCTCAGTCGCGAAACGGCGGGTCAGGCCCTCCACCTCACGGGGGCTCAGTCTCTTTGGATCGACGATCACGCCCCCTTTGCCGCCACCGAACGGGATGCCGACGACGGCGCATTTCCAGGTCATCCACATGGCCAGGGCCTTGACCTCATCGAGGGTCACGCACTGGTGGTAGCGGATGCCGCCCTTGGCGGGGCCGCGGGAGAGGTTGTGCTGGACTCGATAGCCGGTGAAGACCTCCACTGAGCCGTCGTCCATCTTCACCGGGAAGTGGACGGTCAACTCGCGTTTGGGCTCGCGCAATACCTTCCGGAGCGCCGGGGAGAGGTTGAGGTGCTCGGCAGCCAGATCGAACTGCTGCTGGGCGACGTGCCAAGGATTGATCGCGGCAGCGATCTGCTCGGTCGCCATCGGCGGGATACCCTCCAAGTCGCGACCGTCCTGCGGAAGGCGGTCCGCCCTGCCGACTCGGTTCGCCGGGCTGGCAGCGGCCGTCCCCCCGACGGTCCCCGACAATGTCGCGGCGGCCTTCCGCTTGTTCCCGGAAAGCAGCGCCGCAGGTTCCACCTAAGTTCCAGTATAGACCTCCCGCCCAGCAGCACCGCTACCCCATGTCATTGGTGAGCGGGCTGATCGGCCTAACGTTAAGGTAGCGGTTCGGCCGAGTCGCCGAACGAATCGGGAGTGCGGGAGGCCCGGAGGTCGTGCCCTATCAGGTCGGCCGGAGCAGCACGGCGCCGAGCACGCCCGGCCCCACATGAGCCCCGATGACCGGGCCGATGATCTGGGCAGTGACCAGCTTCGGCGCCGGTGCGGGCAGGTGAGCGAGAAGCTCGTCCCGGAAGTCGTCGACCTCCGCCGGCGGCGAATACAGGAGGTGGACTTCCGCGACAGGCCGCGCGGAGAGCAGCTCGATGACGCGGGCGCGAGCCTTGGAGCGGGTCCTGGGCTTGTCCGCAGTCACGACCAGCCCGTCGACGACGGTGATGATCGGCTTGACGGACAGCAGCCCGCCGATGGCGGCCTGGGCCGCGCTGATGCGACCTCCCTTCCGCAAGAACTCGAGCGTCTCAAGGGCGACGTAGAGGAACACGGATTCTCGGATCCGGGTCAGCTCCGCGGCGATCTTGGCTGCCGGAAAGCCCTGGGCGGCCATGCCCGCGCCGCGCAGAGCCAGGGCGCCGATCCCCATGCAGGCCGTCCGCGAGTCCACGATGTGGATTTCTCTGTCCGGCAACATGTCCTTCGCCATCTGGGCACTGCGGATGGTCGCCGACAGGGTTTCGGCCAGGGTGACGCAGACGATGCCGTCGGCGCCTCCCTCGAAGGCTCGCTCGAAAACTTGCTTGAACTGGCCGGCGCTCGCAGCGGCGGTGTGGGGAAACGGCGCACCGGGCTCCAGGAGTCGCCGCCAGAACTCCTCCGGCTTCATCTCATCCGGCGACAGGTAGCTGCTCGTGCCGAACGAGACCGACAGCGGCACCTGCACGATTCGGTTGGCGAGGAGCTGAGTCGGCGTCAGGTCCGAGCCGGAATCGGTGACGATGGCAACGTTCATCGCTCCTCCTTGATGGCAGCCTCGGACGTCTGTGGCGGCCTCCCTCCGGCAGCCGATGGCGTATGGCGGGGAGTTTCGCCGGCAGAGACGACCCGGAGAGCGCGCGCCCGCCCGTCCAGCAGCGCCGATTCGTGCGCCCGCAGGTTCGCCAGGGCCAGGATGCCTATGGCGAGCAGCCCGGCCGTGGCTACGAGCAGCCCGTCGATCCCCTTCCACGTTGCGGCGACGCCGCCGACGATGGCGCCAAGGACCTGCCCCAGACCGAGAAAGACCGAGTACAACCCCATGATGGCGCTGCGGTCGTCCTCGAACCCCTCGCTGACATCGGCCAGCAGGCCGAGGGCAGCCGGTGTGGCGCCGGACATCACGAAGAGGGCCATCGCCGCGACGCCCACGAGGGCCATCAGGAGGACGAATGACGTCCCTCCGAGATGGTTGATGGCCAGTACGTCCAGCGCCATCACGACGAAGGCACCAACTCCGATCAACAGCATCGTCGTGCGGCGGAAGCGAGCGTAGACCGCGCCCCAGAAGAGCAGGCCGGCGCCGAAGATGATGGCCAGCGCGGCAGTCCCGTAGCCGATGCTAGTTGCCCCATAGTCCCGCATCAGGAACTGCGATGTGTCGACGATGTTCCCTTTGAGCAGCAGGGGCGCCTGCACGGCCCACAGCCCGAGAATGGCGTTGATCGCGAGCCAGGTTGGGGTGAACATCAGGACTTTTCGGCTTGTCGCGATCTTCCAGTATCGCGAGACCTCCGCTGCTGCCTTGCGCCCCGCAGTGCTGCCCGAGATCTCCTCTCGGCGGTCACGAGGAACCTCCGCCACGCCGTAGGCGTAGAGGAGGAGCGCGACGAGGTAGAAGACGCAGTTGAGGAAGAAGGCCGGCCGGCCGAAGCGGTCCCACAGCTGACCTGCGAGGGCCGGTCCGACGGCGAGCATGCCACCGAGGGAGACGAACTCGAAGAGGGCCACAACCCGACCGCGCAGCTTCTCGTCGTAGGCCGTCTCGGCGGCGATGAACCCGAGCGTCGACGGAATCGAGGCGGCCGTCGAGCTGCCTTCGAGCAGGCGGGTCACGAAGAGCAGCGGCATGTGGGTGGTGAAGCCCGTCATGAATACCGCCACACCACCGAAGAGGGGGCCGAGCAGCATGATCACTTTGCGGCCGTAGCGATCGGCCAGGACGCCAAAGACGATCGCGCCCGTCAGCTCTGTCGTGTAGAACCCGCCGGTCAGGAGCGCGATCGCTCCCGGGCCGGTTCCCCGGTTCTTGGTCATCTCGTCGACGAAATAGACGAGCATGCCGCCCGTGATGGCAGTGCTGGCGCGCAGCACGAACGTGGCCAAGAGCATGGAGGTGATCGAACGGTTCACCGCGCGTAGCCTAGCGGGTGCGCTGGATCGGCGGCGGCCGCCCCAGCCGGGAGGGCCCTCGGCGCCCGCGGAGCCGTCGGCGGCCTCGCGAAGCGGGTCTATACTCGCGGAACCGGTGGCTCGCCGCGCTCACATCGCCCCGGCCACCGGTTCGGTTCGGAGGAGACCGGCGAGCGCGGGCAGCACGGAGTAGGGCCTTGTCGTCGAACATCAGCCAGAACTACCCGTACTCCAGCGAGAGCGAGGAGGAGCGGGCCGCCCAGGTCGCCCGAGCCTTCGCCGCCAGCGAGGGCCTGGCCGAGAAGGTCGGAGCAGAGGCGATCGGGCTGCCGCAAGAGGAGCGGTGGTGGGTCTGGAAGTGCCCGGCGAAGGATTGCCCCGGGTTGCTCCATACGGCCGGATATGCCCGCACCGCCCGCGCCGTCTACACGGTGTGCGACACCTGCGGCAGGACCTGCCTGCGCTGACCGGGCATTGGCATCGAGGCCCCGCGCCCGCATTCGCCGCGGCGCCGCCGAGACTGCAAGGGCGTGGCCGCAACGCAAAGTGATCGCGTCAGGCGGTCGGGGCTTGCGCCCCGGGCCCGAGGCTCGCATCATCCTCTCCACGTGCCTGCAGGAGGAGGCGAACATGCCATCACGAGTCGCGCCTCCCGATCTCGCAGCCCGATCGACGGAGCTGCCTGTGTCGCCCGCATCGGGATTGACCGAGCGTTCATGACCGTCCGGACTCGTTCGGACGACGGCGCCGATGCGCCCTCGGGCCGCTCCACGACCGCGAAGCCCGCTCTCTCGAAACGGGTATCTGGTCGCATCTCGGGCCGGGTTGGCACCCTGCCGGCCGTCGCCCGAGTGGATATGCCGACGCGGCGGCGAGCGGGGGTCTTCCGGCGCGCCATCCGTCACGAGATCAACCGCATCCGAGACCCACGGCGCCTGACGATGGTGGTCATCCTGGGCTTCGTGGCCGGATTCGTGCTGGCCGGCCTGATCGCTCGAGGCGAGGCCGCGGGCGCCGACACTCGGGCGTACTGGGCCGCCGGACGGTTGTGGCTCAACGGCGGCGACCCGTATCACCCGACCGGGCCCTTCATGCCGTACGTCTACTCGCCGTGGATGCTGCCGCTCTTCGTGCCGTGGTCGATCCTGCCCTGGGACGTGGCCTGGTTCGTGTGGCGCGGGGCCACGGTCATCGGCCTGCTGTGGAGCGTCCACTGGGCGTACCAGCGCCGGCCCATGACCACCGCGCTCTTGCTCCTCGTGCTGATGTTCCCGCTGGCGGCCAACCTGGACACGGGCAATCTCAACCTGCCCCTGGCGCTGCTGCTCTTCGGAGCGCAGTTCTCCCGGCCGGCACTGGCCGGCCTGCTATGGATGATCGCGACCACGGCCAAATGGGTGCCCGTGGTCTTCTGGCCGTTCCTTTCGCCACGTGGCCGGCTGTGGGGCCTGGGCTGGTTCACCCTGGCACTGGCCCTGACCGTAATGACTCTGCCGGCGACGCTCGTCCAGCTGCAGGTGCTCTTCTCGTTCCAGCGCCCGATTCGAGTGGACTACCTGGTCTTCGTCTGGGCCATCGTCCCGTGGGCGTGGCGCCACCCCGAGGCCTTCCGCTGGCTGATCCCGTCGACGTGGCCGGGGGCCGCCCAGGCAGGAGCCGCGGCAGCCCGGCTGTGGCGTCTCCACTGGCGGCGCAGTCCGGAGCGGACGGCGGTGGCGATGCGCCGGGTCGCTCGGGCTCGGGTTCGAGCGTTCTTCGGCCTGGGAGCTTGACAGGCGCCCAGGCGCAAGCTCAATCGAGCGGTGGGGCGAGCGGAGACGCGCGGCACCACGGGACTCAGCCGGCGCGCCGCATCTCGCGCTCGTACTCGGGGAAGTAGCGGACGATCACCGATAGGCCGAACGAGCGCAGGATCGACTCCTTGGGCTCACGGGCGAGCAGGAACTCGAACGAGCGCCGGATGAGATCGGTCGGGTCGATCGCACCGGGGGCGAAGCGAGCCAGCTCGGCCGGCGTGACGGCAACCTCGAATTCGCGGCTGCTGCCGTGATCGGTCACGGTCACGCAGGCGAGCCAACCGCCTTCGACCGGCGAGGTTTCGACGGCGATCTCGCTCATCCGCGACCCCGGACCACGACACGCCGAGACCCCGGCCGAAGAACGTGGCCACGGTAGCCGGCGGCGAAGCCCGCCGCCTCGAGCCGGGGCTGCCACGCAGAGGTAGCGACCGGCTCACCGTCGACGCGAGTGAGAACCAGCTCGCGGAAGCGACCGCCCTCCACGAGCTCGCGCAGCGCAGCCAGGGCGGCGCCGGCAACCGCCGGGTCGTCGGCGGCGGGGAACGTCTGGAGGGAGTGCCCGCCTCGTTCCAGGTAGAGCGCGGCCGCGCCGTCCACCAGGGCGACGTACGCCCCGGCGGCCCGCTGCAGGGGCCGTCGATCCGACTCACCGCGACGTGGCCAGGGCAGCGCGGCGCCGTAGGGATTGGCGGAGTCCGCGGCCGCGAGCAGGTACACCGTCCGGGCACCTGCCCGATCGGCAGGCGGCTCGCGCATCGAGCGCAGCCGGTCGACGGCTCCGGGGAGGGCGAACTGCGCCGCCCCGAGTCCGTCGACGAAATAGCCGCGGCGGATGCGCCCGGACTCCTCCATCGCTCGCAGCACCGGGTAGACGGCGGAGAAGCCGCCGGCGACTTCCTCGGCGTTGACGGACTCGCGCGTCAGCACGCCGTGGCGATCGAGCAGCGCGACCGACAGTGAGTGGAGCCGTTCCGTGGCGCGACCGGCCACGCCACTCACCGCGCCACTCCCCGGCGCCTCGGCCCCCGCCGGGCCCGTGCCATCCACCAGCGACCAGCGCCCGGCCGCTTCCGGCGGCCCCAGCTGCAGCCGGCCGGGACGCGGCCGGCGCTCGCCGGACGGCCTTCTCCAGCGCAGGGCCCGCAGCGGCGCGAACGTGTCGTTGGTAAGCTCGCCGGCCCAGACCAGATCCCACAGCGCGTCGAGGATCTCGCGCTCCGCCACGGGGCCGGCGGCGGAGGAAAGCTCGCGGTAGAAGGAGGCGCCACGTCGCCGCAGCCGCTCGCGAAGTCGTTCGTGCAGCTCGCCGGCAGGCGTCTCCACCTCGCTCGCGGCCAGGTCGCGCAACACCTCGCGGCCGGGGCGATACAGGACGATCCGCCCATCGTCGCGGCCCAGACTGCCGCGCCCGACCCAGGCAACCTCGCCGAGCGCACCGAGCTCGTCCAGCAGGCGCGGCTGGTAGCCGGGGACTCGGGCCGGTAGAACGTCTCGTTCCATGACGGAGGCCGGGATGGGCACGCCCGCCAGCTGGTCGACCACTTCTGCCAGTCGCTCCAGGGCGGCTTCGCCGCGCGGCGTCGCCACTCCCCCGGCAAGCGCCGCGTCCGCGCCAACCGGCCGAACGCCCTGCCAGGCTGGCAGGAACCGGGCCAGCACCACCTGCTCGACCGGCTCCACCTCGCGCCGCAGCCGGGCCAGGGAGCGGCGCCGCAGCTGTCGCAGAACGTCCGGGTTGCACCATTCTCGCTCCGTCCCGCTCGGCCGGAACTCGCCGCGCAGGATCGTGCCAGCGTCGCGCAGCCGCTCGAGGAGGTCCTCGACTCGGGCCGCAGCCACGCCGAACCGTCGTGCCGGCTCCGGGGCGAGAAACGGCCCATGGGAGCGCGCCCAGCGGGCCACCAGGCCGCCCAACGCGCCCTCGACGGGGGCGAGGAACGCCGCCGGCACGCCAACCGGCAGAGCCACTCCCAGCGCGTCGCGGTAGCGGCCGGCATCCTCGATCGCGATCCAGCGGACTTCGCCGGCGATGCGCAAGGCAACGGCCCGCCGCGACCCCTCCAACGCCGCGAGCCAATCGCCGCAGGCCACGGGCTCGGTGATCCGCGCTGCAACCTCGTCCGCGGTGAGATCGCCCAACCGGCGCAACAGGTCGTGGAGCGCGTCCACGGACCGGGCGGCCCGCTCGGGCACGAGCGCCTGCAGCGCCAGCTCGAGGTCCGCCAGAGCCGCCGGATCGATCAGGTCGCGCAGCTCCTCCTGGCCGAGCAGCTCGCGCAGCAGCTCGCGGTCCAGGGCCAGCGCTCCCGCCCTCCGCTCCGCAAGCGGGGCATCGCCCTCGTACATGTAGGCAGCCAGGTAGTCGAAGAGCAGGGTCCCTGCAAACGGCGATGCCGTGACCGTCTCCACCTCCCGGACCTCTATCTCCCGCCGGGCAACTCCACCCAGGACCTCCCGCAGGGCAGGCAGGTCGAACAGGTCCGCCAGGCATTCGCGGTACGTCTCGACGATGATCGGGAACGAGCCGTACCGGCTGGCGACGGCGAGGAGCCCGGCCGAACGCTGCCGCTGCTGCCACAGCGGCGTCCTCGAGCCCGGCCAGCGCCGCGGCAGCAGGAGTGCCCGGGCGGCGTTCTCTCGGAAGCGCGCGGCGAACATCGCCGAGCTGCCCAGCCGGCCCACAACCAGGTCTTCGACCTCGTCCGCCGTTGGGAAGAGCAGCTCGGCCAGGCTCCCGCCGGGCACCGACGTCGCGCCGATCCCGGTCTCCGTCGCGGCCGCGTCGCCCTCGGGCAGCCGGATCGCGATCCCATCGTCCGACCAGATCGTCTGGGCGCCCCCGCCCAACCTCTCCTCCAGGCGCGCTTCGATCGCCAGCGCCCAGGGCGCGTGGACCCGCCCGCCGAAGGGCGTCAGGATCACCACTCGCCAATCGCCCAGCTCGTCGCGGAACCGCTCCACGACGACGCGCCGGTCGGTCGGCAGGTGACCGGCCGCCTCTCGCTCCTCGGACAGGTAGTCCAGCACGTTCTGTGCTGCCAGATGGTCCAGGTCGTGGTGCTCGAGCAGCCGGCGCCGCGCCCGCTCGCGTCCGCGCTCGCCGGCCCCGAGGTCGCCCTCGAGCTCTCGCACGAACTGGCCCAGCGCCCGCCCCAGCTCGATCGGACGGCCCAGCCCGTCGCCGTGCCAGAACGGGATCTTGCCCGGCACGCCGGGTGCCGGCGAAACGACGACGCGATCGGGCCGGATATCCTCCACTCGCCAGCTCGAGGCCCCGAGAGCGATCACCTCGCCGACGCGGCTCTCGTAGACCATCTCCTCGTCCAGCTCGCCGACCCGCCGGCCGGGCGTCCCGGCCTCGCCGACCAGGAACACTGGATACAGCCCGCGATCCGGGATCGTGCCGCCGCTGGTGATCGCCACCGTCCGCGCGTCACGGCGGCCTTCGACCAGTCCCGTCTCGCGGTCCCATACCACCCGCGCCTTGAGCTCCGCGAACTCATCGGAGGGGTACGCCCCGGCCAGCATCCCCAGGACCGCCTCGAAAGCGTCGCGCGTCAGCGTCTCGTACGGCGCCGCTCGCCGCACCGTCTCGTACAGCTCGTCGGCCTGCCACGGCTCGCGCACCGTCATCGCGACGATCTGCTGGGCCAGGACATCCAGCGGGTTGCGCGGCAGCTTCGTCTCCTCGATCGCACCCTCGTGCATCCGCGCCGTGACCACCGCCGCTTCCAGGAGATCGCCGCGGTATTTGGGGAAGATGACGCCGCGGCTCGGCTCTCCCACGTGGTGCCCGGCCCGGCCGACCCGCTGCAGGCCGCTGGCGACGCTGGTGGGAGATTCGACCTGGATCACCAGGTCGACGGCGCCCATGTCGATGCCCAGCTCCAGAGAGCTGGTGGCGACGATGGCCGGCAGCCGCCCTGCCTTGAGCTCCTCCTCGATCTGGACTCGCTGCTCCCGCGCGAGCGAGCCATGGTGAGCCCGAACCAGCTCTTCGCCGGCCAGTTCGTTCAGCTTGTTGGCCAGCCGCTCGGCCATGCGCCGCGAGTTGCAGAAGACGATCGTGGAATGGTGCGCGCGAATGAGCTCCAGAATCTTGGGGTGGATCGCCGGCCAGATGCTGTGGCGAGCCTCGGGACCGTCGACCGGGCCACCGGGCCCCTCCTCGGTCGGCAGCTGGGTTGGCGGAGCCAACACCTCGCCGAGCCTGCTCATGTCCTCGACCGGGACGCGGACCGATAGCTCTAGGGCTTTGCGAGAGCCCGCATCGACGATCGCGACGTCGCGGCTCTCCCCCGCCCGGCCCGGCCTAGCTCCACCCAGGAACCGGGCGATCGTCTCGACCGGTCGCTGGGTCGCCGAGAGCCCGATCCGCTGGGGCGGGCGTGCGGTCAGCTTCTCCAGCCGCTCCAGGCTGAGAGCCAGGTGAGCGCCGCGTTTGGTGCCGGCCAGGGCGTGGACCTCGTCCACGATGACGTGCTCGACTCCGCGCAACATCTCGGCCGCCTGGCTGGTGAGGATCAGGTAGAGCGACTCGGGCGTCGTGATCAGGATGTCCGGCGGGTTGCGGACGAGGTGGCGGCGCTCGTCGGCCGGTGTGTCGCCGGTCCGGACCCCGACTTCGATCTGCGGAACGGGCTCGCCCATTCGTTCGGCGGCCATCCGGATTCCAACGAGTGGCACGCGCAGGTTGCGCTCCACGTCGTAGATCAGGGCCTTGAGCGGCGAGACGTACAGGACCCGCACCGTGCCCGGCGCCCTGGCGGAGCGGACCCGCGGCTCGCGGCCCAGCCGATCGAGGCACCACAGAAACGCGGCCAGGGTCTTGCCGCTGCCGGTTGGGGCGTGGATCAGGGTGTGGCGCCCGGCCGCGATGCTCGCCCAACCCCCGACCTGGGCGGGAGTGGGCGCCGGAAAGGCCGAGCGGAACCACTCGGCGACCGCCGGGCTGAACAGGGCGAGCGGGTCGTCGGTGCCACCGAGAGCGTTGGAAGAGATGGAGGCAGCCACGAGACGCCCAGTATAGGCGGCACACCCGTATTAGACCATACGTTCGCTACACCGGTTTCTTGCCCGGGGCGTCGTCTCGTGTCGGCTCGCTAGGCTTCGCGACAGCACCACCGCCATACGGGTCGACTTGCACACCGCTTACATGTCGCGCTCTTCCACCGGTTGATCTGGCTCCTGCGCCGCACGATCCTTTCCCCAATGACATCGTCCCGAACCGCAGCGGCCGTTCTGATCGCCAGCATCGGCGCCGCTCTGATCGTCGCCGGGTGTGGTCCGCAAGCCGGCTGGGGCTCCACTTCGGGCGCGTCTCCGAGCCCGATCGCCACCGCCAGTCCGATCGCGTCTCCCAGCCCAACGTCTCCCAGCACGGGCGCGTCTCCCAGCCCGATCGCGTCTCCCAGCCCGATCGCGTCTCCCAGCCCGGGGGCATCTCCCAGCCCGATCGCGGCCGCCCCGGACGGGACCACCACGTACACGATGAGCCACGACGGCGTGACTCGGACCTACGTCCTCCACGTGCCGGCTCGCCTGGACCGCACCCGGCCTGCCCCGTTGCTGATCGAGTTGCACGGCGGTGGCGGTGACGGGGCCGAGATCGACCGCCTGACCGGCTTCTACGCCATCGCCGATCGAGAACGATTCGTTGTGGCGGCCCCGAGTGGCGTGAACAAGAACTGGAACGATGGCCGCCCGGAGATCGACACCGCCACCGGCGGCGCCGATGACGTGGGCTTCCTGTCGGCGATGATGGACAGGATCGCCGGCCAGGTCCCCGTCGATCGAAGCCGCATCTACGTCACCGGCATGTCGAACGGCGCCATCATGTCCGGCCGGCTCGCCTGCGAGCTGTCCGATCGGATCGCGGCCTTCGGCCAGGTCTCCGGTACGGCGTCCACCGAGATTGCCGGCAGCTGCCATCCCGGCCGCTCCGTGCCGGTCCTCGAGATCCACGGCACGGCCGATCTCGTCGTCCCGTATGCGGGCGGTACCGTGGCGCCGCAGCTCGACGGCCGCGGCCAGGTCGTGGGCGTGGATGCATGGGCCGCCTTCTGGGTCGCCGACGACGCGGACTCGTCGGCGCCGGAGATCACCCACATCGGCAGCGACACGACCGTCCGAACCTGGCACGGCGCCTCACCGCAGTCGGACGTGGTCTTCTATCGGGTCGAGGGCGCCGGCCACACCTGGCCGGGCGGGCCGGACTTCCCCGGGCGGGCCGTCGGCTCGACGACCCATTCGTTCAGCGCCTCCGCGGTGATCTGGGAGTTCCTGGCCAGCCATCGGCTGGCGAGCTAGCCGATCTCGCGGTCGCCACCGGCGCCGCGGCAGTGACCCCCGGGTGACTCGAGCTGACCCTCCGCTATGGTCGGGGCGAGAGGACTTGAGCCGACGGTTCCCGCATGCCGGATTGTCGTGCCGAGATGGGTCGTGCATACCCTGCGCAGTCTTGCGGAGGCTCGCCATGGTGGGCAGCCCGAGTCTTCGTGAGTTACTGTCTTGTATGCCGTTGACCGTCTCGGCGACGGGTTGTCAGGGTAGTGGTTAGAGCGGTCCGAAGTTGCCGGTAGACGCCTGGCGGGCTAGCTCTCACTCCAAGAACCTCTGCAGCTCGTGGCAGTCGAGCCAATGCGAGTCCGGCCCGCCTGGGCATCCGCACGACTTGACCTTCACCTCATCCTCGCCGGTCGCCGCCGAGCGGACGGCTGACGGCCGCCCTAGTGAACTAACCGCACACCGTCGAACGACGGCGCACCTCCGCTGGTCCGCCGACGATCCCGGCCCGGTGCCGGCCAGTTCGTGCGGCTGCGTCGAGGGCCTCGCGCGTGATCGGGCCATTGACGGCGAGGACCGAGGGCGTAGAGTGTCCTGGCGTCCTTGGCCCGGCTAGGAGGGCTCCCGGTGCACCGGTTGCTGCTCGTCGCACTCGTCGTGGCCGGATGCTCAGGCGCGTCCGCAACCATCAGCCCGAGCCCGACTGCTCAGCTTCCGGCCACGCCCACCGCGCAACCGTCTGTCAGCGCGTCGGCATCGCCGGACATCGCCGCTCTTGCCTCCAAGTACCTTGAGATAGTAGGCGTTGCAAACCCGAAGATCGATGCCTGCAACTCAGGGGTGCAGGCAGGCGAGAACAGTTCCGACTTAGCAGCGGTCAAAGCGTCCCTCCAAATTTGCATCGATGCGTTTGCAGGCATGACCGATAGCCTGGCGGCGGTCAATTGGGGCCCCGTTCAACCCAAGGTGGATAACGTGATTGCGGCGATCGCCAAGACGAAGGCGGTAGTCAATGACATGACATCCTCGGCGAGCATCGCTGAGGTGAAGAGCCACAGCAGCGCCCTTGTGTCGGCGGACGGCGACCTCGCAGCCGCCGTCGCTGTGCTCCGCGTGGCCCTTGGATTGCCGCAGGCGCCGCAGCCGACGCCCCGACCGGCGCTCCAGTTCTCGCCCGCGACCCTGCCCGATGCCCAGGTCGGTTCATCCTACGCTGCCACCATCACCGTCAGTCAGGCCGTGACGCCCGTGGGTGGCGCCTCGGTCCAGCACGGCGCGCTCCCCGCGGGCCTCGACCTCGCATTGGCCAAGGAGCTAGATAACACGATCCAGATCTCGGGAACGCCCACCGTCGCCGGCACGTTCAGTTTCACCATCTACGTGTGGTGCTACGGCACGAACGTCAACGGGCAGACCGCCACCCAGGGGTACACCCTGGTGGTGAAGTGAACTAAGGGAAGTCTGGTCGGGGCGAGAGGACTTGAGCCTGCCACGTTGGCCGTGTCGCGCAGACAGACAGAGACGGCGAGCTTTGCGGCCCGCCGTCTCCTGGTGCAGGGAGGAAATGGGACGAGACTCTCCCCGCATCCTGGTTCGTGAAGGAACCTATCCCAGGGCGTACTTGACGACCGGGATCCTCTCAGTGATGGCCAGCTTCTCGACGACGGAGTCGAGGGCGTAGGCGCCGGCGCCGACGTAGGCGATGACGCCCGCGATCAGGCCGTACATGAGCTGGTTGTTGAACGGGCCGGATGCGAAGCTCATCTGAGCGACGAAGAACAGGGTCATCATGAGAACGCCGCAGACGCTGGCGAACCGGGTGGCCAGGCCGAGGATGAGAGAAACGCCGATCGCGAGCTCACCGGATACGACCAAGACGTTGATGACCGAAACGGCCGCGGGATTGCCCGCGAGCGAAACCCAGAAGTCCTTGGTGGGATTGATCCCGGCAGTTCCGAGCCAGTTCCCGGCCGTGCTCTTGGCCAGGAAGCTGGCCGCCGAGAACGGCCCAAGCAGGAGCTTGTCCAGGCCGGCAAACAGGAAGCCGAGCCCGAGTACTGCCCTCAGGACGAAGATCCCACGATCCCTGCTATCCACCGTATGTCCCTACACCTTTCAGTGGCGGTCCACCTGCCCGATCAGCCAGGCCGTGAACCTATCCATGTCGATGCAATGAATGTAAAGGTCGTTACTGATTTCTTAGGGTGCCGTTGGTCCCGAAGGTCCCGGTCCGGTCGGACCCTTTAGAACAGCATCAAAGTCAGTGTTCGGAATGGGCGGTACGTCGAGCGCCACGCGGGGCCCGCCATTGGACCGAGTGAGGCCGATCGACGGGGCGGCACGACCCGTCAGCGGAGCGGCACGAGCTAGGCGGCCCCCGGCGGCAAGTGGACGGCGGACAGGGAATCGGGGTCGGCGGCGGCCACTTCCGGCGGCGCGGGCCGAATGCCGAAGTTGCCGGAACGAAGGAGGCGCGTGGCCACGTCCCGGCGCAGCTCCCTGGGGAGTGGCTCGATGGGATCGCGCTCCGCGGCCGTGTGGAGCGCCACGAGAGACCGGCCGCTGCCGTCGTGCTCAACGACGATGGTCCGCAACAGGGCCGTGGCCAGGCCGCGGCGCCGCCAACCCGGGGCCACGCCCAGGGCCACCAACTCGTCCGGGCCATCGAGCGGACCCGGCGCCGTCAGCGCGACTCCGACCAGCCACTCCCCGATGACCGCGCCCGTTGCGACGGCGCCGTCCCGTACCGCCGCCCGCAGGAGAGCCAACCCATCGGCCGGGTCGGCGGGTCCGACCGTGCGGGGCGCGAGCGCCACGCGATCGAGGATCGCCGGTGTGAGCGCCAGGACCGCGGGGTTGGCCTCGGGTGCGGCCGGCGGCGCTTCTGCCGCCGACGCGGCGCTCGTCGGTGAGCCGCGCCCCTCCCCATCGAACCGCCACCAACCCTCGCGCTCGGCAGCGCGCAGCAGGGCTGGCACCGTAACCGTTCGAACAAGCGAAACCGTTCGCTCGTCTCTTTCGGCTGCAGCCGGGCTCACCGAGCGCTCCGCCGGCAGATCCGGTTCATCCTCGAAGCCGGAGGGCAGCGGGGAGTCGTCCCAGCGCGCCGCGTCGGCGGCCCACCGCGCCCGCCAGGCTTGGGGGAGCAGCCGCGGCGCCTCCCGGTGCGCGGCCGCCAGCCACGTCAGGGCCCACGCCCGCGGCACGACCCGATACACGGAGTACCCGCCACCGCCGGTCGCCAGCCACCGGCCGCCCGCGTACCGGTGCGCAATCCGGTCGACCAGCCGGGCCGCCTCGCCCATCGCCGTCGTCGTCAGCGAGAGGTGCGCCAGCGGATCCCAGACGTGGCCATCGGCGCCGTGCTGGCTGACCACCACGTCCGGACCGAACGCGGCGGCCAGCGCCGGGACCACGCCACGCAGCGCGGCCAGCCACGCCTTCGGTCCGCTGAGCGGCTCGAGCGGCACGTTCACGCAGGTCCCCGCCGCGATCCCCTCCCCCAGCTCGTCGACGAAGCCCGTCCCCGGGAAGAGCGACCGGCCCGACTCGTGAACGGAAACCGTCAGCACGCCGGGGTCGGCCGCGTGCAGCGCCTGGACGCCGTCGCCGTGGTGGACGTCGAGGTCCACGTAGAGGACGCGCAGGCCATCGCGCCGCGCTCTGGCTATCGCCAGGGCGACGTCGTTGTAGATGCAGAAGCCACTCGCACGGGCTCGCATGGCGTGGTGGAGCCCGCCGCCAGGGTGGTAGGCATGCTCCGCCTCGCCACGCAGGATCGTCTCCATGGCCCGGATCGAGCCGCCGGCCACGGCCGCCGCCGCCTCGTGCATCCCCGCGAAAGCCGGATCGTCCCCAGGCCCGATCCCCGCCTGGGGCTCGCCGGAGGGATGGGCCGAGAAGCGCCGCACTGTCGCGACGTAGTCGGGGGCATGGAGCCATTCGAGCTCGGCGTCCGTCGCCGGTTCGGGCGCCAGCCCCGGTTCGGCGCCCACCGCACGCAGCAGCTCTATCCCCGGCCCGAACCGGCGCGGGCTCAAGGGGTGGTGCGGCCCGAAGTCGTACGTGAGCGAGCGAGGCCCAAAGACCACGAGCGGGCCGCTGCCATTCCGTTCCGCCATGGCCGAATGATCGCGCTGCCGGTCAAAGTCGTCTCGACCGGGCCGGTGAGCGCCCAGTGGGGACGCTTAGGCCCTCAATCTGGACATATTCCAACCCGGGCAGCACTAGGCGAGATCATCCGCGTCGCGCGAGTCCCTGACTCGGCAAATGGCCCGGCCGAGAGCACGAGTTGAGCACGAAGGCAACTCGATTTGGCCGCCAATGGCTCGATTCGACCGGTGAGGCCTGGCCAATGCTACGGGGGTTGGCATTTGGCAGGACCGTGCGGTGCGGCGAAACCAAACGCCCGCGCAGAGGCCGATGAGCTTCCCCTGCCGACCCAAACCGCCTGCGGCCGGCACACCAGCCGCGTTACGCTGCCGTAGTGAGCACGTCCGAGACCTCGTTCCTGATCCGCCCCGTCCGCCCCGATGAGTACGAGGCCCTCGGTGACCTGACCGTGGCGGCCTATCACGCCATCCCGACCGAGATGCCTCACCAGGCGATCTACGACCTCCAGCTGCGCGATGTGGCGCGGCGGGCCCAGACCTCGTGCGTGCTGGTGGCGGTCGGAGAGACGGGCGAGCTGCTCGGCGGCGTGACCTACGTATCCGGCCCGGACGACCCGTACTCCGAGGAGCTACGGGACGGTGAGGCCGGCATTCGGATGCTGGCCGTGGACCCGGCTCACCAGGGAGCCGGCATCGGACGCGCCCTGACGAGAGCCTGTCTCGAGACCGCCCGGGCCGCCGGCCGCACTCGCCTGGTCCTGCACACGGGGGCGTTCATGCCCGCCGCCGTCCACCTGTATGAGGCAATGGGTTTCGAGCGCCTGCCCGCTCTCGACTTCGCGCCGGCCCCGGGGATCGACCTGATCGCCTACGCCTTCGAGCTCGTCGGCCAGTGACCGGCTAGTCGACCGAGGGAGCGCCGCCCGGCCCCGCGGGCGCCGGAACCGGCGCCACACCGCTGGGCCGGCCCTGACCCAAGCGCGGCACCGCCCCGCGTAGCACCGCGATCGCCGCCACTGCTTCCGCGCCCAGGGCGACCGCCCCGTTCATGACCAGCGCCGCGGGCGTACCCCACAGGCCGCCGACGCCGCCCGTGAGCCCGTTCCCGATCGGCGTGGAGCCTGAGAAGACGGTCGTGTAGACGCTCATGACCCGTCCCCGAAGCGGACCTGGAACGGTGATCTGGACCAGCGAGTTGGCGCTGGCCGCGGTCGCGATCGCGCCCACTCCGCAGAAGAAGACCGCGACCATCGCAAGCGGATATGCGGTCGTGCTGGCCAGGACAAGCTCGGCCGCTCCGAGGATCATGCCGCCTCCGATCAGCACCCGAATGTGCGGCCGCCGCAGCGTGGCGACGGCCAGGGCCGACGTCAGCGCCCCGGCTCCCATCGCCGCGAAGAGCATCCCGTAACCGCCGGAACCGACGTTCAGGACGCGGGCGGCCATCACCGGCAGAACCACGTTGAAGTTCATGCCGAAGGTCGAGACGAACCCGACCACGGTGATCGCGAGCAGCACTATCGGCGTGCGCCAGACGTATTTGAGACCCTCGGCCAGGTTCCCCCGGACCTCCACCAGGCTCCTGGGCATAGCCAGTCTGTCGGCCGGCCTCAGTTCCGCGTCCCTCATGGCCAGCAGCCCGATGACGACCGCCCCGTAGCTGAGCCCGTTGAGAATGAAGCACAGCGCGGTACCCAGAACTCCGATCAGGATCCCGGCGATCGCCGGGCCAACGATCCTCGCGCCGTTGAAGACGGCCGAGTTGAGGGCGATCGCGTTGGCGACGTCGTCGTGACCCACCATCTCCACCACGAAGGACTGGCGAGACGGCATGTCGACCGCGTTGACGATGCCCAGCAGGAACGCCAGCACGAAGATGTGCCAGGCCGCTACAAAGTGGAAGTAGTCGAGCCCGCCCAGGGTGAGGGCCAGCAGGCCCGCCGCGCACTGCGTGCCGATCACCGTGAACCGCTTGGGCCAGATGTCGGCGATGATCCCGCCGAACAGGCCGAGCCCCAGAACGGGCAGGAACTGGACCACGCCCAGCAGGCCGATGTACACGACCGCCTGGTCCCACCCGACGAGGGTCCCAAGGAGCCAGGCCTGGGCCAGCGTCTGCATCCACGTTCCGGTGACGGAGATCAGCTGGCCAAAGAAGAAGAGGCGGAAGTTGCGGTGCCTCAGGGCCCGCCCGGCGGCCAGGAAGCGGACCCGCCCGCCGACGATCATCGGGTGGCCTCGCTCTCGGCATCGATCTTCGCGACGGTTTGGGCACGGCGCCCTGCGGTCTCGTCCACCATGGTCTGGAGTCGATCGATCTTGGTCCGCAGCATCGCGATCTGATGGTCGTACCGGGTGACGCGGTCGCGCAGGATCTGGAGTCGTTCGCTCGGATCGGCGGTGGCGTGGTAGGCCTCGTGGCCGCGCTCCCGAGCTGCTTCGTCCTCGAGCAGCTGGGCTATCTCCGCCAGAGAGAAGCCGGCATCGTCGCGCAGCCCTTTGATGAAGCGCAGCCGCTCCAGGTCCGTGTCGTCGTACAGCCGATAGTCGCCAATGGAGCGTGCCGCCGGCCGCAGCAAGCCCACCTCCTCGTAGTACCGAACCGATCGGGGCGTCAAGCCGACCTCGATTGCGGCCTCCTGGATGCGTAGCAGCCGGCCCGGCTCGGTCGGGCTCGTCCTCGTGTCCATGATGGATCCATCCTAGCCCAACCTTGCCGTTTACGTGAAAGTTGAGGTCAGACGTCCAGCCACCGACCGCCCGTTTGACTGCGCGGCGGCCGCTCGCACCGATTCCGCGCCCGCTATGATCTGACTTCGGGCACGAGGAGGTGCCCGGGCGTCTGGTCGAAGAGGAAGCGGCGCGGCGTCGTGGCGAACAGGTGCAGGCTGGTGCGCCTGAGAGCGGCGATAGCCCACCACATCACTGCCCCCAGCTGAGACGGTGCGGAGCCAATCCGGCTCCCGTTTCGCTCCTTCCTCATCCAGGCGCCGCTCCGCCGCCCCGTCAATACCGGCCCCGGTCGGCTCATGGCGTCCCGTCGCCAGCAGCCAGGAGACGCTCAGTTCGGCGATCCAGTCCAACCGTCACCACTGGAAAGGGATCGAAATGGGGAACCTGAGAAGGCCCAACGCGAACGAAGTAACGGGCTCCGTCAACCGATCGCGCAGCGTCGTCCCGATGTCGGGCCTGTGCACCGCCTGCCACGACGGCTGCACGGGTGGCTGCGAGATATTCCTGGCAACGATGCGCGGTCGAGAACTGCTCTACCCGCAGAACTTCGGCGAGGTCACTGCCGGGGCGGACAAGAACTACCCGATCGACTACTCGCACCTGAACATCCAGGGCTACGCCGTCGGAGCCGAGGGTCTGCCCGAAGGCGAGGTGCCCGGTCCTGACACGGCGCTCTTCCCACGAGTTGACACCGAGACCGAGTACGGCTGGGACAAGAAGGTGAAGATGAAGATGCCTGTCTTCACCGGCGCTTTGGGCTCGACTGAGATAGCCCGGCGCAACTGGGAGCACTTTGCCGTCGGCGCCGCCCTCGCCGGGGTGACGCTGGTCTGCGGCGAGAACGTCTGCGGCATCGACACCGAACTCGAGGTGACGCCAAAGGGCAAGGTTGCCAAGTCGCCCGAGATGGACCGCCGCATCGAGACCTATCGGCGCTATCAGAGCGACTACGGCGAGATCCTCGTCCAGATGAACGTCGAGGACACGCGCCTGGGCGTGGCCGAGTACGTCCTCGAGAAGCACGGCCTCCAGACCATCGAGCTCAAGTGGGGCCAGGGCGCCAAGTGCATCGGCGGCGAGATCAAGGTCAAGACCCTCGATCGGGCCCTCGAGCTGGCGCGACGCGGCTACGTCGTCCTGCCGGACCCGAACATCCCCGACGTCCAGCTCTCGTATCAGGACGGTGCAATCCGCGAGTTCGAGCGCCACTCGCGGCTCGGATTCGTCACCCGGGAAGGCTTCCTGGCTGAGTGCGAGCGGCTCCGCAAGCTCGGCTTCGAACGGATCACACTCAAGACGGGGGCCTACTCGCCGGTAGAGCTGGCGATGGCCCTACGCTACGGCGCCGAAGCCAAGATCGACCTGCTGACCATCGACGGCGCTCCCGGCGGCACCGGCATGAGCCCGTGGCCGATGATGAACGAGTGGGGCGTTCCCTCTATCTACCTCCACTCGCTTGCCTACCAGTATTGCAAGCAGCTCGAGTCGCGCGGAATCCGACCGCCCGACCTCGCCTTCGCCGGTGGTTTCTCGACCGAGGACGGCATCTTCAAGGCTCTGGCCCTCGGCAGCCCGTACGTGAAAGCGGTCTGCATGGGCCGAGCGCTGATGATCCCGGGCATGGTCGGCAAGAACATCGGCATCTGGTTCGAAGAGGAGAGGGTGCCGCGTCTGGTCCAGAAGTACGGCACCCGCGTCGAGGAAGTCTTCATCTGCTGGGAAGAGCTGAAGGCGACCTACGGAGAGGCGATCCACGAGATCCCGCTGGGCGCCATCGGCATCTTCACCTTCGCACAGAAGATGCAGATCGGACTCCAGCAGCTCATGGCCGGCAGCCGCAACTTCCGCCTGGCGACGATCGGCCGCAACGACCTGATGTCGTTGACCGAGGAGTGCGCCAAGGTAACCGGCATCCCGTACGTCATGAACGCGTACGAGAAGGAAGTCGCGGCAATCCTCGAGTCTTAGCCCGGATCCACCTCCGAGCCGGGCGGCACCGCGCAACACCGGAGCGTCCTTCTGGACACGCCCGGATGTCGCGCTATGCTCGCGCTTCGCGGCCCTCCGGGAGGGGTCGCGGAGCGAGGTGACATGTCATGGCGCGTTCGATGTGGAAGGGGGCTATCCAGTTCGGCCTGGTAACCATTCCCGTCAAGCTCTATCTGGCGACGGAATCGAAGGGCGTGAGCTTCCACATGCTCCACGCCGACTGCCACGGCCGGATCCAGATGAAGACGTACTGTCCCACCGACGACGCCTACATCGAGCGCAGCGACACGGTCCGCGGCTACGAGATGGCGCCCGGCCAGTACGTGGTCGTCACCGACGAGGATCTGGCCTCGGTGCCGCTCAAGACGGTCCGGTCCATCGAGATCGAGCAGTTCGTGCCGGTCGACTCCGCCGGCGAGGCCACTCGCTTCGTCAAGCAGGCGTACTACCTGGAGCCCGATCCGATCGCTCGCAAGGCCTTCTACCTGCTGAGGCAGGTCCTCGCCGACCGCGGCCTGCGGGCCATCGGCAAGATCGTTCTTCGCGATCGCGAGCAACTGGTCGCCATCGACCCGTTCTCCTCGACGATGCTCCTGTCCACGCTGTACTGGCCCGACGAAGTCAGGTCCACCGCCGAGCTGGCACTGCCTGAAGACGGGGCCGAGATCAAGCCGGGCGAACGGGCCATGGCCGAGCAGCTCGTCGCGGCTATGACGGCCGAATTCGATCCCGCCGGTTTCCACGACGAGTACCGCGAGGCGCTGATGGCGATCATCGAGGCCAAGGCCGCGGGATCCGAGCTTGCCGAGCCCATGGCGGCGCCGGCCGCCGGCTTGACGGACCTGATGGCGGCTCTCGAAGCCAGCGTCGCCGCCGCCAGGGCGGCGCGTGAAACGAAGGCGCCCGAACTGATGGCGGCCGCGGCCGGCAAGAAGCGCTCCCGCACGCCAGCGCCCGTTGCCGCCGGGACCGCCGCCCCAGCCGAGGCCGCGCCGGTCCGCCGCCGCAAGTCAGCCTGAGTCGAGGACGGCACGCGAGCGGCGCTTGCTCGCCGTCGACCGTCGCTTCGCACAAAGCCGCAAGCGGCTCAGAGTGCTTCGCGAGCGGTCGCGGCTCCCGTCGCCGCTCATGAGCGGCCGGCATTCGCTGGCCTAGTCCGCCGGCGTTCGCTACCCTACGGCGCATGTCCGGACACCCCTGGCCGCTGTTCGACCTTCGACTTCGAACGCCGCGTCTCGAGCTGCGCCTCCCGACCGATGACGACCTGCTGGCCCTGGCAAAGGTCGCTCGAGCCGGCATCATGGAGGAGGGTCAGGTCTTCTTCGCCGTCCCGTGGCACGACCTCCCCTCGCCCGCCTTCGAGCGCCAGTTCCTCCAACACTGTTGGAAGTCGCGCGGCAGCTGGTCACCCACGAACTGGACTCTCGGGCTGGCCGTCGTGACGGAGGGCCAGCCGATCGGCATTCAGGACGTCATGGCCGAGCAGTTCGCCATCCGGCGTACCGTCCTGACCGCCAGCTGGCTCGGCGCCGCCTACCAGGCGCGCGGCTACGGGACGGAGATGCGTGCTGCCGTCCTCGCCCTCGCCTTCGACGGCCTGGGCGCCGAGAGAGCCGAGTCCGGCTACTTCCCCGGCAACGCCGCTTCGGCTCGCATCTCCGAGAAGCTCGGCTACGCGCCCAACGGCGAGGAGGTCTTTGCCGTGGCCGGCGAGCGCGTGGTCGAAAGCCGCGTCCGTGTGACGCGAGACACGTGGCGGCGCGAGCTTGTGCCGGTCACAATCGAGGGTCTGGAGCCGTGCCTGAGGCTGTTTGGCGTAGGCGAGCTCGGCCCGGACGAGTGGGCGCGCCTCTAGGCAGATGCGCCGCGCCGCGGTGCCGCCGCTCGTGATGGGCTGCGCGGCGACGGGAGCTGCGACCGCTCGCGCAGCACTCTGAGCCGCTTGCGGCTATGTGCGAAGCGACGGTCGACAGCGAGCAAGCGCCGCGCGGCGACGGGAGCTGCGACCGCTCGCGCAGCACTCTGAGCCGCTTGCGGCTATGTGCGGAGCGACGGTCGACAGCGAGCAAGCGCCGCGCGCGGGCGGCTCTGTGTCGGGACTACCGGTCGCCGGCGCGGCGCCCCACGATCCACCACGCGCACGGGAAGATCCCGGCCGCGATGGCGAGCTTGATCGTGTCTCCGATCAGGAAGGGCGTCAGGCCCTTCTCGATCGCGACCTGCGGCGAGAGGTGCAGCGATACGGCCAGCCACGGCACGCCGATGAGGTAGATCGCGACCTCGCCCAGGATCATCGCTCCGACGGCACCGCCGATGTGGCGGTCCCAACCGTTCTCCGCCAGCCACCCAACCAGGGCCGCGGCGAAGAGGAAGCTGACTAGGTAGCCGCCGACCGGTGCAATCGCCACGCCGCTCCCGCCGACGCTGGCGATGGTGCCAAGGCCGTGGGCCTGGTTAGCGTAGACGGGCAGGAAGAGGCCGAGGGCCAAGTACAGGGCGACCGAGAGCAGCCCGCGGCGGAGGCCCAGGGCCCCGCCGACGACCAGCACGGAGAGCGTCTGGCCTGTGACCGGAACCGGGTTGTCTGGCAGGCGGAACGCGACGTTGGCTGTGACGGCGATGAACACCGCACCGACGCAGATCAAGGCGACGTGGCGGAGCCTGGAGCCCATACGCTCACCGATCCGAATCGGCACGAGGAAATCGCCCAGGGTGATGCCACGTTCAGCTATTGGCAGGCGGTGCAACTGCGGGGTCGCTAGCATGCGTCGGGTTCCTTGTGATGGCGGCGCGGCTGTGACCTGGACTCGTACTGCCGGTCAGGTGGCAGAGTGTAGCAAACGGGGGCGCGAGGAGGGCGGGCCGGTCCGATGAAGCGCCTCAGCGGGACCGCATGGCCAGCCATTCGGGCTACTCGTGCTGCAGCGCCCGAACGATCGAAATGCGGCTGGCCAGTCCGGCGGGGTAGATCGACGCCGCGATACTGACCAGGACGCCGAAAACCACCGCCAGCGCGATCGACACCCACGGCGGCTCGAAGACGAGCCCGAAGCCTCCACTGGACCAGCCAACCAGGAGCGCTCCGGCGATCAACCCGACCAGCGCCCCGACGATCGCGCCGCAGATGCCGAGCAGGCCGGCTTCCACCACGACCATGCCCCAAACCTGGCCGCTGGTCATGCCGGTGGCGCGAAGCACGCCGATCTCGCGGACCCGCTCCAGGACGCTCATCGAGTACGTGTTCGCCATGCCCAGGCCGGCCACCAGGACCGCGATCAGGGCCAGCGCATCGAGAAGGCGGAAGATGCGATCCAGGGCATCGCCGACGGTTCCCTGCACGCGGTCCAGGGAGCTGGGCTCGAGGGCGTACAGCGCGGCCGCGGCATCGAGCGCCTCTCGTGACGACGACTCCTGCCCTGGCCCATACCGAACCGCGTAGAAGTCGGCCCCGGTGGCACCGAACGGCCCAAGAGCATCCGGCCAGCCGATGAGGATCGCCTCCTCGGCCCCGGCCGGTATCGAGTGGGCAACGATGCCCGCCACCCGCAGCCGGGTCGGCGTGGGGCCTGTATCGAACGCCAGCTCGTCGCCCACGCGAATTCCGACCTGATCCGCCAGCGACCTGGGAACGATGACTGAGCCGCCGGCGTCGAGCGCCGCCAGAGCCGCCGTCCGATCGCCCCCGTCAGAGACGAAGACCAGCCGTCCGTCGGTCAGGTAGTCGCCACCCACGATGGCGGCCGCTTCCTGGCGCACGCCCTGATACGGAACCCCGAACAACCCGATCGGCGATACGGACTTCACGCCCGGCATGCGGGCCAGCTCGTCGCGAATCGGGTCCGACGTGGAAACCGGGCGTATCGAGGTCAGCAGCTCACTCCCCGGTATCGTCTCGGCAAGCCAGGCGGCGCCGATCTTGCGCATGTCCTGCGCCGCGGTTCCCAGGGCCACGACCATGGCCAGGCCGACAACGAGCGCCCCGGCAGTGAGGGCGGTGCGACTCGGGTCGCGGGCCAGAGAGCTGCGGGCCAGGCGCTCCTCGTTGCGGAAGATCCGGAATGGAATGCCCGCAACTCGCACCAACGGCCCCAGGAGACGGGGCACCAGCAGGACCGCAAGGAGCAGCGAGCCGTAGACCGCGAGCGGACCCCACAAGCCCGACACGCCGCCCGAGGTCACGGCTCCTCTGCGGACCTCTCCGCCGCTGCCGCTGGGCCAGATTGCCAGGGCCACAACCGCCACGACTCCGAAGACCAAAGCGAGCCAGCGCAGCCGGACCGCCCCGGCCGCCCCTCCGGCGAGACCGCGGCGAAGCGCGTCCACAGGCGGGATGCGGCCCGCTCGCCAGGCCGGCTCCAGTGATGCGGCCAGGGTGACCGCAACGCCGATGACAGCGGCCAGGGCGACGGAGCCGGCCGATATGCTCGGTGCGGCCAGGGTGATTGGCCCTGAGGACTGCACCGAGGAGAGGGTCAGAGCGGCCAGGGCCACACCGCCCAGGACGCCCAGCACCGAGCCCACGCCACCCAGGACGAGAGCCTGCAGCAGGACGACGCTCATGACCTGCGAGCGGGTGGTTCCAGCGGCACGCAGCAGTCCTATCTCCCGGGTCCGCTCCGCAACCGTCATCGAGAGGGTGTTGAAGATGAGGAACGCGGCGGCGAAAAGGACGACGGCGGCAACCAGCAGCAGGGCACTGCGGAAGTCGGCCATCTCCGCCCTGAGCGAGTTGGCCACGTCGGCCTGCTTGGACAGAAGGTACGGCTCGCTGGTGATCGTCGCCTCCAGCCGGCCGATCAATGCGTCGGCGGACGTGCCCGCCTCCGCGCCCAGGTCCACCCGGCTCACGCCCGTCGTCCCGAAGAGGGTCTGGGCCGACCCGAGTGGAACGACGACCAGGCGGCCGCCGGCATCCGGGAGCGGACCGTCGCCGGCGACGATGCCAACGATGAGGTAGGGCTGCGGGCCCGCGGCAACCGTCCCGTTGAGCGAGATCGAGTTCCCTACTCCGAGCCGCTCCTGCGCCGCCATGGTCTCGGTGATCAGTGCGGACTGGTTGTCGGTAGCGGCGAGAAGCCGGCCGGAAGTCAACGGCATGTCGTGGAGCGCAATCTCGCGCACCGGGTCGATGCCCAGCACGGTCACCGGAGCCGGAAGCTTGGCCGAGGCCGTCTGGCTCGGGCTCGCGGCCAGATAGGTCTTCCGTTGCAGGGCCGGGGCGGCCACCGAGACGCCCACGGTCTTCTCCGCGACGAGGACCGCCGCCGGGCTCAGGCCGCGCTCCTCGAGGGCCCCTATCCGCACAACGGCCCGGCCGATCTCGTCCGACGCGGCACGGTCCACGGCCGCGTCCATCGTCGCACCGGCCGAGAGCGAAGCGAACAACACGGCCACGCCCAGGGCCACGCCGACGATCGTCAGGAAGCTGCGCAGCGATCGGGCGCGCAGGCTCCGCCACGCCAGCGATGAGAGGCGCCTCACGGGCTACAGGCCCAGTTGGGCGAGGCGAGCGATGAGCGGTCCGGCGCGCCGATCGGTCCGGCGACCCAGCTCGATCTCGTCCCGGATCTTGCCGTCGCCCACAACCAGGACGCGGTCGGCATGCGCGGCAGCTCGGGCTTCGTGGGTCACGAGCACGATGGTCTGGCCCAGCTCGTCGCAGGAACGCCACAGCTGGACGAGGATCTGACCGCCCGTGGCGTAGTCCAGGTTGCCCGTGGGTTCGTCGGCAAGCAGGATCGCGGGCCGGGAGACGAGAGCCCTGGCCAGAGCCACTCGCTGCTGCTCGCCGGCCGAGAGCTGGTCGGGCCGGTTGTGCTCGCGGCCGAGGAGATCCACGAGCCCCAGGACTTCGCTGATCCGGGCCGCTGCGTCTCCGTGGCGCGGGTCGACGCCGGCGATCGTGAAGGGCAGGGCCACGTTCTCATAGACGTCGAGAAGCGGAATGAGGTTGAAGAACTGGAAGACGAAGCCTGTCTTCTCGCGTCGAAGGCGGGTCGCCTGCGCGTCGCTCAGGCGGCTGATCACCTCACCGTCGAGCACGACCTCGCCGCTGGTGGGCCTGTCGAGCCCGCCGAGCAGCTGGAGCAGCGTGCTCTTGCCGGCCCCGGAGGGTCCCATCAGGGCCACGAACTCGCCTCGGCGAACCTGGAGCGAGACGCCTCGCAAGGCCTGAACCTCGCGGCTGCCCAGGCGATAGCTCTTGGTCAGGTTGCGGGCCTCGAGGATCGTGCCGTCCGAACTCGACGGGGCGCGACCCGGTGCGGGAGAGAGCGCCTCTGGTTGAGACCGAACCGGCGGTTGGCTAGGCACGCCCGCAGTGTAGTCAATCGTGAGCCAGGGGGTAGAGGCGGGGCGTGCAGCCCGCGGCCGCTTCTACCAGCCGAAGAAGCCGCCGAACAACCAGTGGAGAATCGAGTCGATCGGTCCAGAGGAGACCGGCCTCTCGCGGACCCGAAGGCTCGTGACCGCGCCGGCCGCGGGCGACCCAGCGGGCGTGGCGGACGGCACGGCCGCAGATGCGGTGGCCGTCGGGGCCGGCAGCGCTTCAGGCATCGTCGGAGCGACCGTCGACGGGCTCGGCGTTGGCTGGTCGCTCGGGGTCGATCGCCTCGAGCACATGATGGCCCACCATAATCCCCGCGTTCGCAGTGCCCTGCTGGAGGATCTGATCCAAGACGGCCATGTCCTCGGAGACGAATTGTCGCAGAGGGGTAACCTCCCTCACCACCTCCTCATGGACATCCACCCTCCCATTCGTCGGAATCACTCCGTGGGAATCCCGTCGGTAGTCGGCGCGATACCCGAAGTGCTTGGCAAAGGTGATGATCCCGTGGGCATTGAGCACGCGAACAAATTCCTCCAAGCGCGGGAGCTCCGCCTCTATTCCGTGATGGTAATCCACCTGAGGGCCAAAGACGCCATTGACTGCCATGCGCGTCACGAGAAAATCTTTGTCACCTGCGGCGTCTGTGTAATGGGACGCAAGCGAGGCATTATAGCCTTCCCTGTAGGCATTCCAATCCATGAAAACCCAGGGGAGGAGCGTAACCTGAATCGTGCATGCCCCAGTCTCGAGGATCGCCCTGATTCGCATGCGGTCGACTGAGGTGTAAATATAAGCATTCAGCGCGCCAATCGAAGAGAAATTCATAAGGAGGGAGGGACGCAAGGCGATGCCGCCTATCCCATACGGAAAGCTCCTATTAATCTTCGCGGGCAAATCCTCTCGAAAGCCAGCATCGAATGGAAGGTGAAACCTGACCCCAAAGGCGCGATCAACAATATGGTCAAGCGAAAAGTCCCGATCCGCTCCTAACACCAAACGCTGGGACGTACTGTCTGCTTCGCTTAGTGCCTCTAGGACCGCCTTTCGTCTCACCGAGGCGTTCTCGCATTGTTTCGCGTCGAGCCGGTGAGAGATTGGAAGAGAGTGTACAGCGGTCCCGTCCATGCCCCTAGAAAGCTGAATCGCCCGATACAGCCTGAGGCTATACGTTGGAACATGAAAGACAACGGACCACCGGAATGCTAGGAGGAAAAGCAAGATCATCCCGGCAATCGCGATACGCTTTCCCTTCTTGAGGCTGCTCATGCTTACCTGTTAGCTCCTGGCACTCGCTGGTCGCCTAAGGCGCGCCTTCCCTGCCCGCTGATCAACAAGCCCGCCTGTTACCGGTCGGCGCCGGCGCACTAGAACTCCTGACCCTTGACATCTGATAGATCATATAACCTTCGCCCTCCTC